>JAHFCR010000020.1 GCA_023249405.1 Peptococcaceae bacterium | reverse complement strand
TGTTCAATAAAAACGTGCAATGGTATCCTGTGGGACAGATTGTGGAGATTTCATGACGGAGGGAAGACGCGCAAAAACTAGCGCTTGACAAATATTATCTATCCAGTTAGAATTCAAAAAAATACTCCGGAAAGGCTATGAAGAGGAGGAGTATATATACTCCTGAAACATAGAGAGGGGATGGCGGTGGAAAATCCCCCAGACGGGTATATAGAAGGTAGCCTCTGAGCTGTGAACCGAAATCCGAGGAGAGTAGACTTCAACGGAATCCCACCGTTATCGGGGAAGGGTATCGGCATTTACGCCCGTACCTGAATGAGCGTGTACACTTGTACAAACTTGGGTGGTACCACGGAGGTCAACCTTCGTCCTAGACGGACGAGGGTTTTTTTATTGTCCGGGAGATTTGTTGTCAGACAGCGCTTAATATCTGCAAACACGTGAGGAGGGACGGGCATGAAGTATTCTGGCGCTGAAATTATTGTCAAACTTCTGGAAAGACAGGGCATAAAAATAATTGCCGGCATTCCGGGAGGCGCCAATCTCCCCCTGTATAATGCCCTTAACGGGAGCAGCATTCGGCATGTCTTGGCCAGGTATACCATCCCATCAACATCATCAAGACCATAGGCGGGTTGGCCGCCCCGGATACCATTGTGGCAACTGATGTCGGACAGCATCAGATGTGGGTCGCCCAGGCATATCCGTTTCAGCGGCCCCGCACGCTGTTGACTTCCGGCGGTCTCGGCACGATGGGCTTTGGACTGCCGGCGGCGATCGGCGCTGCCCTTGCCAACCCCGGCAAGCGAGTGATCTGCTTTAGCGGAGACGGTTCGCTGCTCATGAATATTCAGGAACTGGCCACGCTGGCCGACTGGCGGCTCGATGTCACCGTCATCCTGTTCCAGAACGGACACCTGGGACTGGTCAGGCAGCAGCAGGAACTGTTTTATGAGCAGAACTACATAGCCTCCAAATTCATGACCAACCCCGACTTTGTTGCTATTGCCCGAGGTTTTGGCATTAATGGCTACGATTTGAGCGGGGAGGATGGCGAGCCTGTTTCCATTTTCCAAAAGGCCCTGGCTGAACCTGGCCCGTGCCTCATTAACGTGCCCATAGATCAGGCGGCGAACGTTTTTCCGATGGTACCCCCGGGCAGGGCGATATATGAAATGATCGGCGGTGAGAGCGATGAATGAATCGATGGTGGTCGGTTTAAAAGTGCGGAACCATCCCGGAGTCATGTACCACATCACGGGGCTTTTTTCGAGGCGGGCGTTCAATCTGGAAGGCATACTGTGCGGAAGGCTCGGTGACGGAACCACCAGCAGGATATACCTGCTGGTCAATAAGGATCGGGGGTTGGAGCAGATCGTAAAACAACTGGAAAAGCTGCACGATGTGCTGGAGGTCTCACTGCATGAGGACTATGACACTACATTATTCAACAGGATACATGAACTGATCAGCAGGGGAACCGGAAATTGATCAGGCATCCGGGCAGACAGCAGACAAGCCGGCCGTTATCCGGATCGGGCCGGGCGCCGGCAAGAGAGTGTTACCGCTCCTCTCGTTCGTAGGCAAGCCCGAGGGCCGCAGGGGCGCCCACGTGGTTCTTACGGCTGCCGTAGGTGATCAGGATCAGGGCGATGATGGTGAAGAGGTAGGGCAGCATGCTCAGGACAAAGGGGGACATGGTGATGCCGATCGCCTGCAGACGAAATCCCAGGGCTTCGATGCCGCCGAACAGGTAGGCCCCCAACATCGCCCGAAACGGGTCCCAGATGGCGAAGATCACCAGGGCCACGGCAATCCATCCCCTGCCGGCGGTCATGTTCTCCAGCCAGGCAGGAGCGTAAACGAGGGACAGATAGGCGCCGCCAACTCCGGCCATCGCCCCTCCGAAAATCACCGCGGCATATCTGATCCGGCCTACATCGAGGCCTGCGGCGTCAGTAGCGCCGGGGTTTTCTCCGGCGGCCCGGAGATCGAGCCCGGAGGCGGTGTGGTTGAGGAAGTACCAGCAGAGCGGTACCAGCAGGTAGGTGAGGTAGACCATAGCGTCATGCTGGAACAGGATCTGTCCGATGTACGGTATGTGGCTCAGAAAGCCCAGATTGAGACTGCTGAAGGGCGAGGGGGAGGGAATGCCGACCATGTCCTTGCCCAGATAACCGCTCAATCCGGTGCCGAAGATGGTGAGAGCCAGCCCGCTGACCACCTGGTTGACGCCCAGGCTGACTGTCAAAAAAGCGTGGATCAGCGCCACCAGGCAACCGGCAGCCATGGCCACCAGTATTCCCAGCCAGTGATTGCCCGTATGCACGGTGGCCATGAAACCCGAGACCGCTCCCACCAGCATCATGCCCTCCACGCCCAGGTTCAGGACGCCTGCTCTTTCAGCAAACAACTCGCCCAGCGTGGCGTAGAGAATCGGCGTTCCGACGGTTACTGCGGCTGATAGAACGGCAACTGTGACCGATTCCATACTAAGCATTCCTCCTTTCCAGGCGGATGCGGTAGCGGGTCAGCATTTCTCCGGCCAGGACAAAGAACAGGATCGCTCCCTCGAGAATGGAGACCGTAGCCGCAGGCAGCCCGGCAGATTCCATCATGTAGACACCCACCAGAAAACCGCCAAACAGCAAGGAGACCACGATGATCGCCCAGGGATTCAGCTTGCCCAGCCAGGCGACGATGATCGCCGTGTAACCATAGCCGGGCGAGATCGATTCCTGAAGGCGGTGGGTGATGGCGGATACCTGGCAGAATCCGGCCAGGCCGCTCAAGCCTCCACTGATCAGCATTACCAACAGGATGTTCTTGGCCACGTTGATCCCGGCGTACCTCGCGGCCTGATGGCTCTCGCCGATCACCCTGATCTCATAACCCCAGGTGGTGTGTTTCATGATGATGTAGACGGCCACAGCTGCCGCCAGGGCGATGAAGAGACCGGCGTGCATCCGCGTACCGAACAGGCTGGGCAGCGTGGCTGCCTGCGAGAACTGGGCGGTGAGCGGGAAATTGAAGCCGTGCGGGTCGCGCCAGGGGCCGTAGATCAGGTAGTCTACCCACAGGATCGCCACATAGTTGAGCATGAGCGTGGTCAGGGTCTCGTTGACGCCGAGCAGGGCGCGGGGGATGGCTGGCAGCAATCCCCAGAGAGCGCCTCCGGCAAAGCCGGCCAGCAGCATGCCGGGCAGCACCAGATAGGCCGGAGCGTGCGGAAAGGAGAGGGCGACCCAGCCGGCGCCAAAGGCGCCCATGAAGAACTGGCC
Organism: Peptococcaceae bacterium; assembly: GCA_023249405.1. Classification (GTDB taxonomy): domain Bacteria; phylum Bacillota; class DSM-12270; order Thermacetogeniales; family Thermacetogeniaceae; genus Palsa-1188. Next base: position 43,372 of record JAHFCR010000020.1, on the reverse strand, counting down.
CTCGGCGCCAATATTCCACAACAGCATGCGAAAGGCCAGAGCCACGCCCAATCCGGTCAACAGCAGGGGAATGGCGTTGACGACGGTTTCCGACAGACCGTAGGCAGTGCCGAAAGCCCCCTGAAACATGACACCATAGATCTGCCAGGGGTTATTGCCGGTCAGGCCGAGAAAGGCCGCGCCTACCAACAGGGCCAGGGCAATGGAGGCGAGCGGCACCAGCAGTGAGACCCAGGGGGGGACGCTCATCTGCTTTTCAAGCGTCAATGAGAATCGTTTGTCGAACCAGTTGTTGATCATGCTCCTGCCGGCTCCTTTAAAACGCCTACCATCATCAGGCCCAGGTCTTCTATGTCCGCCTCTTTGGCATCGACGATCCCCATGATCTCTCCCCGGAACAGTACGGCGATCCGATCCGCCAGGGAGAGGAGTTCGTCGAGGTCTTCAGAGATCAGAAGAATGGCCACCCCTTTATTGCAGAGATCGGTCAGCAGCCGGTAGACAGACTCAGTAGCCCCGACATCGAGGCCGCGCACAGGATAGGATGCGATCACCAATTTGGGCTGCAGGGAGATCTCCCGCGCCAGCAGCAGGCGCTGCAGGTTGCCGCCGGACATCAGCCTGACCGGGTAATTGAGGTCGGAAGTCTGGATCTGGAACTTGGAGACCAGCCTGTTGGCCCTGTCGCTCACCGCATGGCGATCGATGATCTGTCGGCGGCTGATCGGATCGCGCCGGTAATCTTTCAAGATCACATTATCATATATGTCAAGACCGGGAACCAGCCCCGTGCCCAGACGGTCCTCCGGAATGCTGCCGACTCCCGCCCTGATCAGCCGCCCTGGTCCCTGATTGGTGAGGTCGGCGTTGCCGATCAGCAGCTTGCCTCTGGTTAAGGGGCGGAGCCCGGTGATCGCCTCGGCCAGTTCGCGCTGCCCGTTGCCGGTAATACCGGCAACGCCCAAGATCTCGCCCGAACGCACCTCGAGGGAGACGCCCTTCAGGGCGATCAGGCCGCGGTCTCCGATGACGCTGGCATTTTTCAGGCGCAGCACCGGAGCGCCGATGCGGTGCTGTCGCGGCGGGGTGACGGTGAGCAGATCCCGCTCCACCATCATGCCGGTCAGCATCCGCTCATCCACATCCTTCTTAAAGACCGTGCCGGCGTTCCTGCCTTTGCGAAGGACAGTGATCCGGTCGGCCACTTCCATGACTTCCTGCAATTTATGAGTGATCAGAATAATTGCTTGGCCGCTATCGGTCATCTGGCGCAACGTCTTGAAAAGATCTCTCACGTCCTGGGGGGTCAAGACCGCCGTCGGCTCGTCCAGTATGAGTATGTCGGCGCCCCGGTAAAGCAGCTTGAGTATTTCGATCCGCTGTTTCTCTCCCACGGACAGCTGCCAGATCTTGGCCCGAGGGTCGATGTCGATACCATAATTTTTGGCAAAGCCGGCGATGGTGCCCTCGTATTTACGGCGATTCAGAAATAGCTGAGGGCCGCCTGTCGTTCCCAACAGCACGTTTTCCACTACGGTGAAGGTCTCGACCAGCCTGAAATGTTGGTGAACCATGCCGATGCCGTGGTCCAGGGCCTGGCGCGGCGAATGCAGGCTGGCCTTCCGGCCGCGCAGCCAGATCTCGCCGGCGTCCGGGCGGTAGAAACCGCTCAGGACACTCATCAGAGTGCTCTTACCGGCGCCGTTCTCTCCAAGCAGGGCATGAATCTCTCCCCGCTCGACTTGAAAATCGATAGCGTCATTGGCCAGAATGCCGGGAAAGCGCTTGGTAATAGACCGCATATCAACCAGGATTTCGGCCATGGCGGGCCTCCTAAAAAAAGGTGCTGCTGGCAGGAGCATACCTGCCAGCAGCTGTCCGATTATTACTGTGTTTTGGGAATGGTGCCCTGTACCCCTTGCACGAACCAGTCCAGGCTGAGCATCTCATTGTCTGTCAGGGATGCCCCGTCCTTAACCTTCACAGCGCCCTGCTGGTCCTTGATCGGGCCGGTGAAAACGTCCCACTTGCCGGATAAGAGCAACTGCTTCTTTTCGTTGGCCAGTGTTTGGACATCTGTTGGCACGTGGTAGAATGGCGCAATGTCGATCACGCCGTCAGACATCGGTCCCCAGTACGCATTGGTCTTCCAGGTGCCGTCCTTGACAGCCTGCACTGTTTTGACGAAATAGGGGCCCCAGTTCCAGACCGGGCCTGTCAGGTAGGCATTGGGAGCGTACTTGGACATATCGCTGTCATAGCCAAGGGCGTGTATTCCCTTTTCCTCGGCGGCCTGGACTACGGCCGGACTATCCTGGTGCTGCGCCAGCACGTCGCATCCCTGTTCGGCCAGGCTCAGTCCGGCATCCTTTTCCTTGGCCGGATCCAGCCAGGTATTGGTCCAGACTACCTTGACGACGGCGTTCGGATTGACAGAGCGCACGCCCAGCGTGAAGGCGTTGATCCCTCTGACGCATTCTGGGATCGGGAAGGCGGCCACGTAGCCGATCTGATTGCTCTTGGTGGTCTTTCCGGCCACGATGCCGGTCAGATAGCGGGCCTGATACTCGCGACCGAAGTAGGTGCCCACGTTGTCTGCGGTTTTAACGCCGGAGCAGTGCAGGAAGATGACATCCGGATGTTTCTTGGCAGAGGCGAGAATGCCGTCCATATAGCCGAAACTGGTGGCGAAGATCACCTTGTTGCCCTGTGCCACCAACTGATCGGCCACCTTCTCGCCGTCGGCCTCCGGTACGTTTTCCAGATAGGTGGTCTCGATGCCGGAAACGTGATCCACCAGATACTTGCGCCCCTGATCCTGGGCATAGGTCCAACCGGCGTCACCAACCGGCCCCACATAGATGAAAGCCACCTTCAATTTTGCCGGCGCCTGGCTGGACGGATTGGTCGCCTTGCTACATCCCGTCAACCCGATGGAAAGCATCAGGGTAAGCGCCAACGCAATTGCCAACTTCTTTGACCTCAAAATCTTTAGCCCCCTCTTTAGTCTACTAAAAAAAATTACAATTTCAGAGATAGTTCCTGTATTCTCACCTCCATAGGCAGTTTGTTCCTTTCGACATATAAATATTAGATACGACACCCCATAGATCCTTGTAATTCTCTATTTATTTTTTATTCCAGCAGGGCAGAGCTTTTTAAGCGGGATATGATTCAGTCCTTTCTTGTGCTAATATTGGCTTGAAAGACTGGGCGATAAAACAGTAAAAAGAGCCGGATCGTCGCTACAAACGCAGAAGAGGAGGCATGCAGATGATCCCGCCCTCTGTTATCGATGAGATCGCCAGGGTTGTGGGCGAGGAGAACATCTTCATTTCGCTGGAAGAGAGAATGTGCTACGGCTACGATGGCACTCCTAATGCCTTTATACCGGATCTGGTAGCCCGTCCGGGCAACACCGGGGAGATCCAGGCAATCGTCAGGCTGGCCAACCGGCACCTGTTTCCCATCATTCCCCGGGGCGCCGGAACCGGATTGAGCGGGGGGTCGCTGCCGGTCAACAGCGGTGTGGTGCTGGACCTGACCCGCATGAACAGAATATTGGAGATCGATGAGGAGAACCTGGTAGCAGTGGTGGAGCCCGGCGTGGTTACCTTTGCCATCCAGCAGGAGGTGGAACGGCGGGGCCTGTTCTATCCGCCGGACCCGGCCAGCCTGAAGACCTCGACCATCGGCGGGAATGTGGCCGAATGCGCCGGCGGGCCCCGGGCCTTCAAGTACGGCGTTACCAGGGACTACGTGATGGGCCTGGAGGTGGTCACGCCCCAGGGTGAACTGGTAACCACCGGCGGCAAGACCGTGAAGAGCGTGACCGGATATGACCTGACCAGGCTCTACACCGGTTCTGAGGGTACCCTGGGCATCATCACCAAGATCTATCTGCGGCTGATTCCCAAACCGGAAGCGATCAAGACACTGATGGCAGTCTTCACGAAGCTGGATGAGGCAACGCAGACAGTAACCCTGATCATCAAGCGGGGGATCATCCCGGTGACCCTGGAATTGATGGACGACCGGACGATCCAGTGCGTGGAGAACTATCTGCACCTGGGCCTGCCCGTGGATGCCGGGGCGATCCTGATTATCGAGGTGGACGGCGCCCGCGACCTGATCGAGTCACAGGCGGGGCGCGTGGCGGAGCTATGCCGTGAGGGCGGCGCCAGGGAGATCAGAACGGCCGGCAACGAGCAGGAGAGAAACGAGATCTGGGCGGCCCGCCGGGCGGTATCCGCTGCCGTGGTGCAGATCAAGCCGACCAAGATCAGCGAGGACGTCAGCGTGCCCCGCAGCCAGATACCGGATATGGCCAGAAAACTCCGGGAGATCGCCCTCCGGTACCATTTGGACCTGGTGATCTTCGGGCATGCGGGCGACGGCAACCTGCATCCCAATATCCTCTGCGATCAGAAGGACGCAGAGGAGATGGAACGGGTGGAAAAGGCGGTCGGCGAACTCTTCCAGGCAGCTGTCGAGCTGGGCGGCACTCTGTCCGGCGAGCATGGCATCGGCACCATGAAGGCGCCTTATCTGAAACTGGAAACGGGAGAGGCCGGCTATCAGGCGATGCTGGCCATCAAGCAGGCTCTCGACCCGAAAAATATTCTCAACCCGGGCAAGATCTTTGGGGGTGAACACCTTGGAAACTCTGGCCACGGCCAGTGAGGCCTTAAAACGCTGCAGCAAATGCGGTGGTTGCCAGGCAGTCTGCCCCCTGTACGGGGAGACCCAGGCCGAGTCCTATGTGGCACGGGGCAAAATCTTTTTGATCAAGAGCTATCTTGAGGGCAAGGTTGAGTTATCTCCCAAGATGAAGGAACTGATGAGCCTGTGCCTGCTGTGCAAGGCCTGTGTGGACAACTGCCCGAACAAGGTGCCGGTCGATCAGCTGGTGCTGGCGGCGCGCCGGGAGATCGCCGGGGAGAAGGGCATCTCCTTTATCAAGAAAAATATCTTTCAGAACCTGTTGCAGAATAACGGAAATCTGTCTCTGGCGGCCCGGATGGGCTATCTCTACCAGCATAGCGGCGCTCAGGGGCTGGTCCGGAAAACCGGTCTGCTCAAGCTGATCAGCGATGATCTGGCCAAAAAAGAGGGGTTGCTTCCGAAGGTGGCCAGGCACCCCTTCCGCCGGCAGGTGCCCCGAGTGATCACCGGCAGCCGCCCGCGGATCAGAGCGGCCTATTATACGGGTTGCCTCACCAATTACGTCTACCCCGGGACTGGTTTTGCGGTAGTCGATGTGCTCAAGCGCAACGGGGTGGAGATCGTGATCCCGGAACAGTGGTGCTGCGGGATTCCGGCCCTGGCCAGCGGAGACGAGGCCTCGGCGGCAGCCCTGGCCCGTAGGAACATCGAAACCTTTACCAGGGCCGGAGTCGATGCCATCATCACCGACTGCGCCTCCTGCGGCAGCATGCTGCACGATTACGCCGACCTGATCGAGGGCGGCGAGGCCCGGGGCTTTGCAGGCAAGGTGATGGATTTCAGCCAGTTTTTGAACGATGCTGTCGACTTCCAGCCCGGCGACCGGGAGGTGCCGCTGCTGGCCACATATCATGACCCCTGCCATCTCCGGCGCGGGCAGGGAGTCTACGCAGCCCCCCGCAAGCTGATCAGGGGCGTGCCCGGCCTGGAGTTCCAGGAGATGAAGGAAGCTGACCGCTGCTGCGGGGCGGCCGGTTCATTCAACTTGTCCTATTACGACCTGTCTAACAGGATCGGCAAGCGCAAGGCCAAAAACATCCAGGAAACGGGCGCCGGCCTGGTGGTAACCGGCTGCCCCTCCTGCATCATGCAGATCACCCACGTCCTGGAACAGGAACAGTCGCCAGTTCAGGTCATGCATCTGGCAGAACTGCTGAGCATGACCTATGCCGGCGAGGCGGACTGCGATCTCCGGGCGGGGTAGGGGGTGGCTTCGATGGAACCGCAGGTGCTGATCGCCGCCAGGGATGATTTCTCCAGGAAAGACCCTGCGCAGATGGCGGGGCTGAGCCAGTCTGAATACCTGCCTGACCGGCAGGCGCTCAGACTCTGCTATCTGAACAAGTTTTACGAGGTCTTCTATCCCAGCGGGAAAATACTGGGAGACCAGGCGGGTGAACTGACCCGCGATGAAGAGGCTCTGCTGCTGCAGTATCTCAGCCAGGCCAGCGGCGCTCCCCAGACCGGGCGATGGATCGCCTTTGCCGAACTCCCCAGCGGGATGCTGCACGATACTCCCTTCAGGGCCGAGGGGATCGCGCCCCTGGTTCAGGTTTTTGAAGGACAGCCGCAGCAATTGATCATGGCAGCCCGGCGGCTGGGAGGAGCTGCGATCAAGCTGGCCGGAGATGTGGCAGTTGCCATTCCGGTTTTACCAAGAATTATGTTGGCGGTGACTCTCTGGCTGGGCGACGGGGAGTTTCCGGCCAAAGCCAACATCCTATTTGATGCCGTATCGCCCAGATACCTCTCCACCGCATCCCTCTTTGTGCTCGGTGTCGATCTGACCGTCCACCTGCGGCGGCAGGTGGACGGTCAGGAATAAAAGCCTCCGGGATCTTTCATAATAAAAACGTTGTCAAATATCCGCAAACGGAGGGATGCAATATGTTCGACCTACACCCGGCCTTCAGCATCAATCCTGTTCCCAGCCGTGTCGGCGATAAAGTAAAAATCAAATACCACGGATTGCTGGCCAGTTCAGGGGCCGACCAGGTCTGGCTGCGTACCGGTTACGGGGCGGGCAGCTGGCAGGATGAATACGATTATCACATGAACAGGGTCTCGGAGGGCTTTGAACAGAACGTGGACATCACCCGTGAAGGACAGTTCAACTTCTGTTTCAAGGATGGCGCCAACAATTGGGACAACAACAGCAATCTCAACTGGAGCTACCAGATCAGGCGTTAAGGGCTTTATGGGCATACCGGCAATGCTGATGGAAAATGGGCTCATCCGTTATCGGATGAGCCCATTTGGTTCGCCCGGCATGTTACTGTGCCGGTTACCGGTTGAGGGAACCCCCAAAATCATGCCTGGACGGCGGTGAGCGCCCGGCGGCGGGAGTTGCTTTTGGTTGCGGGAATAAGTATGCTTGGAGAGGATTGCAAGTTGAGGGAGTGACGGGAACTGATGCCAGAGGCGGGGGAGATCCTGGAGCGGTACTATGGATACCGCTTTTTCAAGGAAGGGCAGCAGCAGGTCATCGACAGCATCATCGCCGGACGCGACACCCTCGGGATCATGCCCACCGGAGGTGGCAAGTCGATCTGCTACCAGATCCCTGCGTTGCTGCTGCCTGGCACAACCATCGTCATATCCCCGCTGATCTCCCTGATGAAGGACCAGGTTGACGCCCTCCAGGAGTTGGGTATACCGGCTACCTTCATCAACAGTTCCCTTGACGGGGCGGAAGCGGAGCGTCGCCTGCAACAGGCGCGACACGGATCCTACCGCCTCCTGTATATCGCTCCGGAACGGCTGGAGTCCCAGCGCTTTATGGGAATGCTGGCCGCCCTGCCTATTTCCCTGATAGCCGTAGACGAGGCGCACTGTGTATCGCACTGGGGACATGATTTCCGGCCCAGCTATCTGGCCATCGCCCCCATGATCGGCAGACTGCGGCAGCGGCCGGCAGTGGCCGCTTTCACTGCCACGGCAACTCCGGAAGTCCGGGACGACATTGTGCGACTCCTGCGCCTCGACTGCCCGGAGATCTACATCGCCGGCTTTGACCGGCCGAACCTCTCCCTGGCCGTCGTCAGGGGAGAGAACAAACGGGATTATCTGCGGCGGTACGTGCAGGCCCACCGGAACCAGGCGGGCATCGTCTATGCCGCCACGCGCCGGGAGGTGGACCGGATCTGCGCCTCCCTGCAGCAGCAGGGATTGGCCGCCGGACGCTATCATGCCGGGCTGAGTGATCGGGAGCGGGCGCAGAACCAGGAGCAGTTTCTCTATGATGACATCCGGATCATGGTGGCCAGCAACGCTTTTGGGATGGGGATCGACAAGTCGAACGTCCGCTACGTGATCCACTACAACATGCCGCGGAGCATCGAGGCTTACTACCAGGAGGCCGGGCGCGCCGGACGGGACGGAGACCCGGCAGACTGCATCCTGTTATTCAGCCCCCAGGATGTCCACATCCAGAAGTTCCTGATCGAGCAGTCGCCGATCACTCCTGAGCGGCAGGCGCAGGAGTATCACCGCCTGCAATTGATAGTCGATTACTGCCACACGCCGTCCTGCCTGCGCAACTATATTCTCGATTACTTCGGGGAACAGACGCATGGCCCCTGCGACCGGTGCGGCAACTGCCAGGATGACCGGGAACTGGTGGATGCCACAGAGGAGGCGCGACAGATTTTCACATGTGTGCTGTCATTGCGGGAGCGGTTCGGAATGACGCTGGTGGCCGCCGTCCTGCGGGGTTCAACCGGCAAGAAGGTGCTGCAATACGGTCTGAACAGGCTGGCGACGTACGGAGCATTGCAGGCGATGAAGGAAAAGGAGATCGTCGACCTGATCAACGCCCTGATCGCCGAGGGTTATCTGGCGCTGAGCGAGGGGCAGTATCCGCTGTTGAAGCTGACTGAGAAGGCCGGGTTGGTGCTGCAGGGCGAGGAGCGGGTGCAGCGGCGGGCGCGAGCAGAAACACCGGCCGCTGCACCCGCCGCAGGCCTATTGTTTGAGAGGCTGCGGGCGCTGCGCAAGGAACTGTCGCGGCAGCGGCAGATCCCACCGTATCTGGTGTTCCATGACAGTACCCTGACCGAGATGTGCCGTCTCTGTCCGCAGGACCGGGAGGCCATGCTCGCCATCAAGGGCATGGGGGAGCATAAGTTTGCTCTCTACGGGGAGTTGTTCCTGGCGGAGATCTGCCGCTATCTGCAGGAACGGGACCAGGCCGGCAAATAACTTATTTTTACTCTCGCCCGGCTTGATCAGGGCTAACGCACAGTATTTATCTTTGGCGCTAGCTTGCAAGCTTAAGGTTAATACGAGAAGCCGCTTCAGTACCGCGTTTTTAGTGAAGGGATTTTTTGTAATCGTCGGGGCCTTCGAACCCGAGCAGTTTTTGCAGTTCCTCCTGCTGGCTCTCGTCAATCAGTTCGGCGAGGGATACGGTATAGTCGGCGACCTTGTCGGAGATATACATCTTGGCGCCGGTTCTCAGGGCCAGGGCGATGGCATCGCTGGGGCGGGAATCCACGATGATCTCGCCGGAGGCGGTCTGCAGGTACATCTCCGCGAAATAGGTGCCATCCTTGATGTCGCTGATGATCATGCTGCGTACAGTCACACCCAGGTGCTCGCAAAGAGATTTGATCAGGTCGTGAGTCATCGGGCGCGGCGCCAGGACGCCCTGGATAGCCATGGCGATCGCCTGTGCCTCAAAGGGCCCTACCCAGATCGGCAGGACGCGCTGTTCGGCTTCGTCTACCAGCAATACCACGGGGCTCAATGACATATCGAAGGCGATCTCTTTTACCAGCACCGGAATCATGATACAGCCTCCCTCCAGGCCTTGCTATCAATCCCACTATTCCGAAAAAAAGCCCTGTTCCAAAGCCCTGCTCTATTGTATGAACTCCGTTCACCATATTTCTCATTGCCGGCTGACAGATTATCTCTGCTATGAGCTTGAGTTCCCATTATGCTCAAGGTGATGACTTAGAATTCTCGAAGGAGGCGGTCAATTCCTCTATCACCCGGTTCAGTTCCAGATGAAGATAATTCTTATTTATTTCTAAGGATTATATTGGAAAATAGTAATAGAATCAGAGTAAGCCGCAACTAAGGTAAGAAGATCAGACGGATCACCGCGTCCGTATATGCAAATAACAGAAAGGAGGCGCAGACGCTGATGTACAGATTCCCCGGGGGACCAATGATGCATAATCCTTTAGCGACACCGTCAATGATCCTGAACTGTATCTTCATGCTGATCACATTGGCCGGCTTTGTTTTTATTCTGATTACGGCATGGCGGTTTATGAGAGCGCATGAACAATTGGCTAATGCTGCCAGGGATATTGCCATAAACTTAAAGCCAAAAGAGTAGAGACCACGGTAAGGCGCCCGCAATGTCCCGATGCCGATTCGGCTGCCGGGACATTTATTTTTTATGGGCAATATGTCGCGCAATGGCCTGCCCGACAGGAACTTAGCGGGACAGATTGCGTCTGTGATATGCACGACAGCAAATGACTATTATAGATAAACAATTGCTTGTTTCGACATATTCCTGAAAGAAACGGCATTGCGGGAAGGGCTGAGGGACAACTCGGTACACGCCGATGGAATGACTATTGACTTTTTTTGTTAGGATGGATATTTAGGGGGGGCTTGCCGGTATGTCCTTTAAAAATGGCTGATGCGCATTGCAAGAACTTGTAGAGTTGTAGGCAGAGATCGTATTTAGAGTCCGCGGTTCACTGCGGTTCAATTAGAGAAGAGGGGACGGTCGAAGCAGCGGTACTGCACCGCCTCAGCCAGGTGCAGGGGCGCGATCTGTTCGGCGCCGGCCAGATCGGCAATCGTCCGGGATACCTTGAGCACCCGGTCCAGGGCTCTCATGCTGAGGCCGAACTTCTGAAAGATCTTGTACAGCAGTTCCTGGGGCTCCGGCTGCAGTTTACAGAAGGTTTTGATCTGACGGCCCTTCATCTCGGCATTGTTGATGATCCCTTCGTCCTGGAAGCGTGTCTGCGCTATTTGATGAGCCGTGATCACTCTTTTTCTGATCTCCGCCGAAGTTTCTCCCTGGCTGTGATTGGCCAGTTCGGCAAGTTCCAGCCGCGGCACCTCCACCTGCAGATCGATGCGGTCCAGGATGGGGCCGGAGATCCGGTTGCGGTAGTGCTGCGCCTGATAGGGAGTGCAGGTGCAGGTCTTCTTGGGGTCGCCGAGAAAGCCGCATTGGCAGGGATTCATACTGCCAACGAAGATGAAGTTGGCCGGATAGGTAAACGCTCCCGCAGCCCTGGCCACGGTGACCATGTTCTCCTCCAGCGGCTCCCTCAGGGCCTCCAGCACATCTCGGTTGAATTCGGGCAGTTCGTCCAGGAACAGGATGCCGTGGGAGGCAAAGCTGATCTCCCCCGGATGAGGCGTCCTGCCACCACCGATGATGCTGACCGCCGAGGCGGTATGATGGGGCGACCGGAAGGGCCTGGCAGTGATCACGGGGCTGTCCTGGGGGAGCAGGCCGGCCACGCTGTAGATCTTGGTGACCTCAAGGCATTCCGCCCAGTTCATCGGCGGCAGTATGGATGGCAACCGGCGTGCGAGCAGCGTTTTACCCGTGCCCGGCGGCCCCACCAGCAGGATATTATGGCCGCCCGCGGCCGCAATCTCCAGGGCGCGCTTGACTTTTTCCTGACCGCTGACCTCCGAGAAATCGAGACTGAAGCCGGCGGCACCGCCGCTCAGCATGGCCGCACGCCTCTCCTCGTCGCAGGTGTCGCCGGTGGCAATCTCTCTCTGGCCGCGCAGGAAGGAGATTATTTCCGCCAGGTGACCACCGCCGTATACTTGAATACCAGGCGCCAGCGAGGCCTCTTCCAGATTGATCAGGGGGACGATGAAAGCGGCGCCCGGGCGCTCAGCGGCGATATCTCCCGCCATCAGGATAATCCCCGGAACGGAGCAGACGCTGCCATCCAGAGACAACTCCCCCACCATCAAAAACCGGGCCACCTGTTCCTGGGCTATCTGCTCGGTGGCGGTCAGGATACCGACGGCGATCGGCAGGTCGAACAGGGCGCCCTCCTTTTTCAGGTCCGCAGGCGCCAGGTTGACGGTGATCCGCTTCAGGGGGAACTCCAGCCCGGCGTTTCTGATCGCGCCGCGCACCCGTTCGGTGGATTCCCTGACCGCCGTATCGGGCAACCCTACAATATTGAACGCCGGCAGACCGGGGGAGACGTCCACCTCCACCCGGACGAAGTGCGTCTTCATTCCCAGGCAGCAACAGCAGTTCACGATACCGAGCACCGGCGTGACCTCACGATAAGGAAATTTATGCCGCTATATCTATTCGTTGCTGCTTAAGGGGTTTCCTGCCGGGTTGAAAGGGCCATATCGAATGTCCATTACCTTAGGGGCCACATCCCATTGACCCATTTAGGGCGATGTGGTATTATGTTTTTTGGGAGGTGCATCAAATGGAGAATACTTTTATGATCCATGATGAGTTCAAAGAGATTGATACCCGGACGATAGACGAACGCAACAGGCTTACCCTGGGTGAACTGATGGGGGGATACAAGAGGGTGCGCCTTTACAAGAATGAGCGGGGAGAAGTTCTTTTGCAACCTGTCGTGGAAATCCCCGCCTCCGAACTATGGCTCTATCAGAACAGGGATGCCATGGAATCGGTTCTTAAGGGGATTAAGGATGCCTCCGAGGATAAAATCTCCCGTCTTGACCTGGGAGAGCTGTAATTACGGACATGTTTGTGATATATCTCACTGAGCAGGCAAGGAATCAGTTAAATATTCTCAAGTCCGATCGCGGTCTGAATAAAAGATATAAGGCTGTGAGTAAGGGGCTTTGTCTGTTAGCTGAAAACCCCCGGCATAAAGGGCTTCAGACTCACGAATTTACAACCCTGAAAGGACCCCGGGGAGAAAAAGTATTCGAGGCCTATGTCGAACAGGCAACTCCTGCGGCCTACCGGATATTCTGGTGTTACGGTCCGGAAAAGGACCATATTACAATTTTGACGATTACCAAGCACCCTTGACGATACGGTCAGACATCAGCAACGAACCCGGCCCGATCTCACGACGGAGAGTGGCTGGCTTTCATGCGCCCTACAGATTTGCAGGTAGCGTTCATGTATGACTGGCGCGGTGGGAACGGCACGCAGGGCCACCCCGTCAAGGAGGCGAAGGAGCGAGCAGCATTTTGCCTGTTCCCGGCGGCCCCACCAGCGGGATGTTATGGCCGCCTGCAGCAGCAATCTCCAGGGCGGCTTCTAAAAGAGCGGGGCACTCCTTTTCAGTGGATGGTGAACCCCCGGAAAGGGCATCCGGTTAATTTAAAGTCCTTGTCACATCCAACTATTAACGAGATCGAGATTATTATTACCACTCCTGAAAATATTTACTGACGGCAACAGGCTAAAGGTTGTCCATGAAGTAGTTCTTCATGGCCTGTTGATCTTTGAAGCCTAAAGATTTAGCTATTTGCGCAGCCGTACCAACTTTGAGTTGCGTATGGTCAGAATGATAGTCAAATTTTACAGTTCTATTAGCGCCAAATGTTTGACCAACATAGATAAAACTGGCCTGGCTCATGTGCTTAAACCCAAAATGTTTTAATAAACGGCGGATATCTCCGTGATCAAAGCGTGGTGGCATCGTTACAGGCCCAACATTTTCTGTATTTCATCATCATTCTCGCAGCGCATGAGTCTGAGAATGGCGGCCTGCTTATCCGCAGGTTCGTGCTGTGAAAGAAAATCTGAATTCTGATAGATCGAGATATACTCATGAATACTATAAATCAGGTCTTTAATGGCGTCCTCTTTGGTGGCGCCTTCGCCGTATAGATCAGTTTCAGGAACAGCGACGGTCCAGCCGTCCATCTCTTCATCGTATACCTCGTTGATCGTAAAAGTCACACGGCTCAGAAGGTAATCAAAAATTGTCTTTCTAATGTGACTTACAACTTCTTTAGAATCTTTTTCATCTTTATAAGTACAAACCTCAAATCCTCGTAGCGCCAGATTATTGACCTTCGAGTACTCATTTTTGGTCTGTTTAACATTATAACTGAACTTTTGAGCGTTTTGGCCAGTTGTGCTCATAATAAGCCTCCTTTGTAGCTACGATAGCTACCGTAGCTACTTCTATTATATGCGAATTACCGGGCTAATCAACTATTTATCACGAAAATGGACCTTCCTTGACTAATAAGGAGAGGCCTGGGGCTAGTCCCAACCTGGTGCCCCTGCAGACATCATGCACTCTGCTTCATTTTCATGGTTCTGTGTGCCGGCCCGCCGGCATGATGTTTAATTTAGAAATAACTTATGAATAATGATAAAAAATATAAACAGTGGGAAGGATTATTAGGCAACAGGCGAAATGTACATTATAATAATCAGCAAACGGGGAGAGGTTTGCTTGAAGGATTGTTTTTACTGGGCGGCTCTGCATATAGCCGCAGACCTGGGACCTCGCAGCCTGCTGCACCTGTACCGGCATTGCCGGCGCGGTCAGGATGCTCTGCTGGCCAGCGCCGCAGAACTGCAGCAGGTGCCGCGCCTATCTTCCCGGGTGATCGAGCGGATCCTCTTTTTTCAGAAGTACGCCGATCCTGTGAAAACGTATGAGGATTTGTCGGCGAACGGGGTCGAGATCGTGATGTTGGGAGACCCGGAATATCCCCGGGCTCTGACGGAGATCGCTGATCCGCCAGCCATGCTGTATGTAAAGGGAAAATTACCGGCGCCGGCATTGCCCCTGCTGGCGGTAGTGGGGGCGCGGCAGGCCACGCCGTACGGGGTGGCCATGGCCAGAGAGTTGGCTCAGGGTCTGGCGGAGTACGGTTGGGGGGTTGTCAGCGGCATGGCCAGGGGTGTGGATACTGCGGCTCATGTTGGGACCTTGGCCGGCAATGGTTATACACTGGCGGTTTTCGGGTGCGGCGTCAACGTCTGTTACCCGCGGGAGAATGAACGGTTGCGGGATCGTATCCAGTCGCAGGGTGGACTGATCAGCGAGTTTCCGCCATCCGCCAGCCCCGTCGCCAGAAACTTCCCGATCAGGAACCGGATCATCAGCGGCTGCTCGCTAGGGGTACTGGTGGTCGAGGCCGGAATCAAGAGCGGCGCCCTGATCACGGCCTACATAGCCCTGGAGCAGAGCCGGGATGTATTTGCCGTACCGGGGCCTGTCACCAGCGAGCGCAGCCGGGGAACCAATGGCCTGATCAAGCAGGGGGCCAAGCTGGTGGAGACCATAGAGGACATTGTGGTGGAATATCCTTATTTACAAATGGCGCAACAGGGCCGGCGAGATTCTGAGGAGGAGAAACCGACGGAGAAACCGTCTGGAGATGAGGGCGTTCTGCTCCGAAAATTGAGCCTGGACCCGGTGCATATTGACCAGTTGGCCGAGAGCACCGGCATGACCGTATCGATTGTCGGCGGTCTCCTGACCATGCTGGAGATCAAGGGCCTGGCCAGAAGGCTTCCCGGGCACTACTTCATCAGCGCCGGGCCTGTCGTTTAATGGTTAAAATAGTCTTCCAAAGGTGATCAATAATGGCAAAGGTGCTTGTGATTGTAGAATCTCCCGCCAAGGCGCGGGCGATCGGCAAAATGCTGGGACGGAAATACATTGTCAAGGCATCGCTGGGGCACGTGCGGGACCTTCCCAAGAGTCAGTTTGGTATTGATGTGGATGAAGGATTCAGTCCCAAGTACATCACGATCAGGGGCAAGGGAGATATCATCAAGGATTTACGGGATGCCGCCCGCAAGACCGATAAGGTATTGCTGGGCCCTGACCCCGACCGGGAGGGGGAGGCGATCGCCTGGCATCTACAGCAAATTCTCAATCTGCCTGGCAATAGCCCCTGCCGGATCGAATTCCACGAAATCACCAAAACGGCGCTGGAACAGGCTGTCAAACAGCCGCACCTGATCAACCAGGACCGGGTGAATTCACAGCAGGCAAGAAGGGTGCTGGACCGGGTCGTCGGATATAAACTCAGCCCCTTGCTGTGGCACAAGATCAGGCGCGGGCTGAGCGCGGGCCGGGTACAGTCCGTGGCTGTCCGGTTAATCTGTGATCGGGAACAGGAGATCAGGGAATTTCAATCCAGGGAATATTGGATCATTACTGCTCTTCTGCAATCCAAACGCAAAACCCTTGAAGCCAAACTGTTATCGAGGGGAAAAGTCAAGCTGGAGTTGGAGAACGAGGACGCTGTCAACCGGATATTGTCCGATCTCGAGGGTGCATCTTTCGTAGTTGCCAAGATCGCCAGCCGGGAAAGAAAACGCAGACCGCTGCCTCCGTTTACCACCAGCACCTTGCAGCAGGAGGCCGGCAGACTGCTCAATTATCCCGTGCGCAAGACCATGCAGATTGCCCAGCAGTTGTACGAGGGGCTGGATATGGGGAAGGAGGGCGCCGTGGGGCTGATCACTTATATGCGTACGGATTCCCCCCGGATCTCCGAAAGCGCCCAGTCCTCAGCCCGAAATTTTATTGAAGAAACCTATGGTCCAGATTATGTGCCTCCGACACCGCCTGTGTTTAAAAGCGCCGGCAGGGCGCAGGAGGCCCATGAAGCGATCAGGCCCACGAGTACGGAACGCTTGCCGGACCAGGTAAAACAGTTGCTGAGCAGGGACCAGTATCGCCTGTACAAGTTGATCTGGGAACGGTTTATCGCCTCTCAGATGAATCCGGCGATCATGAATGCGACCACTGTTGATATTCAGGCAGGCGAGTATCTGTTCCGCGCCAGTGGGTCTGTGGTGCGGTTTCCTGGTTTTCTACGTGTTTATAAAGAAACAGAGGAGGCGGAACCGGTGTTGCCGGAATTGCATGAGGGAGAGGCGCTCACGAAGGAGAACATCCTTCCCAAGCAGCACTTTACCCAACCGCCACCCCGCTATACAGAGGTTGCCCTGGTGAAGATGCTCGAGGAGAAAGGCATCGGACGACCGAGCACCTATGCCACTATTATCGATACCATCCAGACCAGGGGCTATGTGATTAAAAAGGAAAAGAATTTAATTCCTACGGACCTGGGTTTTATTGTTGTTGACATGTTAAAGGACTATTTTCCCCAGATCGTGGACGTAGAATTTACTGCCAGCATGGAAGAAAGGCTGGACGCGGTCGAAGAGGGCGGTGTTGCCTGGCAAAAAATAGTAGAAGAGTTTTATCAGCCGTTTGAAGCCAATCTGGAGCATGCGGAGCAGGTGATTGAAAACATCTCCCTGGTAGAGGAGCAGAGCGAGGAACAATGTCCCAAATGCGGACGTTACCTGACCATCAAACAGGGGCGCTATGGAAAGTTTCTGGCCTGCCCAGGTTTTCCGGACTGCCGCCATACCCAGCGCTACTATGAACGGACCGGGGCTACCTGCCCACTCTGCGGCGGGATGATCGTGGAGCGCAAATCACACCGCGGCAAGCGCTTTTTCGGCTGCAGCAATTATCCTGACTGCGGTTTTACAACCTGGAACGAGCCCTCGGCGTATGCCTGCCCGGTTTGTGGGCACTTTTTGGTCTACACCAAAGGGGGGAGTAAATTGCACTGCCCAACCTGCGATCAGAAATATGAAGAAGAGGACCTAAAAGAACTAGGACGGCCAAAAGAGGACATAAGTCCTAAGCCAATAGGCGTCAATTAATAGAATATTTAGCCATTGGACCTTGTTTATGGCTGAGATATATGCTAGCATTTAGAAAAGGTATGAGATATATGGAAACATTTTTGGAGATACGGGCTGACTACAAAAACTTTCTCAAAAATCAAAAAAACCTCAGCGATAAGACAATTCTAAACTATTTGTCAGATTGCGATCGCTTTTTTACCTTTTTGTCATCATCATATATTAATGAGCCCGCACATATTGATGTAAAAGTTATGCGGGAATATCTGGCCCGTCTTTATGAGGCGGGTTATGCCCGCAGCACTATTGCCCGACACCTGGCCTGTCTGCGCTCACTGTTCCGGTATCTCTGCCAATGCCAGGTGCTTGAGGCCAACCCGCTGTTATTGTTGCATGCTCCTAAAAAAGTGAGCCGTTTGCCACAGTTTCTGTACCGGCAAGAGATGGAACAACTGCTGGAGGAGCCGGAGTCAGAGAGCCATTTGGGGATCAGAAACCGGGCCATTCTGGAATTATTCTACAGTTCCGGGCTGCGAGTCGGTGAGGCGGTTCAGATCAACATCGGGGATATCGATCTGGACCTGGGATCGCTGATTGTCAAGGGAAAAGGGCGTAAGGAACGAATGGTGCCTTTTGGCAGGCATGCTGCCGAAGCCCTGAGACTATATCTGAACAGGGCGAGGTCGATCCTGTCGCCAGGCCCGACTGACCGGAACGGGCCGCTGTTCGTCAACTGGAGAGGACAGCGTTTGAGCACCAGGGGACTATATCAGATTATTATCAGATATCTACGGCAACTGGACATTGCCCGACACCTGACTCCCCATGCGCTCAGACACACCTTTGCCACCCATCTGCTGGAAGGGGGAGCGGATCTGAGATCTGTCCAGGAGTTGCTGGGGCATGCCAGAATGTCCAGCACCCAGATCTATACTCACGTCTCTGGTGAACGCATTAAGAGAGTCTACGAAGACGCTCATCCGAGAGCAAAACTGAAGAGCTAGAGGGGGTAGGGCGATCTTTGATTGGGACCACCATTATCGGCGTTAAGAGAAATGGGCAGGTTGCGCTGGGGGGAGATGGCCAGGTAACCTTCGGGAACAACACCATCATCAAGGCTCAGGCGCGCAAGATCAGGAAGCTATACAGCGATCAGGTGCTGGCTGGGTTTGCCGGCTCTGTGGCTGATTCTCTGACTCTCTTCGATCATTTTGAACACAAGCTGGAGGAATACCGGGGCAATCTGCTGCGAGCCGCGGTGGAGCTGACCAAGGAGTGGCGTATGGACAAATATCTGCGGCGGTTGGAGGCCATGCTGGTGGTGGCCAACAAGGAGCAGTTGCTGATCATTTCCGGAAATGGCGAAGTGATCGAGCCCGATGACAATATCGCGGCTATCGGCAGCGGAGGGCCCTATGCCCTGGCCGCGGCCAGGGCGATGCTGGCCCATACCGGTCTGGAGGCGCCCCAAATAGTGCAATCAGCCCTGGAGATAGCCTCTTCGATCTGCATTTACACCAATAATTACATTAGCGTAGAAAAGTTGTAGGAGTGAGATTGTGGAGGAATTCACCCCGGCACAGGTAGTTGCTGAACTGGATCGGTACATTGTTGGCCAGGTCGAAGCCAAGAAGGCTGTAGCGATTGCCCTGCGCAACAGGTATCGGAGAAGACAGTTGCCTCCTGAGCTTCAGGACGAGATCGTACCGAAGAATATCATCATGATCGGGCCCACGGGAGTCGGTAAAACCGAAATTGCCCGGCGCTTGGCCAAACTTGTGAAGGCCCCTTTTATCAAAGTGGAAGCTACCAAATTCACGGAGGTCGGATACGTCGGCCGCGATGTGGAGTCGATGGTGCGCGACCTGGTGGAGGTGGCGATCCGCACTGTCAAGAATGAGAAAATGGCTGAAGTTTTAGCCAGGGCAGCCGTATTGGCCGATGAGAGGATCCTTGATCTGCTGCTGAATTATCCCAAGCGCAGAAAAACTACAAGGAATCCACTTGAATATTTATTTTCAGAGATGGGGGGAGCGCCTGCCGAAGAGGTCGCTGAGGACGAGACCCACAAGACCAACCGCCAACTGCTGCAGACAAAGCTGGCTGCGGGAGAACTTGAGGAGTCTGTTGTGGAAATGGAGATCGAGGAAAAATCTCCCCAGTTGTTCGAGCTCTTCTCCGGAGCCGGCATGGAGGAGATGGGGATCAACATCCAGGACATGCTGGGAAATATCATGCCCAAGCGTAAGAAAAAGCGCCAATTGCCGGTTAAGGATGCCCGGAAGATCTTGACTCAGGAAGAGGCCCAGAAGCTGATCGACATGGACGAGATCATAGCCGCGGGGATTGACCGGGCTGAGCAGTCAGGGATCGTGTTCATCGACGAGATCGACAAGATCGCCGGGCGGGAAAACAGTTCGGGGGGGCCCGATGTTTCCCGGGGTGGTGTGCAGAGGGATATCTTGCCGATCATCGAAGGATCAACTGTGGTTAGCAAGTACGGGCCCGTAAAAACCGATTACATGCTGTTTATAGCCGCCGGCGCCTTTAATTCCAGCAAGCCGGCAGACCTTATTCCCGAACTTCAGGGGCGATTCCCGATCCGGGTAGAGTTACAGCCTTTGACCAGGGACGACTTTATCAAGATCCTGACGGAGCCTGATAATTCATTAATTCGCCAGTATACAGAGCTGCTCAGAACCGATCAGATTGAGATCGAATTTACCAGGGACTCCCTGGAAGAAGTGGCGGAGATGGCGGACGCCGTCAATGCCCAAACCGAAAACATCGGGGCGCGGCGGTTATACACCATCATGGAAAAAGTGCTCGAGGAACTGTCCTTCAATGCCACGGAGATCGCTCCCAAAAAAATCACCATTGATAAGGAATATATTAGGGAGAGACTTGTTGAGATCGTCAAGAATTATGATTTGAGCAGATATATATTATAAAAGCGGGGGTAGGAGCAGTTGGAGGCCTTACTTAAAAAAACTAGGACCATGAATCGGATGATGCAGATGTCTGCGGGACAACCAGTGGATTTTGAAGCGCTCGCAGAGGTTCTGAGCGAAAACATGGATGCCAATATCTATTTAGTAGGAAGGCGCGGCAAGATTTTGGCCTGCCAGTTTAAAGAAAGATTTTCCTGCAGCATTATGAACGAGATCCTCAGCTACAGCGAATCTTTTCCGGAGAGCTACAATTCAGAACTGCTGCAGGTCAGTGAAACCGTATCCAATCTTCCCCAGGAAAACGACTTCTGTTTCTTCAATCCCTCTGCCCAATGTCCGTTAGCGGATAAGAGGATGACCATCGTCCCTATCTTCGGCGGTGGGGAACGGCTGGGGAGCCTTGTCCTAACCAGGATCGGATCGGAACTGGATTCGGGAGACCTGATCCTGGCCGAGCATGGCGCCGTTGCGGTGGGGATGGAGATCATGAGGGTTAAACAGGAGCGGGCCGAATCGGACACCAGGAAAAAGGCTTCGGTCCAGATTGCCCTGAGCACCCTGTCCTTCTCGGAGATGGAGGCTGTAGAGCACATATTTTACGAACTGGGCGGACTTGAGGGATTGCTGGTAGCCAGCCGCATTGCCGACCGGGTGGGCATCACCCGCTCTGTGATCGTCAATGCCTTACGCAAGCTGGAAAGCGCCGGCGTGATCGAGTCCAAGTCTCTGGGGATGAAGGGCACCTACATCCGGGTACTCAATGACAACCTGCCGGATGAATTGAAAAAAAACAACTCTAGCAGGAAATCAGTAAAAAATCTTAAAAAAATATAGGGAAGAATATATTGCCTCTGGCACCCCGCCTGTCAGAAGGAGGGATGACATTCGATCTGATCCGGGCAGAGCTTGGTTAGCCGCCTTCTTCCGGGGCTGCCTGATCGCTAAATACCGGAAGTAAATTATAGTACAGAGGTGTTATTCGAGCGAATGTTACCACAAACGCAAACATTAATTTATTATCTGGGAAGCATTATTTTGCTTATTGCCCTAATCGTTGCCCTGATCTGCATTATCGTTTTGCGAGATCGCCGGGAATTGAAAACAAAAGAGCTGGCCACAGGCCTGTCTCAATTGGAAGAAGCGGCCAGGGGTTTGGAAAAGATCAGGGGCGAACTGACGCCTGCGCTCGCTGCCCTCAAGAAGAATGAAAACGCTCTGGTTCAGGTAGAGGGGCAGCTAAAACAGATAGCTGCTGCCGTAGCCAACCAGGAGCATCGTCCGCAGCCGGCGGGAGCGTTAAAAGAGAAACAGGATGAACACCGGGAACGGGACCGGGGTCCGCGGCAATCCGGAAGAGGCAAAGGCTGGGGTGGCAACCGAAACGACGGCAGGCAGAGGGAATATGTTGCCCCTGCCGGTGAATCAGGGGAAGCGGTCGCTATCAATGACGGCGAGAAGTATGCCAAGGTATCGGAGTTGGCAGCTCACGGCATGTCAGCCCAGGAGATTGCTAAAAAATTGAACGTGGGACAGGATGAAGTGACATTGGTGCTGGGCTTGAAGGGGAAAAAACCCTGATCAGCGGTGCTTGTTTACCCGATGGCTAACCGCCACTAAGTCTCCATCTATTTAGGAGTGAGCGCTGTTCCAGACTAATGCTCGAAGGAACGAAGGCTGTGAACTTCCGGGTGCCGGGCCGTCCCTCTGGAAACGGCGGGTTCAAGGAGTGCCCGTGCGCCGGAAAACCGCACAGGCGTGGCGCTAAGTTTCCTTTATTGTCAGCCGTTATTTTGTTATGTTATACTAGGCGTTGGCTAACACACACGCTGCCGATACCGGCGGAGGTCCTCCATGGGAGGCCTGCCGGGAGATGAAAGCAGCGGAGGAAAAAACCAAAGGAGGATTTACCATGCCAGTAATATCAATGAAGCAGTTGTTGGAAGCGGGAGTGCATTTCGGGCATCAGACCAGGCGCTGGAATCCGAAGATGGCTCCCTACATTTTTACCGAACGGAATGGAATTTACATCATCGATCTGCAAAAAACGGTCAAGAGGATCGATGAGGCCTACAACTTTGTCAAAGAGGTAGTCAAGAACAATGGTACCATTTTATTTGTCGGCACCAAGAAGCAGGCCCAGGAATCGATCCAGGACGAGGCCGGGCGGTGCGGCATGTTTTTTGTGAACGAACGCTGGCTGGGAGGCATGCTCACCAATTTCAGCACCATTAGAAAACGGGTCGATCGCCTCCGGGAACTGGAAAAGATGGAAGAGCAGGGCCATTTTGAGTTGCTTCCTAAAAAAGAGGTCATCAAGCTCAAGGCAGAACAGGAAAAACTGATGAGATTCCTGAGGGGCATCAAAGAGATGCGAGATCTGCCCGGGGCGTTATTCATAGTCGATTCCAGAAAAGAGCGCATCGCTGTTTGTGAAGCCAGAAAATTGGGCATACCTACAGTAGGAATAGTTGATACTAACTGCGATCCGGACGAGATCGATTACGTAATTCCCGGCAACGACGATGCGATCAGGGCCGTGCGCCTGCTGACATCCAAGATGGCGGATGCTGTTTTGGAGGCCAAGCAGGGCGAGCAACTCCAGGCATAAAGAGGAAACTTACTGGACCTAGTGGCGGTAAGCCATCGGATATATTACTGACTGAGTAGAGACAGATGGAGGGAATGAATTGATCAAGGCGGAGCACGTAAAAGAACTGAGAGAGCGGACCGGATCCGGTATGATGGAGTGTAAAAAGGCGCTGACCGAAACCAGCGGAGATATAGAGAAGGCGATTGTGTACCTGCGCGAAAAAGGCCTGGCGGCAGCGGCGAAAAAGGCCGGCAGAACCGCAAAAGACGGAAAAATAGAGGCTTATATCCATCCAGGGGCAAGATTGGGCGTGCTGCTCGAGGTCAACTGCGAGACAGATTTCGTGGCAAAAACCGATGAATACCAGAATTTATGCCATGAAATTGCCATGCAGATTGCTGCTGCCGATCCCAGTTATTTAAACCGCGACCAGGTACCGGAGCAGGTTTTGGAGCAGGAGAAAGAGATCGCCAAGACGCAAGCCCTCGCTGAGGGCAAGCCGGAAAAAGTGATCCCTAAAATAGTGGAAGGAAGAGTGGAAAAGTTTTATCAATCTGTTTGCCTGTTGGAACAGCCTTACATCAGGGATCCCAACCGGACAGTGAGAGATCTGCTCAACGAGGCGATCTCTAAATTGGGGGAAAATATTATCATTAGCCGCTTTGTCAGGTTCCGCCTGGGTGAAGAGGCATAGCTGGCCGGAGAGGATATTCGCAACAGGCGTAGAAGATCAGAACTGGAGGGTCTTGTTTGCAAACACCCAAGTACCGCAGAATTATCTTAAAACTAAGCGGCGAAGCGCTGGCTGGAGGACGAGGTTACGGAATTGACCCGGATGTGGTTAATTCCATTGCCGGCGAAGTTAAGGATATCAAGGGCATGGGTGTGGAAGTGGCGATTGTAGTCGGTGGCGGAAACATCTGGAGAGGTGTGGCCGGAAGCACCAAGGGAATGGACCGGGCAACCGCCGATTATATGGGGATGCTGGCTACTGTAATCAACGCCCTGGCTTTACAGGACGCTCTGGAAAAGATCAGCGTGGATACCCGGGTGCAAACCGCCATCGAGATGAAAGAGGTTGCGGAATCTTACATTCGGCGTCGGGCTATCCGGCACCTGGAAAAGGGACGTGTGGTCATCTTCGCGGGCGGAACGGGCAATCCCTATTTTTCCACCGACACTACGGCAGCACTCAGGGCTGCGGAGATTGAAGCGGAAGTGATCCTCATGGCCAAGAACGTGGATGGCGTTTACGACTCCGACCCGCGAACCAATCCCGATGCCAAGAGATTTTTGGAATTAGGGTATCTGGATGTCCTTAATAAAGGGCTGGCGGTGATGGACTCCACAGCGACATCATTATGCATGGAAAACAAGATCCCGATCATTGTTTTTAGCCTCAGTATCAGGGGTAATATTATGAAAACGGTGATGGGCGATAAAACCGGGACTTATGTAGGGAGGGAATGCCATGACTAAGGAAACCCTGCAGCAGCTCGAAGAAAAAATGAAGAAGACAGTAGACCTGATAGCCAAGGATCTGTCTACCTTGCGGGCTGGTAGAGCAACACCGGCTTTGCTTGACAAGATATTTATCGATTACTACGGTACGCCGACACCGATCAATCAGGTGGCTACCATCTCAGTACCTGAACCCCGCCTGTTGGTGATCCAGCCCTGGGAGCGCAGCCTGGTGCCGCAGATCGAAAAAGCCATTCAGAAATCCGATCTGGGTGTTACGCCGAACAGCGACGGGTATCTGATCAGGATCAGCA
Source organism: Peptococcaceae bacterium (assembly GCA_023249405.1). Classification (GTDB taxonomy): domain Bacteria; phylum Bacillota; class DSM-12270; order Thermacetogeniales; family Thermacetogeniaceae; genus Palsa-1188. The sequence continues at coordinate 18,679 of JAHFCR010000020.1, read as the reverse complement.
TTCCCTCTCTAACTCAGGAGAAGCGGAAGGACCTGGTCAAAGTGATCCAAAAAAAGGCTGAAGAGGCCCGGGTGGTTGTCCGTAATCTGCGAAGGGACGGCAACGATCAGATCAAGGCAGTAGAGAAGAAGGGCGACATCTCCGAGGATGAAGCCAAGCGCACCCTGGAAGAGATCCAGAAAAAAACGGACAAATATATCAAACAGGTAGACCAGATTACTGAGGCTAAGCAAAAAGAGATTATGGAACTTTAGATTTGACCGGAGGCTGTTTTAATGGCAGAGCCCGTGCCGGACGTTGAATGTTATTTATTGTCAGAAGCATGCCGTATTTTGCAGCAAGCGGGTTATCAGGTGGCGGTGATCACTTCCGGATCCTCCCGGCCTTACCGGGCCAGAGTGCTGCGACAACGGCAGTTGAGTGAAAGCATGATAGAGTTGACACAGGGTTTTGAGTTTTATCAAGATCCCAGTATCAACGAAAAGGAGGTGACAGATCGTGCCGTACAAGATTTCTGACAAGTGCGAAGCATGCGGTTCCTGTTTGGATGAATGCCCAAATGGAGCCATTGAAGAGGTCGATGGCGTCTACAAGATCAACACCGAGAAATGTGAAGACTGTGGCTCCTGCATTGATGTTTGCCCGAACGATGCCATCTCCGAAGAGTAAGCGCAGACAAAGCAACACTTTCCCCCTCCAGGAGGGGGTTTTTCTTAAGTGCCGGGAGAGCGGGGTGAGGCCTTGATTAAAGAAGCAATCAGCAAGGCTTTTCAGGGCAACAGGAGGCTGAGCGTCCTTCAACTGCGGAAAAAACTGATCAAAGCACAACTGCCGCGTCATGTAGCGATCATTATGGATGGCAACGGCCGCTGGGCCCAGGCCAAGGGCCTTCCCCGGGTGCTAGGACATCGGGCGGGGATGGAATCGCTCCGGGAGATCGTCAAACTGAGCAGTGAGTTAGGGATCAGGGTGCTGACAGTGTATGCCTTCTCCACCGAGAATTGGAAAAGACCGCAGGAAGAGATCAATGTACTGATGAACCTGTTATGCGAGTACATCCAGAAAGAACTGGACGAGCTCCATCGCCAACGTGTCTGCATCAGGACGATCGGTCATATCGAGGAACTGCCTTCCAAGGTTCGGTCCGAATTGCTGCGCTCTCAGAAATTGACTGCCGACAACGACGGACTAATTTTTAATATTGCCTTGAACTATGGCGGTCGCCTGGAAATAGTGGACGCTGCCCGCAGTCTAGCTGTCGAAGCTAAGTCAGGTGCCATTGATCCGGCAATGATTGATGAGGCGCTGTTCGGACAACGACTCTATACTGCCGATCTACCGGACCCCGACCTATTGATCCGGCCGGCGGGTGAGTTGCGGGTGAGCAATTTTCTATTATGGCAGATAGCTTATACCGAGTTCTGGAGTACGCCGGCTTACTGGCCGGACTTCCAGGACCACACCCATTTTCTCAGCGCACTAATAGCCTTCCAAAAAAGAGAACGCCGGTTTGGAGGTCTTTAGAAGGGGGGCAACGCTGTTTTTGCTGGTAAAACGTATTGCTAGCGCATTACTTGGTATTCCAGTGTTAATCTATCTAATCTATGAGGGAAAGTTGATCTTTCTCGCGGGCGTTATTTTTTTTACGCTGACAGGACTCTATGAATTAAGAAACCTGTTATTGCGCATAAATCTACGCGTCCCCGGCATTATCATGTACGGGAATGGAGTATTATTTCCGATAGCGATTTACCTTTATCCCCGGTTACAGCAACCGATAACACTTTATGCCGGTATCACCTGTTTTTTAATGCTCCATCTGATCATCATGATCATCTGTTTTCCCAGATATTCAGCGGCCGAGATCGCTGTCTCCTACCTGGGAAGCGCCTATGTCGGAATCCTGACCAGCTATCTGATCCTGATGCGGCATATCAGCCCGGATGGTTTTTCTTATCTGCTGTATGTGCTTATAATGACCTGGTCCTATGATACCGGAGCCTATTTTACGGGAATTCTCTGGGGCCGCCATCTTTTATGCCCCTCGCTGAGCCCTAAAAAAACTGTAGAGGGAGTAGTGGGAGGCTTATTCTTCGCTATCTGTATTGCTCTGTTATTCCAGAGAGTACACCCCCTGTTCTCTTATTTCGACAACCTGGCGTTGGCTTTGCTGATCGGCCTTTTCGTGCAGGTGGGTGACCTCGTGGAATCAGCTTTTAAGAGAATGGCTGCAGTCAAGGATTCCGGTACCCTGATTCCAGGACATGGTGGGCTTCTGGATCGTTTTGACGGCCTTCTTTTCAGCGTGCCGGTGGCATATTTTTATCTGACGCTGGTTTTATTCCGTTAAAGGAGGGAAAATACTTGTCCCCCCTGCTGGAGCGCAATCTGCTGATATTGATCAGGTTGGTGGCAATGATCCTGGTCGGCCTCGGGCTGTACTGGTTATTCCGGTATTTTTGGCCGCTGGTGGCGGCGCTGATCGACACCGGCATCAAAATAGTGCTGCCTATTTTTGTATCCTATCTGATAGCCCTGATCCTGAATCCGGTGATCAATCTTATGGAGCGCAGACTGCACATCAATCGCACCCTGGGCGCCATTACGGCCCTGGCCGTGTTTTTGGCCGTGATTGGCGGGCTGATCCTGCTGCTGGTCTCCAACCTGATCCGGGAACTGCTGCAGCTATACCAGCAATTGTCGACCATCTCCCAGGGTCTGGGGGTTACCGATATCAACATGCTCATGGATAAAGTGCGGCAACTGTTGACGCAACTGCAACTGCCGCCTGATACCATTCAAAACGCCTTGCAGAATTACCAACAGGTATTTTTGTTCCTGAAAGGCATCGTTAATTTCTTGCTGCTGCAGATGTTCTCCCTGGTCATGTCTCTGCCGCACTATCTCTTTGTGCTGATTGTGATCGTCATCGCCAGTTTCTTCTTTGCCCGGGACTACCAACTGATCAGGATCAACCTGTTCCGGGAGCTTCCCGTCAGACTGCAGGCTCCGGTGCGGAAAGTGGCTTCAGGCCTGAACAGGGCCTTGCAGGGATACCTGAAAGCCGAACTGTTCCTAGTGCTGCTGACAGGAATGGAGAGCCTGATCGGCCTGTCGATATTGGGGCTGGGTTATGCTTACATCCTGGCCATTGTCGCTACTATCTGCGATTTTATCCCCATTTTCGGGATTGGGGCATTTTACGTGCCCTGGGCGGTCTGGTTGTTGTTTGCCGGCAATCTGCGCCTGGGCATCGGTTTGCTGGTGCTGTATGGTATAATTGTCCTCGCAAGGCAGTTGATCGAGCCGAAGGTTATTGCCCACAACATCGGATTGCATCCCTTGACAACCCTGATCGCCATCTACTTGGGGCTGATGCTGTTAGGATTCTGGGGATTGGTATTGGGTCCTGCCGTGGTCATCGCCTACAAGGCTTTTTTCGAGGATGGGAAAGCAGGGACTTGAGTGGATAGGAAAAATGTTGTCGTACTGGGATCTACGGGGTCTATCGGCAGGCAGGCCCTGGAGGTGATCGGCTGGTGGCCGGAACGGTTCCGACTGGTCGGCCTGGCTACAAATAATAACATAGACCTGCTCTTCAAGCAGGTCTTGAAATTTGGCGTACCTGTTGCGGCGGTGACGGATCCTGCGGCTGCCGGAGAATTTGAGCAGCGCTGCCGTGGTCGTCGGGTCACATGCCTGCAGGGCAATGACGGCCTAAGCGAGCTGGCCGGGTTGCCGGAAGCAGAGATCGTCCTGGTGGCTGTCAGCGGTACTGCCGGTCTGGTTCCCACCCTTGAAGCGATTGCCGGCGGCAAGACCGTCGCCCTGGCCAATAAGGAGACGCTGGTAGCCGCGGGTTCGCTGGTCATGGGCGCGGCACAGCGCCGGGGCGTTCAGGTGATCCCCGTGGACAGCGAACACTCGGCCATCCATCAGTGCTTACAGCAAAAAGGTGGCGTTGCGCGGCTGATCATCACCGGTTCCGGAGGCCCCTTTCGCGGTTGGAAGAGTGAGCAGTTGCAGAATGTGACCCCGGACCTGGCGCTCAGACATCCGACCTGGCAGATGGGAGCAAAGATCACTATCGACTCGGCCACCCTGATGAACAAGGGCCTGGAAGTTATAGAAGCCAGGTGGCTGTTCGGGTTGGACTATCCGAAGATTGATGTGCTGATCCACCCGCAGAGTATCGTGCACGGTCTGGTTGCTTATCAGGATGGAGCAGTGCTCGCTCAACTGGGATGGCCTGATATGCGGGTACCGATCCAGTATGCCCTCTGTTACCCGGAGCGCATAGCCAACTGCCTGGAACCTCTTGATCTCTCGCGCGCCGCCCAGTTGACCTTCGAGGCGCCGGACCTGAAGACATTTCGCTGCCTGGCGCTGGCCATCGAGGCGGGAACAATGGGAGGCACCATGCCGGCGGTTTTAAATGCTGCCAACGAGGTGGCAGTCACGGCTTTTCTGCGGGGAGAGACCTCATTTTTATCGATACCGGAGATTATTGAAAAAACCATGAGTCGTCACGATCTGATTGACTCGCCTGGACTGGAAGAGATTTTGGAAGCGGACGGTTGGGCACGGCAGATTGCAGGACAAATGCTGACCTGAGGTGGTAACGGACCATGTTTATCGTCATTGCTTTAATAGTACTGGGCTTTCTGATCTTCGTTCACGAACTGGGCCACTTTGTGGTGGCCAAGCTGTCCGGAATGGCGGTTGACGAATTCAGTCTGGGGTTCGGACCAGCCATTATCAGCAAGCAATGGGGGGAGACCAGGTATTCCCTCAGGCTGTTGCCGCTGGGCGGATACAACAAGATCGCCGGCATGGAGCCTAACGACGATCGCCCCGACGGTTTTGATAAAAAGCCTCTGACGGCAAGAATTGGAGTGATCCTGGCCGGTTCACTCTCCAATTTTCTGATCGCGGCGCTGTTATTCATCTTCACCCTGAGTTTTATCGGTCAGGCTACGCCCTCGAACGCCAATATGATCGGGGAAGTGCTCCGGAACAGTCCGGCTGAGCAGATCGGACTCCAGGCCGGCGACCGGATCGTCCAGATTGACGGCGTCAGGACCGCGGCCTGGGATGATGTGGCCTCGGCGATTCACGCCAAGGGCCAGCAGCAGATGACGGTTACGGTGGAACGCAACAAACAACTCCAAGATTTCAAGGTCGTCCCCAGGTATGACCAGGACCTGAAGATCAGCCAGATCGGCATCTCGCCGGCCATTGTCTGGGAGCGCCAGGGCTTCCTCCCTGCCGTCAACGTCGGGCTGAAGAGCGCCATCGATTTTGCGCGCCTGATTATTGTGTCTCTCTATCAACTGATCACCGGACAGGTGGCCATGCAGAATCTCTCCGGCCCCGTGGGGGTGATGCAGCAGATCGGTGATTCGGCGCACAGCGGTCTGGGCACCCTGTTGATGTTTACCGGAATGTTGGGGATCAACCTGGCTATCCTCAATCTCCTGCCGTTTCCGGCGCTGGACGGCAGCCGCATCATCTTTCTGCTCCTGGAAGGAATGCGGGGTAAGCCACTCAACCCGGAAAAAGAAGGGATGATCCACCTGGTGGGATTTGCGCTGCTAATGGGTCTGGTGCTGTTGATCACCTATAATGATATCATGCGGTTGTTTACGGGGGGCTAGAGGTATGAGGCGAAGCACCAGGCGTATCATGCTGGGCAGTCTGGCTGTCGGGGGCGGCGCCCCCATCTCCGTCCAGACGATGACCAAGACAGACACCCGGGATGCGGAAGCCACCATATCCCAGATCAGAGAGCTGGAGCAGCTCGGCTGCGACATTGTCAGGGTGGCTGTGCCTGATGAGTTGGCGGCGCGGGAACTGGCCAGGATCAGATCGGGCATCAAGATTCCTCTAGTGGCGGATATTCATTTCGATTACCGTCTGGCGCTGCAGGCGATCGAGAGCGGGGTCGACGGGCTGCGGATCAATCCCGGCAACATCGGTTCGCAGGAGCGCGTACGGGCGGTCGCCCAGGCAGCGGCGGAACACCGGATTCCGATCAGAATCGGGGTCAACGCCGGCTCTCTGGATCCGGAATTTCTTGAGAAATACGGCAGGACCGCCGTGGCACTGGTGGAAAGCGCCCTGTCTCATGTGATATTGTTGGAGCGGGAGCAGTTTTTCGACATCAAGATCTCTGTGAAGGCCTCAGATGTGTCTCTGACCATCGAGGCCTACCGTCTGCTCTCCGGGAGAGTGGACTACCCCTTGCACCTGGGCGTCACCGAGGCGGGCGGCCCATGGGCCGGCACCATCAAGTCGGCTGTGGGGATCGGCACATTGCTGGCCGAGGGGATCGGGGACACTATCCGGGTATCGCTGACGGGCACTCCCCACGAAGAGGTGAGGGCCGGCAGGCAGATTCTCAGGAGCCTGGGCTTGCGCCAAGGCGGTATCGAACTGATCTCCTGCCCAACTTGCGGACGTTGCCAGATCAACCTGGTGGAGATCGCCAGGGCGGTGGAGGAGCGGTTGCCGGAGACTGATCAGAGCCTCAAGGTGGCGGTCATGGGCTGTATGGTGAACGGTCCGGGCGAGGCCCGGGAAGCAGACGTCGGTATCGCCGGCGGCCGCGGGAAAGGGATGCTGTTCAAGCAGGGCCAATTGCTCCGCAGGGTTCCGGAACAGGATCTGGTCGAGACCCTGGTTATGGAGATCAGACAAATGCTGGAGGAAAAGGAGAACAATCATGCGAGCGACTGAGGCGTTCATCCCCACATTGAGAGAGATACCGGCAGAGGCGGACACCATCAGCCACCAGTTGCTGCTCAGGGCCGGCATGCTGCGCAAGGTAGCGGCGGGGATCTATTCCATCCTGCCCCTGGGGCACCGGGTGCTGCTAAAAATAGAGAGGATTGTCCGGGAAGAGATGAACCGGGCCGGGGGTATCGAACTGCTGATGCCGATCATTCAGCCGGCAGAGATCTGGCAGCAGAGCGGCAGATGGGATGTTTACGGTCCGGAGATGTTTCGCTTGAAAGACCGGCATGAGCGCGGCTTCTGTCTGGGGCCAACGCATGAAGAGCTGATAACGGACCTGGTAGGCCAGGAGATCAAATCTTACCGGCAACTCCCCCTGTTGCTCTACCAGATCCAGAACAAATACCGGGATGAGCGCAGGCCGCGTTTCGGACTGCTGCGCGGCCGGGAATTCATCATGAAGGACCTGTATTCCTTCGACATTGATGAGCAGGGACTCGAAATCAGCTATGGTAAGATGTATACTGCCTACAGCCGCATTTTCGACCGTTGTGGTCTTTCTATCAGGGTAGTCGAGGCAGATCCGGGCGCTATCGGAGGGGGAGACACTCACGAGTTCATGGTGATGGCAGACACCGGTGAAGCGGAGATCATCTTCTGCACGGCCTGTGATTATGCTGCGGACATTGAAAAAGCCCCCTGTCCCGTGGATGGCCAGCCAGCGGCTATCGAGAAACAGCCACTGGAGCGGGTGCGCACACCGGGTACGCGCACTGTTGAAGAGGTTGCCAAATATCTTGGCATTCCAGCGATGCAGGTATTGAAGATCATGCTGTACCTGGCGGACGGCGAGCCCGTAGCTGTTCTGATCAGGGGCGACCGCAGCGTAAATGAGATCAAGGTACAAAACTATCTTCAGGCCATACGATTGGAAATAGCTAATGCTGAGGATGTGGCTGCCAAGTTTGGCTTGCCGCCAGGCTTCGCTGGACCCGTAGGACTTCAATCCCAGGTCAGGGTACTGGCAGACAATGAGGTCAGGCACCTGGCCAACGGAGTGGCGGGAGCAAACGAGCCAGATCACCATTACCGCAACGTGAATTATGGTAGAGATTACCAGGTATATGCCTTCGATGATTTTCGTGTCGCCCGGGAAGGGGACGCCTGCCCCAAGTGTGGCCAGCCGGTCCAGTTGAGGCGGGGTATTGAGGTGGGACAGCTGTTCAAGTTGGGAACGAAATATAGCAAAGTTCTGGGTGCAACTATCTTGGACGAGGGCGGCAAGGAGGTCCCCATGGTGATGGGCTGTTATGGCATCGGGGTTACCCGGACTCTGGCTGCTGCCGTCGAGCAGGGGCATGACAAAGACGGGATTATCTGGCCGTATAGCATTGCCCCGTATGAAGTCGTGGTCATACCGGTCAGCCAGCGCGATGCCTTGCAGACAAACCTGGCAGAGGCGTTGTACCAACAGTTGTTCGCCTCGGGCATAGATGCTATCTACGATAACAGAGCCGAAAGGACTGGAGTGAAATTTAAAGACGCGGACCTGATCGGGTATCCGGTGCGGGTCGTGATCAACGATGGCTCAGTAGTAGATCGACTGGTGGAAGTTAAATGGCGGAATACGGGCAATGTTGAAAAAATTCCCTATGCAGATCTCTGTACCTACCTGCGCAGCAAACTTGTTTCAAACAATTAAGGTGTAAGTGTTGCGGAACGCATGACGTTTTGATATAATTTTTTTGAGCGTGTTTGTGATTTTAAGATTACACCTGGCAATAGGTAAGGTAATTATTTTGGGGAGGTTGCTGATGGAGTGGGTTCATGCCCACTCTTAAATATTATTTGATCTATATTACGTTATCAACATTGGACGGCCCAGGTCGCGAACCTTTGAAAGGATCGGGAGGACGCATAAATGAACGCTGATTTTATTAATGCCCTCAAAGAGATCGAAAAAGAAAAAGGCATTAGCGTGGAGTTCCTGTTGCAGGCTACTGAACATGCCCTGCTGACCGCATTTCGGAAAAATTTTGGTTCTGCTCAAAATTGCCGGATCGAGATCGAAAGGGAAACCGGTGAAATTAAAGTTTATGCTCTCAAAGTGGTAGTGGATACAGTGTCCGACGAGCGCATGGAGATCGCTGCCGGAGATGTTGACGAGAGCGATACCGAGGCGGCCCTTGGGGATACTGTAGAGGTGGAGGTAACACCGAAGAATTTTGGCCGAATTGCCGCCCAGGCTGCCAAACAGGTGGTCATGCAGCAGATCAGGGAAGCGGAGCGCGGCCTGATCTACGAAGAATACCTGAGCCGGGAGGGGGACATTGTAACAGGGGTGATCCGGCGCCAGGAGGCCAAGAATGTTTTTATAGATCTGGGCCGGGCCGAGGCCTTGCTTGCTCCAAGCGAACAGATACCAACCGAAAAACATAATCGGGGCGACCGGATCAAGACCTACGTCATCGAGGTTAAAAAAACCACCAAGGGTCCACAGATCCTGGTTTCCAGGACTCATCCCGGATTGGTCAAACGCCTTTTTGAATTAGAGGTCCCGGAGATCTACGAGGGGATAGTGGAACTCAAGGCTGTTGCCAGAGAACCTGGCAGCCGTTCCAAAATCGCGGTCTACTCCAGGGATGAGAACGTGGATTCCATAGGCGCCTGCGTTGGTCCGAAGGGAATGAGGGTACAGGCGATCGTCAATGAACTGAAAGGTGAAAAGATCGATATTATCAAGTGGGACAATAGCCCGATGGAATTTGTCGCCAACGCCCTGAGCCCGGCCAAGCCGATCGCCGTCGGGATCGATGAGGAAGATAAAGTCGCCCGCGTAACCGTTCCTGATCATCAGCTTTCTCTGGCCATCGGCAAGGAAGGACAAAATGCCCGCCTGGCGGCCCGACTAACTGGCTGGAAAATTGACATCAAGAGCCTGTCCCAAATGCGGGATAAGGAAGAGAGCGCTAATGACCTCGACTGCGAGGTGAACAGCAGCGATGGGTAGAGTAAGGAAAATCCCCCAACGGATATGCGTGGGTTGTCAGCAGAATAAAAACAAAAAAGAGTTGATTAGAATAGTCAGAACACCGGACCTGCAGGTAAAGATCGATGCCACAGGCAAGCTCTCAGGAAGAGGCGCTTACCTGTGCCGGGATCTCGGGTGCCTGGGACTGGCCTTAACCGGAAAGAAGCTGCAACGGGCATTGCACGTAGACCTGCCTCCGGAGATCGTGGAAGGCTTGAAGGCCCAATTGGCCGTAGAATCTCCTGCCTGATCAGGTATGGGCAGCCTGGGCATCAGACTAGCGCAGAGAAGGGCAATATCACATGTATGTGGTGACTTGGAGGTGATTTAATGGGAAAAATTCGAGTCTTTGAATTAGCTAAGGAACTAGGAATGAACAGCAAAGCATTGCTTGAGCAAGTACAGCAGATGGGTTTGCCCGTAAAGAGTTACATGAGCACTCTGGAGGATGAAGAGATTGGGCGGGTCAAAGAGGCATTAACAAAAAAAGAGAAGCAGCCTCAACCTGCGCCAAAAATACCGGCAGGGCAGGCTGTCAAGACTGTTAAACCGAGCCAGGATACCAGGCCTGCGCCAGCGGCTCCGGGCCCTGGAACTAACAGGTCGGTTCAGGCGCCGAGTACGTCTAGAGAGGCTCAAGCGTCAAGACCGGTAAGATCTGCTCAGCCTTCAGGCCCAAGGCAGAGCCAGCCATCCGGTCCAGCCAGGCCGTCTCAATCGTCAGCCCCAGCCAGAACGGGCCAGCCGTCAGCTCCGGCCAGGCCGTCTCAATCGTCAGCTCCGGCCAGAACGGGCCAGCCGTCAGCTCCGGCCAGAACGGCACAACCGTCCGGTTCTGCCAGGCCCGGACAGGCTGCGAAGCCTACCAGGCCCGCTCAAACGGCAGGCCCCAGGCCGCCGCAACAAACGAAGCCGCCAGCCAGGCCAACCCGGACTGATAACCAGGTGAAGCCCAAGGCAGCTGCACCGGCCTCAGACACGAAGGTGGTGGTCGATCGCGAGGACTACCGCAAAAAAGCCCTGGAAAGAAGAGAAGAGCAGCGGCGTAGCCAGGAGCAGAGCCAGCGGAAACTGCTTTCCAAAGTAGTCTCTCTATCAGCACGCAATCATGGCAAACGGCGGCACAAGCCGGCTACTCATCATCAGCACCAACCGGCGACTGACAATGCTCTTCCCAAGGCCATCAGCATCGAAGAACAGGTGACGGTACAGGATCTGGCCGTCAGATTGCAGGTGGACCCAGGCTTAGTGATCAAAAAACTGATCGAACTGGGAGTCATGGTGACGGTAAATCAGATCATCGATGCGGAAACGGCTACTTTGGTTGCTCAGGGGTTCGGCGCCAATGTGGAGATCGAGAAGAGCGAGGCAATATTGGAGGTTGCCCTTGAGGATGAGGGCGACGATGAATCAGCGCTGGAGTTGAAGCCGCCGGTGATCACCGTGATGGGCCATGTCGACCATGGCAAGACATCATTGCTCGATGCCATCCGGCAGACCAATGTTACCGCTACCGAGGCAGGCGGGATCACTCAGCACATCGGGGCTTACCAGGTTGAACTAAAAGGAAAGAAGATCACCTTTTTAGATACACCGGGCCATGAAGCCTTCACTTCTATGCGCGCCCGGGGGGCGCAGGTGACCGATATCGCCATTCTGGTAGTGGCGGCAGATGACGGGGTTATGCCCCAGACAATAGAAGCGATCAACCACGCCAAAGCGGCTGATGTGCCGATCGTGGTGGCTGTCAATAAGATCGACAAGCCCAACGCCAATCAGGATCGGGTTAAGCAGCAGTTGACGGAGTATGCCCTGGTCCCCGAGGAATGGGGCGGTGAAACTATCTGTGTGCCGGTTTCGGCCGCTACCAAGGATGGGATCGAGCGCCTCCTGGAGATGCTGCTGCTGGTAGCCGAAATGGAGGAACTCAAGGCCAATCCCAACCGTCCTGCCCGGGGAACGGTGATCGATGCCAGGCTGGACAAGGGAAGAGGCCCGGTAGCCACGGTACTGGTCCAGAAGGGCACCCTGTATGTCGGGGATTATATCCTGCTTGGTACGGCCTATGGGCGGGTCAGGGCGATGATGGACTTCAAGGGGCGACGGGTGAAAAAGGCGCCGCCGTCAACACCGGTAGAGATCTTGGGGCTGTCTGAAGTCCCCAACGCCGGCGATCCTTTTTATGTGCTGACTGATGAAAAACTCGCTCGCCAGATCGTTGACGAACGGGTTAAACAAAAACGACAACTGGATAATGTGAACCCCGAGAAGGTGACCCTGGAGGACCTCTTCAAACAGATCCGGCAGGGTAAGCTCAAAGAATTGAACCTGGTTGTCAAGGCTGACGTTCAGGGCTCTGTCGAGGCCCTGCTGCAGTCCCTTACGAAACTGGGCACATCGGAAGTGCGTTTGAATATTATTCATTCAGGTGTGGGGGCAATAACAGAGACCGACGTTATGCTGGCCAGCGCTTCCAACGGGCTGATTATCGGCTTCAATGTGCGGCCGGAGGTCAACGCCAAGCGGACATCGGAAATGCAGCAGGTGGAAATTCGCCTGTACCGGGTGATCTATGAGATCCTGGATGATGTCAAGGCGGCTCTGGAGGGTTTGCTGGAGCCGGAGTTGCGGGAAGTTGTAGTCGGAAGGGCGGAAGTCAGGGATATCTTCAGCATTCCGAAGATCGGTGTTATTGCCGGAGGCTATATCACGGATGGTAAAATGACCAGAAACGGCAAGGTACGAGTGATCAGGGACGGTGTTGTGATCTATGAAGGGACTGTCGCCTCTCTCAGACGATTCAAGGAAGACGTGCGCGAGGTTCAAACGGGCTTCGAGTGCGGCATCGGTCTCGATAAGTTTCAGGACATGAAGCAGAACGATATCCTGGAAGGATACACTATCGAAGAGATCAAACGAGTGCTCTAACTCTACGAAGGGTGAATGATCATGAGTTTTCGGCCTCACAGGCTTGCAGAGGAGATCAAACGCGAAGTCACCGACATGCTTCAGGTAGAATTGAACGATCCCCGGATCTGTAAACTGACCAGCATCACTGATGTCGAGGTATCCCGGGATCTGCGTTATGCTAAGGTGTTCGTGAGCGTTTACGGAACCGAGCAGGAGCAGTCGCAGACACTGGTAGGGCTGCAGAGCGCCGGTGGTTTTATACGCATGGAACTGGGGAAAAGAATCCGGCTGAGGTTTCTTCCGGAGTTGACCTTTTCCCTGGACCCTTCAATAAAAAGAGGCATTGAATTGACGCACCTCATCAGCGAGGTCATGGATAAAGAGATTGGGGATTGATTTCGATCGGTATTCAGGGAGCGGAAGTTATTAAAACCGCCGGCAGCTTTCTCCTGGCCAGCCATATGCATCCCGACGGTGATGCCATCGGCTCTATGATCGGTTTAGGCCTGGCGTTGCGGGATATAGGTAAGAATGTTGCCATCATCTCAGGTCAGCCCGTGCCGCCCTCGTATCACTTTTTGCCCGGGTCTGAGATGGTATCAACCCCGCAAGGGGTGCACGGGAGACGTTTCGATTGCGGCATCGTGCTGGACTGCACCGGCCTTGAGCGGCTGCCTGAAGAGGTTAATAAGCTTTTCGACTGCTGTGGGACCCTGATCAATATTGACCACCATGTAAGCAATGATTTCTTTGGCGCTGTCAATATAGTAGACTCGTCCGCCTCGGCAACCGCGGAGATTCTCTATCAGGTGCTGTCTGCTCTGAAGATCGGGATATCTCCGGATGTGGCCACCAATCTGTATGCCGCCCTGGTAACCGATACCGGTTCCTTCAGATACCAGAACACCACAAACCGCTGCCATCTGGTTGCCTCATTGCTTCTGGAGCGTGGAGCAGACCACCATCTGGTGCAACAGTGTTTAAACGAGCAGAAAACACTGGCCAGCATCCGCCTGCTGCAGAAAGGGTTATCCACTCTGTCCCTTGATCAGGAAGGGCAAGTTGCCTGGATGACCATCTCCAGGCTTAATTGTCTGGATGAAGGATGCCGGATGGAAGAAAGCGAAGATTTGATCAATTATCCAAAATCGATCGCCGGGGTGGAGATTGCCGTGCTCTTCAAGGAGATCGGTGATCACGAGGTCCGGATCGGATTTCGATCGAAGAGCTTTGCAGACGTCAATGCTCTGGCTGGCCGGTTTGGTGGCGGAGGGCATATGCGAGCCGCAGGATGTACAGTCAAGGGTACTCTGCAAGAGGTGGAGGCGTTGGTCATCGACGCTGCCAGGGACTACCTGCAGAAAAAGCGAGAAGTGTTATGAATGGCCTGATCAACGTGATCAAACCTCCGGGGCCGACATCCCATGATGTGGTGCAGCGTTTGCGCAGACTATTCAATATTAAAAAGATCGGCCATACGGGCACTCTTGATCCGGGAGCGGCAGGAGTGCTCCCGATTTGTGTCGGTCAAGGCACCAGGGTGACGGAATTCCTGATCGATAAGAGTAAAACTTATCGGGCTGAAATTACCTTTGGCATCGAGACGGATACCCATGATGCCGGAGGCAAAATCGTCAACAGACTGCCGTCTGTTTCTTTATCGTACAATAAGTTGATCTCAACGCTCGAGGGTTTTCGAGGAGAGATCAAACAGGTCCCTCCCATGGTGTCCGCCCTGCACGTGCAGGGCCAGCGGCTTTATAAGCTGGCGCAACAGGGCAAGAGCGTGGAACGCAAACCGCGCCGGGTTACTATCTACTCCTTAAATTCGTTGCGCTATTCCGATTCGGGTCCTTACCCGAGCCTGCTGCTGGACATCACCTGTTCTAAAGGAACCTATATCAGAAGCTTATGCGCCGATCTCGGAAACAAACTTGGTTGTGGCGCCTTTCTCTCTTTTTTGCTCCGTACTGCCAGCGGTCCTTTTGCTCTCAAGGATGCTTACACCATGGAACAGGTGGCGGAGCTGTGGGAACGGGGGGACACCTCTTTTCTGCTTCCCCTTGATTATGGACTGCTGGAGATCCCTGCCTTGACAGTAAAAGAAAAGGCTGTGGCTACTGTCAGGAACGGTCTGCCATTGTCGCCCTCGGGCATCTGCGGAGGAATCGGCAACAGCAATCTACCGCCATTTGTGCGCCTCTATGGTCCTGATGGCGTATTGCTGGCTCTGGGCCAGTTTCAGGGACAGGTGAAGGGTGTCTGGTCATATAAACTGACCAAAGTATTTAATCTGACAGAGAATTAAGCTGCGTGAGAGAGGTATTTAAAATGAAGGTATGGCACTGTCTGCAGCCGCTTCCATATGACGATGACCAGCTGGTTTTGGCCCTGGGCAATTTTGACGGCGTGCACCGGGGGCATCAGGACTTATTGCGCCAGATGGTGAGTTATGCGCGGCAGGAAGGGAAAGTGCCGGCAGTATTTCTTTTTCATCCTCACCCCCAGAACTTTTTGAACCCCGACCATGGACCGAAACTGCTCCTCGATCTGGATAAGAAGCTGGAACTGCTGGCGGGGGTCGGGATTGAAGCTGCTTTTGTCATTCCCTTTGACACCCAGATGGCTGCGTTGGAGGCCGGGGATTTTGCGAGAACGGTTCTGGTAGAAAAGCTGCGGGTAGCGGCAGTCTATGTCGGTTTTAACTACAGGTTCGGACGCCGGGCTCTAGGCACACCGGAACAATTGGTGAGCCTGGGTAAACAACATGGATTTTCGGTTACCGTGATTCCACCGGTTTTTATCAATGAAACGCTGGTAAGCAGCACATCTATCAGAACAGCCCTAGACGCAGGCGATATTGATCAGGCGCAGCAACTGCTCGGATATTGGCCGATCATCAGGGGGACGGTGGTACAGGGTGACCGGCGCGGCAGGAAGATCGGGTTTCCCACCGCCAATGTCGCCACTGCCGGGCCGCTGCTTGTACCTTGCGTTGCCGTGTATGCAGGATCGGCAAAGATCGCCGGCAATTGCTATACCGCAGTCCTAAACATCGGTTTCCGGCCTACCTTTGTTGACAGCCAGGAACGGGTTATTGAGGCCCACCTGCTTAATTTTCAGGGATCAGCCTATGGGGAGGCTATCGAGATCGAGATCTACAGGAGATTGCGATGGGAACAGCGCTTTGATTCAGCTGAAGCCCTCGTGTTTCAGATTAACAAAGATATCGAAGCAGCCGTAACAGTCAGCGCCTGGGCAGGAGTTCTCTGCTAAGATCGATCAAAACAGGTGCTATTTTCCGATTCAGGACTCACAAGATTTACATAAGGATTGATGTATGATAAGATAATATGTAATAATTAACCTATGGCAGTAGGAAGAGACTTCCGGTTCTGCCCGGCAAAAAACTTCAATGCGACTGGTAGGAGGAATCTAAGTTGGTTTTCAGTGCCACTGTAAAAAAGGTAATTATCGAAAAATTTAAGATCCATGACAAGGATACGGGCTCTCCTGAGGTTCAGATCGCTCTTCTTACTGAAAGAATCACCTACCTTAACGAGCACCTGAAAATACATCGCAAGGATCACCACTCCAGAAGGGGACTGCTGAAGATGGTTGGTCAGAGGCGAGCCCTGTTGAACTATCTGAAAGCGAACGACCCCCTGAGGTACAGGGTCATCATCGATAAGCTGGGATTACGGCGGTAGCTTGGCTAAAAGGTTGGCTTGACGACTCAGGGAGAGCGGTATACCGCTCTTTCCAATTGTTATGCAGGGTCTAAATGGACATCTAATCTCAGATATTAGGAGGTAGACTATGCAAGTTTTCCGCACGACTCTGGGCGGTAAAAGCCTGGTAGCCGAGATTGGCAAAGTGGCCAAACAGGCTAACGGATCGGCAATGCTCCGCTATGGCGATACCGTTGTCCTGGTAACGGCAACGGTCTCCAAGGAACCACGCCAGGGGATCGATTTTTTCCCGTTGCTGGTTGACTATGAGGAGCGTATGTACGCGGTCGGAAAAATTCCGGGCGGCTTTATCAAGCGGGAAGGCAGGCCGAGCGAAAAGGCCATCCTCTCCATGAGGTTGACCGACAGGGCGATCCGTCCCCTCTTTCCTTACGGATTTAGAAACGACGTGCAGGTGGTAGCTACGGTTCTGTCTGTGGACCAGGACTGTTCGCCGGATGTGACAGCCATGATCGGCGCCTCTATCGCTCTCTCCATCTCCGACATTCCTTTCTCGGGTCCGGTTGCCGGTTTGGTGGTGGGCAGGATCAACGGGGAGTTTATCATCAACCCATCCCTGGAGCAGGCTGAGCAGAGCGAGATGCACCTGGTAGTTGCCGGGACCAGGGATGCCGTGATGATGGTGGAGGCGGGCGCCAAGGAAGTGCCGGAAGAGACCATGCTGGAAGGGATCGTTTTCGGCCACCGGGTAATTCAAGAGGTCGTCGCTTTTCAGGATGATATTGTCGCCCAAGTCGGTAAGCCCAAGCTGGAGATTCCGACATACCAGGCCGATCCGGAGTTGGAGCGGTCAGTTCGTGAATATATCAGTGAGCGGGTGAGCGGGACTGTGCGCAACCCGGACAAGCTGGCCAGGCAGGATGCCACGGATGCGCTGGAGCAGGAAACTGTGGCCCACTTTGGCGAGGATTACCCCGAGCAAGTAAAAGATATCAAGGAGATCTTTCACAGCGTCTTAAAGGAGACTGTCAGGCAGATGATCCTGGAGGAACAGGAGCGGCCGGACGGCAGGAAGCTGAATGAGATCAGGCCGATTACCTGTGAGACCGGAATCTTACCGCGCACTCACGGCAGCGGCCTTTTTACCAGAGGTCAGACCCAGGCCTTGACCGTGGCCACCCTGGGGGCGGTCAGCGAGGAGCAGATACTGGATGGCCTCGGCGTTGAGGAATCCAAGAGATACATGCACCAGTATAACTTCCCCCCCTACAGCGTAGGCGAGACCAGACCGATGCGGGGGCCCGGCCGGCGGGAGATCGGCCACGGAGCCCTGGCAGAGCGCGCCCTACTGCAGGTGCTGCCGAAGGAGGAAGTTTTTCCCTACGCCATCCGGGTGGTTTCGGAGATCCTGGAATCAAACGGTTCGACCTCTATGGCCAGCGTCTGCGGGAGTACCCTGGCGCTGATGGATGCTGGTGTTCCGATCTCCTCCCCGGTGGCCGGAATAGCCATGGGACTGGTGACAGGCGAGAATAAGTTTGCCGTGCTGAGCGATATCCAGGGGATCGAGGACGCCCTGGGCGATATGGACTTCAAGGTGGCCGGGACTGCCAAAGGGGTCACTGCGCTGCAGATGGACATCAAGGTCAAAGGCGTGTCCGCGGAAGTTCTCAAAAAGGCGCTGGAGCAGGCCAAAGAGGGTCGCATGTTCATTCTGTCCAAGATCCTGGAGGCCCTGCCGGGGCCGCGACCTGAACTCTCCAAATATGCTCCCAGAATCATCAGCATCACCATCGACCAGGAGAAGATCCGCGACGTGATCGGGGCAGGTGGCAAGACCATCCGTAAGATCATCGAGGAGACCGGCGTGCAGATCGACATCGAGGACGATGGCCGGGCCTTTATAGCGGCGACCGATGCCGAGGCGGCGCAAAGAGCGCTGCATATTATCGAGGTCCTGACCAAGGACGTGGAAGTGGGCAAGATCTACATGGGCAAAGTGACCAGGCTGATGGATTTCGGCGCCTTTGTGGAGATCATCCCGGGGGTATTGGGCCTCCAGGGCAAAGAGGGTCTGGTGCACATCTCCCAGCTGGATGAACGCCGGGTGGGCCGGGTGCGGGACGTGCTCAAGGAGGGAGACGAGATCATCGTCAAGGTTACCGAAATAGATAGGCAGGGGCGCGTCAATCTGTCCCGGAAAGAAGCAATGCGCAGCATGCAGAAGAAAAACGAACAGGAACAATAGCCTAAAAAAGCAAACTGCTTGGGCATGTTATTAAAATAACTTCCTTCCCCCGAGAATATTAAT
>JAHFCR010000138.1 GCA_023249405.1 Peptococcaceae bacterium | reverse complement strand
GCCACGATCATGGCCACGGTCAGCAATAATGAGATCCAGCGCTTGCGTGTTTTTAGCAAAATGTTTTTCCCTCCTTGAAAACTAAGGTTTCTCCTCAAATTTATGTTGCTTTTTAAACATCAAACAGGTGATCGAGATATTGGAGCCCTGCGGCTCCGGTGCTGTGCAGGCCGGGGGCCTAGCGCCCGGGTCATCCCTCCTTTAAAAGCGTTTTTCCATTCTTGGCGTGCCGGCTTGGCTGCATAAACTGCTGCGTACAGTGGGCGTCTGCTGGCGTATCTAGGGCAACATAACCAAACAATTGTCGAGAAAGGTATATTCTCCCGCCGCCCGGGAGATTCCTGCCGGGCTGGACGCTCCTTCCTCGGCTCTCACATTTTATTAGACACCAAAAGCGGCCGGAAAGTTCCCGGCCGCCGGATCTTTTTCTTGCCTATTCCATAATTACAGGATTTCAGGCAATGGCCCTCTAGGAGGCCGAAGGCTTGGGGGCAATGGTGACAGTCTGGGACACGGCGTTCCAGGTCGCCGTGTAGCCGAAGGCCTCGGCCACGTAGCGGGCCGGCAGGTAGGTCCGGCCATCCCTGACCAGGGGGGCGACGTCCAGGGGAGTGGCGTTGCCGGCGACGATGATCTGCGGCTTCCCCACGATCAGGTATACCAGGACCCTGTCCTTCTTCAGGGTGACCTGCTGAACGTCGCCGTCCCAGTAGGTGTCGGCGCCCAGGGCCTGGCCGAGGTAGCGTACCGGCACGTAGACGCGTTCGCCAGCGATAAAGGGTGCGGCGTCGGAGTAGTTGACCACTCCATTGACAGTAAAGCTGGACTGTCCCACCGTGAAGGTGGCCGGGGCGGCCTGGGGCTGGGCGGGCTGGCCGGGTTGAGCGGGCTGGGACGGCTGAACGTCGCCAGGCTGGTAGATCAGGCGGTAGATGCCCGCCTGGGAGGCGGCCAGCAGCACCCGGTGGCCGCCCCAGGAGGCGGCCACGATCTGGTCGACCTCGCCGGTGATATTCAAAGGATTCCATGTCTGGCCGTAATCCTCCGAGGCCAGCACGGCGTTGTCCGGCGTGCCGGC
Source organism: Peptococcaceae bacterium (assembly GCA_023249405.1). Lineage (GTDB taxonomy): Bacteria > Bacillota > DSM-12270 > Thermacetogeniales > Thermacetogeniaceae > Palsa-1188. Next base: position 2,695 of record JAHFCR010000138.1, on the reverse strand, counting down.
GAAGATCTCCCCGCCGGGCAGCAGGGCGGCACAGTAGGCCCGGCCGGGGCTGGTCACCCCGGGGGCATGGAACTGGCCATCAGGCACCTTCGTCCAACGATCGGAACTGCTGCGGTAGATCTGCAGGCCCGCCGGATCTTTTGAACTGACCGCCACGGCCGTATACTCACTGCTGCTTTCCACTACGGCCGCAACGGCGCCCAGCAACGACCGGCCGGAAGCGGGAGTCAGGGTGAGCTTGGTGTCGCTCCAGGTGGTTCCGGCATTCTCGCTATAGAAGACGCTGCCGCTCTGGGTGACCATGAACAGCCTGTTTTTGTCAAGCGCTGCCATATCCACAACGCCGCTATTCAACTGGAACGGCCAGGTCTGGCCGTTGTCGGAGGAGGAGACCAGCATATCGCTGCTGTCGCCCATAATCCCCAGCAGGTCGCTCGACCCGACGGAGATGATATGTTCGGGGATGACGTTGTCGTCGGTGTCAGAGTCGGACGGGTCCTTCACGATCACCGTCGTCCAGTGATCGCCGCTATCCTGGCTCGAGATGAGGATGCGCTTGTTGCTATCCGGGTAGTGGCCCTGAGCAAACAGGCCGTCCGGCTGCGGCGCCAGCTCGTCGAAGATGAACCTGCTGGCATCGGTCAGGACGCTGCCGTCGATCGCCGGCGCCAGCTTGGTCCAGGTCTTGCCGCCGTCCTGGCTGCGGTACAGGTAATTATAGGCGCTGCCGGAGGCGTCCGTCAGGGCGAAGACAGTACGGTCCTTGGCGAAATTCTGGGACAGGTACATGGCGCTGACCGGGGCGTCCAGCACCTTGGCAAAGGCAGTGCCAGGCGTTTCGGCGTAGACGGACTGGGTGTCCGCCCCGGCCGGCCGCAGGCCGGCGTTCAATGTCAATAGCATCAGGGCTGCAACGATCAAGGCGGTGATCCGGTTTCTCATCTGCAACACTCTCCTTCACATACTTGATACCTAAAAAAATAACACACTCGCACAGTTTGGGCAATCAGGTAATTAGTTCCACGGAGCTGTCCCGCATCAAAAAACGATCAGAATGTCAACCTGTATGCTGATAATTTTTCTGAAATCATTTTTCTGCTCCTCCCCCATTCCTGATCTTTCTATGCTATATAATCTGGAATTGGGGTGGCAGAGGAAATACGCTCTTAAACTAAACCGTCAATACCGTCAATTATGGAAACTTCAAGAAAAACTTATTTTTTTTTAAGGCAGTCTTAAGAAAAGTGCAGTAATATTAGTGCACGGGAGGAATGAAAAACAACTGTTTCATTCAGCGGTAAGTTATCTTAGGAGGGTTCCTTATGAGCAAGATGAGCGAGCGCCCGTGGTCCAAGCTAGTGGCAGTAATGCTGTTGACCGGCTTGCTGGGCATGTACGGCGCCGGGACCGCCCTGGCGGCGACCGGTGAGCGGCAGTTGACGGTGCAGCAGGCGCTGGACCTGGCCATGACCAACAGCAACAACCTTAAATCGGCTTCCTACAGCATCGACAAAGCCCAATCCAGCCGTGATGCGGCGGCAGACAACGTGGATTTTGAACCGACAGGCCCCCAGACCGACCTGACAGCAGTAAGCAACTTTAACGGCCTAGTCTCGGCTGATCTGAGCCTGCAGCAGTCCAAGGAGCAATACCAGATCAAAAAGGATTCGGTCGTCATCTCGGTCTATACGGCATACAACCAGATCCTGCAGGACCAGGCGGCGCTGGACGTTGCCCAGCAGGCTCTCAACCTGGCCGACTTCCAGAAGCGGGTTGCCGCCTTGAACAACCAGGTGGGCGGCGCCAGCAAGCTGCAGTTGCAGCAGGCCGGACAAGCCCTGACCAGTGCCCAGTCGACCCTGACTGGGGCGGAAAAAAGCCTGGCCGACGACTACCAGAAGTTCAACCAGCTCGTCGGCCTGACGACGGATGCCCGTCCGGTGCCGACAGACCAGCCGGACTATACGCCGCTGAAAATCGGCAGCCTGGACGCCGAAGTATCCCGGGTACTGGAGTCGAGCCCATCCCTGGCGGTAGACCAGAAGAGCGTCGACCAGGCGCAGATCAAGCTGAATATCTACAGCGGCGGCAGTGGTGATAGCTACCAGGCGCTAAAGAAGAGCCTCGACATCGCCAAGTTGAACGTCACCACTAGCCAGGACAGTACGGCCCAGTCCTTGCGCTCTTTATATTACAGCATCACCCAGCTGGAGTCGACCCACGACAGCCTGCAGCAGACACTAGCAACGGACGAGATGAACCTCCAGATGACCCAGCTCAAGTACGACACCGGAGCGGCCAGCAGCATCGACCTCCTCACCGCCCAGTCCGCTGTAGCCAAGGACAAAAAGGACCTTTTAAGCAACATTTGCCAGCACCAGGCGGACGTGCTGACCTTCGAGACCCCCTGGGCCGGTAGCGCCTCCGGCGGCAGCAGTGCATCCTGAGCAGCGCCTCTGAAACCGGTCTTTCAGACAGTACCTGCGCCAGTACAGGGTCAAACAGTCCCCGTACTGGCGTCTTTGTTGCCGGATGTCCATGTTGAAAGGGGTTTTAAAATGATCGAGAGAAAGCTGCCTGAATTTAAACAATATTGAAGAGATGGCCAGCTTCTGGGATAACCATGATTCTACCGGGTTTGAAACAGGAGAGATTGAAGCCGTGGAATATAAGCCAAAACGTGTTGTTTTAACGG
>JAHFCR010000137.1 GCA_023249405.1 Peptococcaceae bacterium | reverse complement strand
AGAAAACAGAATAAGCAGATGTGACGATCACAGCCGGAGGAGGGGATGGCGGCGGATAAATCGCAGCATCTTACATCAATTACAGTGCGAAGAAGCCTGCCCTTGAGGGTACCCGGTACTGCTGATGTTGGTTTTGCAGATCTTTTAATGAAGGGAAGTGCCCCATGCATATTTATGAAAATCTGACCGAGTTGATCGGCCATACGCCCTTGCTACACTTAAAAAACCTGACCCAGGGAAAAGGTGTTGAGATCTACGGCAAGCTAGAATATTTCAACCCTGCCGGTAGCGTCAAAGACCGTATCGGCTTTGCCATGATCAAGGATGCCGAGGAAAAAGGATTGATTAACAAGGATTCGGTGATCATTGAACCGACTAGCGGTAACACCGGCGTTGGTCTGGCGTTCGTGTGCGCGGCCAGGGGCTACCGGCTGATCCTGACCATGCCGGAAACATTCAGCATTGAGCGCCGTAATTTATTGAAGGGTTATGGCGCAGAATTAGTGCTCACCCCGGGCTCCGAGGGAATGCCCGGCGCTGTGAGCAAGGCGGAAGCGCTGGCGGCGGAGATACCCAACTCCTTTATCCCAGATCAGTTTAAGAACCCGTCCAACCCGGCTATTCACCGTCTTACTACCGCTAACGAGATCTGGGAAGACACGGATGGCAAGGTTGATATTGTTGTCGGAGGCGTCGGTACCGGGGGCACGATTACCGGTGTTGCCGAAGCGCTCAAGCCTCGCAAAGAAACCCTCAAAGTGATTGCCGTAGAACCGGTCGAGTCCCCTGTATTGTCCGGTGGCAAGCGTGGGCCTCATAAGATCCAGGGCATTGGCGCCGGTTTCATCCCTGAGGTCCTTAATCTCAAGCTGGTTGATGAGATCGTGCAGGTGCGCTATGAGGATGCTGAAGCTATTACCCGTCGTCTGGCGAGGGAGTTGGGATTGATGGTGGGAATTTCTTCGGGCGCAGCGGCCTTCGCTGCTCAGAAGCTAGCTCAGCGAAAGGAAAACGCCGGCAAAATGATCGTGGTTATTCTACCGGATACCGGCGAGCGCTATTTGAGCACCCCCCTCTTCCAGACAGAAGACAAGAACTCCACCTGTAATAAGAACTAGGCTGTAGGCCTGCTTGGGTTGGCCACTAATGAAGCTGCCTTGTCGTGGAGACACTATTCGGGAAAGCAGTCTCACGCACTGACCACCAGCGAGTATGCGCCAAGAGCATAATTAGGTAGCTAAGTTAAACACTGATACGGGAGCTGAATCGAAATGCGCAAGGTTTATTTGGATCATGCTGCGACCACACCTCTACACCCGGAAGTCTTAGCGCTGATGTGCGATTTTATGAGGGACACTTTTGGCAACCCCTCCAGCGTGCACTCTTTTGGCAGGGAGGCCAAAAAATTTACGCAGGAAGCGCGTCAGAAAGTGGCTGATCTGATTGGGGCGGCGCCGGAGGAGATTTATTTCACCAGCGGCGGAACCGAAGCGGATAACATCGCTATTATCGGCACGGCAATGGCCAGGCGGAAAAACGGCAACCATATCATCACCAGCGCCATCGAGCATCATGCCGTGCTGGATACCTTCAAGTATCTTGCCAAGAATGGATTCGAGGTCACCCTGTTACCTGTTGACAAATACGGCATGGTCGACCCGGATGAGGTGGCCGGGGCCATCAGGAAGGAAACCACGCTGGTTACAATCATGCATGCCAACAACGAGATCGGGACCATTCAGCCGATCGCCGAGATCGGCCGGATTGTCCGGGAGCATGGGGTGGTCTTTCACAGTGACGCTGTGCAGACCTTGACCAAGATCCCCGTTAATGTGGATGATCTGGGCGTGGGCCTGCTCTCGCTTTCAGCGCACAAGATCTACGGCCCGAAGGGAATCGGGGCGCTGTATGTGAGGAAGGGGATCAGGCTGCAGCCGATCATACACGGTGGCGGACAGGAGCGCAAGCTGCGTTCGGGTACGGAAAACACGCCTGGCATCGTGGGGTTCGGGAAGGCGGCCGAGATCGGTGGCCGGGACATGGAGCAGGAGTCAAAACGGGTGCAAGGATTGAGAGATAAACTGATCAGGCGGGTGCTCGCTGAAATTCCATCGGTAACGCTGAACGGTCATCCCGAGCAGCGATTGCCCAATAACGCCAATTTCAGTGTTGCCTATGTGGAGGGAGAGTCCCTGGTGCTGAGCCTGGACCTGGACGGGATCGCCGTCTCCTCCGGATCGGCGTGCAGTTCGGGTTCGTTGCAGCCGTCGCACGTCCTGACTGCGCTTGGCCTCCCTCACGAGATGATGCACGGATCTCTCAGGATGACCCTGGGCCGGGCCAATAGCGAGGAAGATATCGACTATGTGGTGGAATCCTTGAAAGGCATTGTCACCAGGCTGCGCAGTTTTTCTCCCCTGGCACAACCGGTACGGGCTTAACAACATGGCCTAAATGTAGTAATATAAATGTAATTGTAGGAAAGAGGCGTTTTCCATGTATAACGAAACTGTGATGGCTAACTTTCAAAATCCCCAGAACGTCGGAGAGATTCCTGATGCCGACGGTATTGGCGAGGTTGGCAACATTGTCTGCGGAGATATTCTTAGAGTTTACATAAAAGTCAAAGAGGGCAAACTCGATGACGTCAAGTATATGACTTACGGCTGTGCTGCGGCCACTGCCTCGGGAAGCATGATGACAACCCTGGCCAAGGGTTTGACCATTGAGGAAGGCCTCAATCTGGTCAACAAGGATGTTGCCAAGGCTCTCGGAGGGTTGCCGCCCCAGAAGATGCACTGCTCCAATCTGGCGGCAGATGCATTGCATAGGGCGATCCGGGACTGGCAAAAGAAGACCGGCCAATTGCCAGAAGGATATGAAGAGGCTGAAGATGGTCACGATCATGGCGACGAGGACGGTTGCCCGGTGGCGGAGTAATAGGACCAGAAACTGATTTAAGGCGAGTATTAAAAATAGAATAGCAAGATTCTTCTTATCAAGAGAAGGGGAGGGAATGGCCCGATGAACCTTCGGCAACCACCAGGCTTCAACTGGGAAGGTGCCAATTCCTGCCGGTTAGCGCCGGAAAGATGAGAAGAGGGAGCGCTCCCAAACCCTCTTCTTAATGAAGAGGGTTTTGCATATTAAGAGAGGTGAGCAGGATGAAGCTAGCTACGCAAATTGCTCAGGCCGGCCTGTGCTGGGACGAAAAGACAGGCTCTATCAGCATGCCCATTTTCCAAACTTCCACATTTCGTCATCCCGGTCTGGGCCAGAGTACCGGTTATGACTACAGCCGTACCATCAATCCTACCCGCAAGGCGTTGGAGGATTGTATCTGCCAACTGGAGGCCGGCTGCCGGGGCTTGGCTTTCGCCTCCGGCATGGCTGCCATCGGCGCCCTGGTGCATCTGTTTAAACCAGGAGATCACCTATTGGTTTCGGATGACCTCTATGGGGGCACCTACCGTCTCTTCACGCAGATCTGGGCTAACTATGGACTGTTATTTACCTTTATCGATCTGACCGATCTGGCGGCTATCGAAAGGAGTATCACTTCCCATACCAAGGCGGTCTTTATCGAGACTCCCACCAACCCCTTGATGAAGATTATCGATCTACAGGCAGTGATCGGGCTGTCCAAGGAGCGATCCCTGTTGACCATCGTCGATAATACTTTTTTTACGCCCTACCTGCAGCGTCCCCTGGAATACGGGGCGGATATCGTTGTCCACAGCGCCAGCAAATATATCGGAGGCCATAACGACGTGGTCG
>JAHFCR010000136.1 GCA_023249405.1 Peptococcaceae bacterium | reverse complement strand
TTTGGGCCCGCCGGATGAGCAGTTTCAAAAGATCTACACCCTGGTGCGCCGGGCCCAGGCCCACGCCGAGGCGGAACTTAAAGCCGGTCTGGACAGTCTGGCCGGGGACGCTCTGGCCCGGGACATCATCGCCGCCGGGGGCTACGGGGAGGCCTTCGGCCATTCCCTGGGCCACGGGGTGGGCCTGGCAGTGCACGAAAACCCGGCCTTGAGCTTCAACCAGGAGCGCCGCTCCACCCTCAAAGCCGGCAGCGTGGTGACGGTGGAGCCGGGCATCTACCTGGCCGGCTGGGGCGGGGTGCGTTTAGAGGACATGGTGCTGTTAAAGCCTGATGGTGCGGAAGTATTGAATAGATATGTAGATTTTTATGAATGGTGATTTAAGAGGCGGAAGGCAGCATGATCTGAAATCCAGTTATGATAACCTGTCGAGGAGCGCAGACTCCTCCTTCTCAATCCGGCAACCGCAACTCGTAGACCGCGGTCAGGGCCTTTTCATCCGCAACTGCCGTAAACTTCATCTCCCAGAGATCCCGGCGAGAGCCAGGTGGCCAGGATCTCTGGGCTGGCAAGGGAAACAAGAAGGGGTTCCCAACTTCAAACTTCGAAGGATTGATCAACTGTTTGCAACTCTTGATTTATTTGGCACCTCCTTTCCAATCGGGCAGTCTTCACTGCCGAAACCTCTATGGTACCAAGCAAGTCTATCCAGGTTTAGAAAAGCGTTTGCCAACGATTACGCACAGGACAAAGGTCACCGTCGCGGTCAGCACAGCGATGGTTAACATAAGCTTACCTCCTAAACTATATTAAATTAATCTAAATTATACTTATATAGAGCAATTTAATATGTCAAGCAAAATTTCATAATTTTTTCCAATAGTACCCTTTTGGCGAATACTGCCGCTGAACATGCCTCAAGTAAGACTCCTCGAGCCCTTCGCCCAGCTGAGCCTAAACACGGTTCTCACGCTCAACGGGGAACGCCTTGCCCTTAGAGAAACCGAGCCAGCGCCAAGAAAATAAAATTTTTTCAGGCTTCTTTACGAGGTTTTGCTATATATTCAATCAATATATAATTAAAATTTACAGGGCGATGATGAGGCTCTCAGGAGGATGAGCATAAAGCTTTCCACTCGCAGTCGCTACGGCACCCGTCTCATGCTGGATATGGCCCAACATTACAACGATGGGCCTATCCATTTGAGTGACATTGCCAAACGTCAAGACGTGTCGGTGAAGTATTTAGAACAGATTATTATTCCTCTGAAAAAAGCCGGTTACATCGAGAGCCTGCGAGGACCTAAGGGAGGACACATCCTGGCCAAACCTCCTGAAGAGATCACTGTCAAGGATATCGTGGGGCTTCTGGAGGAGGGCACCAGTTTGGTGGAGTGTTGTGATGATACTACTGTCTGTAAGCGTACCGATATCTGCCCCACTCGAATCCTCTGGAAGGAAGCCTCTGAAGCCATGTTTGACAGGCTGCAAACCATCACGCTGGCAGACCTGGTGGAGAAAGCAAAGGCCATGCAGAGCAAGTAGTTCAACCATGTGTTCCAAAGTCGCAAAGAAACATTCCAATAATCCTCAAAATGCTGGATTCATCGAGGATGCCGATAACCATAGCAAATACCATCGGCTACCTGGCGGCCATAGAATTTCCAACATCATAAGCGGCACTATCCAGGCTCCAGAGCCCCGAATCCATAAGTGCTATTGGGCATCCTGTCGGGGAAATCTCACTACTACGCCCTCACAGATCCAGCCGTGACCCTCTCAGCTGATACATTTCCTATCCTGACCAAGCGGTTTAAAAGGCGAGATTAGGTAATGGTTCTGGTTCCATATATCTTGCCATTATCAGCCCCCTCCAAAATATCCGCATTGATTTTGATAGAGGTTAGCTAGTGCGGCGGTCCCGCGCCTGGACGTCGCAGACCATCACCACCAGGTCGCTGTTCTTGCCCTCGGGGTCCTTGACCAGGTCTTCGAACACCGCTTTGGTGGTAAAGCCGGCATGTTTAAAGACCTTGAGGGCCCCCTGGGCCTGCAGGTGGATCTCGGCAATCAGCTTCTCCAGGCCGAATTCCCCGGCCAGCTCCACGATCTCGTTGATGAGCAGGGTGCCCAGGCCCCGGCCCTGGAAGTCTTTGGCGACCACCACCCGGACGTTGCCCAGGTGGCGCTTCCAGCCCACCTTGCGCATGTGCAGGGTGGCGTCCCCGACGATGCGGCCGTCCACTTCGGCCAGGAGGGGAAAGACTTTTTGATAGTCGATGTTGCTCACCCAGTGGTCGATGACCGATTGGTCCCGGACATCACTGCGCAGGAATAGTTTGTCTTTCTCATCCAGGCGCCGGAAAAAATCCAGCATCTTGTCCCGGTCTTCCTGCACCATGGGGCGCAGAGTCACCCGGGTGCCGTCCTTTAACACTCCCACTTTTTGGTAAGGCGCCATCGTTCCCCCTTCTTAAAAGCAGCGGTGAGCAGTCAGCTAGCAGCAATCAGCCCAGAAACAAAAGTCTGAATCTCAAGTTAGCGGACACCATCTTACCTATATTTCTTAATGATTATCAACAATTAAATCAAAAAAATAAAAACTCAGAAGCTGAAAGCTGAGCGCTGAAAGCTGACAGCTTCATTTCACTTTCCTAGCGCCAGGCGCTCCGCCAGGTAGGGCGGCAGTTGGGCCGCCAGGATGCGCCGCTGGGCTCCGGCAATATCATAAGGCACCGACTTGAAGTGGATGGAGAACTCCTCATCGTCGAAGATGGCGTAGGCGGCCTCCGGGTTGCCGTCCCGGGGTTGGCCGACGCTGCCGGGATTGATGAGGTAGTGGCCCTCCCGGGATAGGTCCAATTTGGGCGCGGTAATCTCCTGCAAGGCTACTTTCCCCCGGATATCCCGATACCATGAGGCCCGGCGGTGGGTGTGGCCGAAGAAGCAGACCCGGACGCCGGACCCTCGGCTCAGGTCCCGCAAAACCCTTTTGCCCTGGAAGTGGTAGGCGATATAAGTGTCCGGGTTGGTGGGGGTGCCGTGGCAGGCCCAGAAGCCTTGGGTCTCCAGGGCTAGGGGCAGGCCCTGGAGAAACTCCAGGTCATCTACGGGCACCTGCTCCCGGCACCACATCAGGGCTTGATAGGCGATGATGTTGAAGGCCTGGGCCCGCTCCGGCTGCAGCAAAGCCAAATCGTGATTGCCCGCCAGGTTTTTGATGTCCGGCCGGCTCCGGAGGAGCGCCAGACATTCATTGGGGCTGGCGTTATAGCCCACCAGGTCTCCCAGATTCAAGATGGACTCCACCCCATCCTGGCGGATCCGGTCCAGGACGCTCACCAGGGCCTCCAGGTTGCTGTGGATATCGGCGATCAGGGCTAGACGCATTAAGTTTCGAGTTTTGAGTTTTTAGTTGTCTCTTTAGGGATTTATATTATGCAAAAATATAAAATTCAAACAGTCTTTTCAGGTAATGGTGCGAAGATTCTTTTTCAAATAGACATAAAGGTTTTACTCGAAACTCGAAACTCGAAACTTAACATGGGTCCTCATTGACATTTCCGGGGATTCTGGTAATTTTTGCCCCACATGGAACCAGGCAGCATTGTGGAATTTTTTGAGGAAAAGCGTATCCTTTGCGGCGTCGTGTTGGAGCTCAAAGGGGAGCGTCTCCGTGTCCTGGCCCAGAACAGCCGGGAGTTCACCCTGCCTCCCAAGCGCCTCCTGCATGCCGGACCAGCCCTGGCCCTGGACCGCATGAGTCGTCAGGAATTACTCAAGCGCCTGGATGAGACCGCCCAGGAACGGGAAGCCCTGAAAGGCGCCATCAA
>JAHFCR010000019.1 GCA_023249405.1 Peptococcaceae bacterium | reverse complement strand
TATGGTTTTAATGGGTACTTCGACAATATATTACAAGTTCCTGCTAGATATGTTTGAGGTTATCAACAACTGCCCCGAGAAGTACTGGACCAGACCGGAAGCGCTGATGTCAAAAATCTCCAAGGTTATTCTGGTTGTCTGGGGCGAGTGAACAATTCGATATCGTTCAACCATAGAAAATGAGGAGTGGGGCTGATGAGTCCGACCACAGTTCTCTTAAAATCAGAGCAGTTGCATGGCATATGTTAAAACTTTTTTAAATCAGACGGCCAGGATACCTGGCAATTCCCCTGGCAGGCCATCTTGATAAAGCGGCGCAGGTGGTATAATGGAAGAAAAAGGTTTATAGAATGGGGCGCTTTCTTCATGCTTATGCAGACCAGCGTGGAGGTCGTTGAACGGTGCTCGACCAATAGGGGAGAGTTGCAATTGCAGCGCCGCGGCCACGACTACGAAATCATCAGCAACGGGACATTTCTGGTAGCGACATACAACGGCAAATCGGAACGGCAATTGGTTTCCATCCCTTTGAGCTTGTCGGAGAATCCCAGAAAGGTTCTGATCGGCGGATTGGGGGCCGGATTTTCCCTGCAGGAAGCACTTCGAGAGCCTCGTCTCGGTGAAGTTGTCGTACTGGAGATCGAACCGAAGATAATTGAATGGAACTATGCCCACATTTCACGGCTCATGGGCAATTACCTGAGCGATTCCCGAATTCGAATTATACCAGGCGATTTACTGACATGGCTCGATCATACGAAGGAGACGTTTGATGCCATCTGTTTAGACATTGATAATGGCCCGGAATGGACTGTCACGGAATCAAATGATCATCTATACACAGAGGATGGCCTGCAATCTATTGCCAAGATTCTCAATCCGTCTGGCATTGCCGCCTTCTGGAGCGCCGCCCGGTCGATCGAGTTTCATAACCGCCTCGCCAGGTTCTTTGATCATGTCAAAGAGTATCGAGTGGAGTGCAGCCGCGGGGAGCCGGACTATATTTACGTAGCACAACATCGCTGAACGTAAAAAAAGCACCGGAAGCGACCGCGCTCCCCAATCATGTTAAATAATGGTATACTGATAATCAGGTGAATGCGCAATGCATAGTAAAGCAGATAGGCATAACAGCATCATAAAAATTGCAGATAGCTATGGTGTAGCCCTGATGTACCTTTTCGGGTCCCAGGCCGAAGCCGGATGGCATCTGCTGGACGGCCAACAACCTGAGGCCAGCGACCCCATGTCCGACCTGGATCTGGGGGTTGTATTCAAGGGCTGCCTGCCAAGCCCTAAAGAGCGCCCCAATCTATATGGCGACCTTTATATCGCATTGGCTGAAATATTCTCCCCATTTTCATTGGATCTGGTTTTGCTCCAGGAGACCCACTCCGTTTTTCAGGCCAACGCCGTCTGCGGAGAGTGCATCTATTGCAGCAGCCCAGAATTTAAGGAATCCTACGAGGAAGAGGTCATGCGACGGACGGCCGATTTCAGGCCTTTTCTGGAAAAATATCTGGACGAAGTGATCGAGGAGGCCCTCTAGGAAGTCCGATGAGCGCTAAGATCGTCTACGGTATGATGAGGGATGGCGAGGAGAAAGCCATCTCCGATCTGGTGTCACGGGTGTTCAGCGAGTTCGTGGCCCCAGGCTATACAAGCGAGGGCATCGACACCTTCATGGCCTATACCGAGCCGGACGCCATCGATCTGCGCTCCCTGCTCGGCCATAATTTCGTCCTGACGGCCAAGGCCGGAGGCCTGATCGTGGGAGCGATCGAGGTCAGAGGCCATGAGCACATCTGCCTGCTCTTTGTGGACAAGGAATACCAGCGCAGAGGAATTGCCCGGGAGTTGATCCGGCGGGCCATCGTCAAATGCAGCAAACGCAGGGGGTTCGAGTATCTGTCGGTTAATGCCAGCCCCTTTGCAGTGCCCGTCTACGCCAGATTAGGATTCGTCCAGACTGACAAAGAACAGTTGCAGGACGGCATCCGCTATATCCCCATGCTGCTGGTCTGTAAGTGAACCATCTATTCCACCGGGCGATTGCCCGTCCCTCTTCCTGGCACCAGGCTCCTGCAGAGAATTTTCCAATTCCCCCTCCTGATCAGCTAATAATTGCCGCTGCCCAATAATAACACCCCTCCCGGTCGAGTCATAGAATGTTACAGCAGTTTCAACTAGGAGGGGTTGGGGTGAAAAGGTTTAAGCTTGTTGGCGGTATCGCCCTGATGCTGATTCTGCTGTCTGGATTGACCGGGTGTACAGGCAGGCAGGCAGGGCCGCCCGTTATCAGGGTGCGCTATCGTGAGACGGTGCATTCTATCTTCAACGCGCCCGTCTATGTGGCAATGACACAGGGGTTTTTCCGGGATCAGGGGCTGGACCTGGAGATCTCTACGGTGCAGGATACCGATCGAGCCATGACCGCCCTGCTGTCCAACGCCGCAGACATCAGCCTGTGCAGCCCCGATCCTACTGTCTATATCTACAAACAGGGCCGGGACAACTACGTCATCAACTTTGCGGCAGTGACTGGGCGGGACGGCTCGTTCCTGGTTGGCCGCAAACCAGAGGGGGATTTTAAGTGGGAGGGTCTGAAGGGCAAGACTATCATCTGCAGCCAGCCCGGCGGGATGCCGGAGATGGTGCTGGAGTATGCTCTCAGACAACATGGCCTGCAGCCCGGCAAGGACGTCACCATTATCACCGGCCTGCAGCCCACCGCTACTGCCGCATCCTTCGTCAACGGCGCCGGAGACTACGCAGTTCTGCCAGAGCCCGCCGTCAGCCTGATGGAAAGTCAGAGAGAAGGCTGCGCCATCACCTCTCTGGGCCAGGACGGCGGCGAGGTTCCCTGCACCGGGTTAATAGCCAGCAAGAGCTTTGTCGAGCGACATCCGGATGCTGTCCAGCGCATGGCCAACGGCCTCTATATGGGTCAGCAGTGGGTGGTTAGCCATTCCCCAAAGGAGATCGCCACGGCGATCCAGCAGTTCTTCCCGGACTCGGACCTGGACCTGCTGATCAAGGTGACGGCCCGCTATAAGAGTCAGGAAATCTGGAAAGCCACTCCAATCCTGGAGTATCAGGACTTCGCCCGTATGGAGGAGATCATGATGCAGTCCGGGATGATCGATCAGCCCGTAGACCCGGCCATACTGGTGAATCAGCAATTTGCCCGGGCAGCAGTAGCGGGTATGAAGTAACCGCCTTAGGCGTTTCCGCGCCTGCTGCACGATCATCCTGGCAGCAGCAGCGGTGGCCATATGCCCGGGGATCGAACTGCCTGGAACGCTGCTGCTCAAGTGGCACCAGCGAGACACATCCCCCCATCTGCGGACTGCCATCCGGATGCGGCCAGGGGCACCCGTAGCTCATATCAGGAGCAGTCAAGAGACATTATCAGATGCATCTCCGAAAAAGGTATTGACGTTGTAGAGCATGAGCAGATCGGTGACCCCGCTGGTCTTTGCCAGATCGCTCAGGCTATCGCTGTAATACCGCGGATCCACCACATAGATCTCCCGGAAATGGCCTGTTAAAAATGGAATCAGGCAGTTAGCGTAAGAATCCTTCAGCAACAGCAATTTTCTCTGGCTGTCGGCGTTGGTGGTGATTTTGATCAGCGATTTGTTACCATCCAGAAACACGGCATATTTATCTTTTTTATCGAGATTCTCCAGTGCATAGAGAGAATCAGTGGCCTTCTGATCATCGTAGTAGTAGACCTGATACTGTTCCGGAACCCTGGGCAGATACAGATCGATGGCATCTGGTTGCAGATTCCTGAAACCTCCCGTTGAATACAACGACCCATAGAAGCTGTCCGTAACCCTGGCGATCCGAAAGTAGCTCTGATCGTGCGGCGTGAACCCCATCACCTCACCGAGCCGCTGGTAGGCGTAGTATGCGCCCCTGGTCGTCCAGTGGTGGTCAGTCTTATAGTAGATATCCTCTTCCTTTCTGGAGTATAGGGCATCGTAGACATCCACGCAGGTGATGCTCTTGTCGAGCGATCTCCGGACCCTGTTCAAACAGACCAGTTCATCATCCACGGGAGCATTCGCCGGCAGTTTGTCGGCCAGTATCTTGACCGAGGTGGGCGCCAGCAGCAGGTACTTGCGCAGCCCGGGCAGGGAAGCGGCTATAGCGTTGAGGTCGGCCACCTTGCTCTGAAAAACCTCATCGCTCGGCTCAGTGAATTTTTGCAGCAGGTAGCCGTCTCTACCCAGGTAAACGCCGTTGCTCTCGTTTCGGCCCAACACCCGCTCGGCTTCCGATCGGACTCCGATCCAGCCATCCCGCCAGGGAAACTGGTCCGCGATATATTTTTCATAAGCCGAGGTGTACTTGCCTTGGATCAAGTTAGCCAGGGAGAAGTGCGGCGCCTGCTCCAACATGCGATTCTCCGATTCTGAAAACACCCTGCTGGGAGTCACCATGTTGATTATTGCCATGACGCCGATATAGAGTATCAGTAAAATCGCTAACACGTATTGATATGAACCGCGATCTCCATCCACCATAGTTCCCCCGCTCAATTGTGTAAAATACCCCACCCGGGATGACTAAAACCGGAAGTACAAAAAGGGGTTGTAGCTTTCATTGACCAGATAGGCGGTGCAGAGAAGCAGGAGCCCCATATACACTACGGGTATCACCACAGCGCTAGCCGTGCCCAGCCGCCTGGCCACGGTACGGGACAGGGCGCCGGCCAGCGGCGTTGAGCAGAGCGCCAGCACCAACAACAGCACTCCGTTGGTATACAGATAATACAGTCCATTGCCATCCCACAGCGCAGGAGAGCCATATCCGAACAGCCTGCCGATAAAGCGGGCGGCCTGCCCCAGGCTCTCATACTCGAACAATACCCAGCCCACCATAACCACCAGCATGGTGTAGATATGGCCGAGCCACCGCGGCCTGTGTTCCAGCCACCTGATCAGGAACAGCTTTTCCGCCGTCACGAAGGCTCCGAAATACAGCCCCCACAACACGAAATTCCAGCTGGCGCCATGCCAGAGTCCGGTTAAGAACCAGACCACGATCAGGTTCCTCAATTGTTTGACTAGACCTTCCCGGTTGCCGCCAAGTGGAATGTAGACATATTCCCGAAACCAGGATCCGAGTGAGATATGCCACCGGCGCCAGAACTCTGTTACCGTTCTGGATACGTAAGGGTAGTTAAAATTTTGCGGGAGATGGAAGCCCAGCATTTTTCCCAGGCCAAGGGCCATATCTGTATAGCCGCTGAAATCGAAGTAGATCTGAAAGGTGAAGGCAACGATCCCCAGCCAGGCGGAGAGCACCGACAGCTCTCCCATGGGCATGGCGTTGATCGTTTTCCAGAGCAGGGCGATATTGTTTGCGAGCAGCACTTTCTTAGCCAGGCCAATGATAAAAAGTTCGGCGCCCTCGCCGAATAACCCCAGGCTTTCATTGCGGCGGTCCAATTCCTGAAAAATATCGACGTACTTTACTATCGGACCGGCCACCAGTTGAGGAAACATACTCTTGTACATGCCGAAGGTGATGATATTTTTTTGTACCGGCACCTTTCCCCGATAGATATCGATGAGGTAGGAAATGCTCTGGAAGGTGTAAAAAGAAATCCCCAGGGGCAGGGGAAGAGCCGCCGAAGCCATGTGGAGGCTGGTCAAGTGATTGATATTGGCCAGGATGAAACCGTAATACTTGAAGAAGCACAGCAATCCCAGATTGATCACCATGGCGGTAATAAAAAATATCTGGGCTATCAGCCGCCGTTTCCTATAGCTGTCGATCAGCAGACCACCGGTATAGCTGACCAGAATGCTGAAGACCATCAATACTATATATACCGGCTCACCCCAGGCATAGAAAACCAGGCTGGCGATAAGCAGGAAAACGTTTCTCAGAGACTTCGGCGCTATATAGTAGGCGGCGATGGTGATCGGCAAAAAAACAAAAATGAAGACCAGGCTGCTAAAAACCACGTCTCAAGCCCCATTAGAAGTTGATGTAAGGCATTTTCTCTATTTTAGGGAATCGTCAAAAGCGGCTTCAATTCCGGCGGTATCCTTGGAGATCGCCAGAAGAACATAGTTGCCGCTAGATTTTAGAACATGCTGTTCGATCAGATAGTACTGCTCCGGAAGATAGTCTTTAAAACTGGCGGCCTGGCTGTCAACTTTCTTGGCTATGTTGTCTTTGATAGCATCGACATCGCCGGCGTCTTTCACTTTCAGCACGACCAGCTCGTCAGCCTTGACATTGGAGGGTGCGGTATAGAGCGCAAAACCGTCCAGCTTGTCCGCATTGATGCCGTATAATTTTTGCAGCTTGCTGCTGTCTCCTGCTTTCATAGCCGATAGATCAACAGCCTGAGCGATCTTGTCGCTGATCTCGCTGACCGGCGGCTGGTGGGATACCGTTCTGGGAGTGGAGCAGCCAGCGGCCACGGCGGCTATAAAAACTGCCGACAAGACTAGGACGGCAATATTCGTCATAGATCTTTCGTGCATTCTATCAGGTATCTTGGGCATTTGCAGCATCCTCTCCAGCAATAATTATGTCTACTTCACGTTTTTTACCAGGTAATCCAGCCACAGCTTATAGAATTGTTCCTCGAAGTGTTTGCCGTCAGGCTGATAAAGATCATCCCTGTTTTTCAAGATTGCTGTCAGATCGAGGTAATGAGCGCCCTCATCACGGGCCATCCCTCTCAGAGCGATGTCGACCTCATCAATACGGGCGTTATTGAGGTTTGGATTGCCGGCTTCTGCCTTGGCAGCGATCGGCAGCACGGATTGGACATAGATATCGGAGCGAGGCGACCTTTCTTTGACTGCCCGGATAAACCCTGCATAGCTATCGATAAGCTGGTGATTATCGGGATAATAGTTGAGATCGTTCTCCCCGAACAGGATAAAAATCTTGTCGGGCTGGGCCAGGCCCACTTTACCAAGCTCATCCCTGGCCGTCACCAGATTGAGGCCTAACTTGGCAAGCACCGTGGAGTCATCTAAAAAATCGAAAAAGACCAGACCCTGGGTCACGGAATCACCCATGAATAGGTCGCGCCTGAAGATCTTTTTATAATCACCGGGCGCTGGGTCGGCTGTATTTTGATCGTCGGAAGAGACCGGCGCCGGACCGACCTGGCGATCAGCGGCGGGGGCTCCGGAAACGCTCGATAAAGCCGGGTTTTCATGAACGTTGCGGCCGGGGTCAACAACCACTAGGGTGCCTATCACTAGCGTCAATATAACCAAAACCGACGATGCGGCAAATGCTCTGGGACCGATCATTTTGGCAACGACCTAACCTTAAATTCAGAGATAATAAACAGCTAATAACAGTTTATTTCGACAAGGCGACTAACATGGCATGATTTGCCAATATATTTCACTGATGCTGTTCTGAAGCCGCGTTTTTCTCTAACGATCTGATTATAATACTGTTCCCGCATCAACAGATCTTACAATTTGATAAAATTATTCTGTAAAATTTGTCAGCGGGCTGTTCATGGTTGCAGGCGCAGATGACAGCCGTGACCGTGCAAGCAGACACGTTAAGTAAAAGCCCCCCTTCCGGCTTCGGAGCGGGGGCCTTTTTATTCCAGGTAATCCTTCAGTTTCTTGCTGCGGCTGGGGTGTCGCAGCTTGCGCAAGGCCTTGGCTTCGATCTGCCTGATCCGCTCCCTGGTGACCCGGAACCGCTGTCCGACCTCCTCCAGGGTACGCGCCTTGCCATCGTCCAACCCGAAGCGCAGCCTGAGCACTTCCTTTTCTCTGGGTGTCAGGGTCTCCAGAACCTCTTCCAACTGCTCTTTAAGCAGGATAAAGGATGCGGCCTCCGCCGGCGCCAGGGCATCCTCGTCCTCGATAAAGTCTCCCAGGTGGCTGTCCTCTTCCTCTCCGATGGGGGTCTCCAGAGATACCGGTTCCTGGGCGATCTTCATGATCTCCCGCACCCGGTCAACGGACATATCCATCTCCCAGGCGATCTCCTCGGGAGTGGGGTCGCGCCCTTGCTCCTGCAGCAGTTGTCTGGAGACACGAACCAGCTTGTTGATCGTCTCCACCATGTGCACCGGAATGCGAATGGTGCGAGCCTGGTCGGCGATCGCTCTGGTGATCGCCTGGCGGATCCACCAGGTAGCGTAAGTGCTGAACTTGAATCCCTTGCGAAAGTCGAACTTTTCCACTGCCTTGATCAGGCCAAGGTTGCCCTCCTGGATCAGGTCCAGGAATAGCATGCCGCGGCCGACGTAACGCTTGGCGATACTCACTACCAGCCGCAGATTGGCCTCAGCCAGACGTCGCTTGGCATCTTCGTCGCCATCCTCGATCAGCTTGGCTAGCTGGATCTCCTCCTCAGCGGTGAGCAGGGGGATACGCCCGATCTCCTTGAGGTACATGCGGACCGGATCATCAATGGCGATCCCCTCTGGAATAGAGAGATCGATCTCGATCTCGGCATCCTCCTCCGCAGGGGCAGCCTCCGTGTCTTTTGTGAGGGCCTGACCATCGCCTTCCTGCAGAATCTCGATGCCCAGCGACCCGAATTGCTCGTAAATATCATCTATCTGGTCGGGGGTCAGTTCAAACCCCTGCAACGCATCCATAATTTCCTGATAGGACAGATTGCCTTTCTTCTTGCCGCGCTGGATCAAGTCTTTTACAGCATCAATCTTTAGTTCTTCATCTTTCAATGGTCTTCCCTCCTTTCACTCGATGTGAACCATAATTCCCAGCCCCGCTGGCAGTGCCTTTCTGATTACCCTGTATTTTTCAGGGCCTGAAGATCTTTATATAGTCTATCTAATTCTGCCAGGACACCCATAATTCCTGCTTTATCTTCATTCTTTCTATACTCTTGCAGTTCGGAACTTCTTACAGCTATCTCCTTGTTCAACTGTTCCCGCTTTATTGCCACCAGGTAGTCCAACATCAATCGTTCCTGTTGCTGAGGCGGAATCTCCTGGTCATCACCGGTCATCAGCAGGGCAGCCAGTTCCGCCTGGTCACCCTCCGGCATATTCTCCAAGATAGCGGCAGGGCTACCCCAACCGCTCTCTGCAATAGCTTTCACGAATCGTCCCAAATTGCCCTCAAAAACAGCAAAGCCCAACTCCTGCCGCACCCGCTCCCACACATCCCGGTCCTGGCACATGAACCGGAAGAGACCGCGCCTGGCAATCTCAGCAGCAGAACCGTCGGGTGAGGCGAAAGCCTGTTTGCCCTGTTCCATATTATATCTATTTTTTGCAATTCTATCCTTTCTTGCCCTTTTATTCGGGTTGCGGAGCAGTTCTTTCCAGATTGTCTCCTCTGAGACGCTCAGGCGCTCCGCCACCAGCCTGATATACCCGTTACGCTCGACGATATTGTCAAAGCGGGCCAGCTCCTCCAGGATGCTGCCGACGATCTCCGCCTTTCCGTAGACCGTGGCCGGGTCATGTTGTTGCAGCAACTGCTCCAGCCGAAACTCGAAAAAGGGCAGCCTATGGTCCCGCAGTACGGCGGCAAAAGCCTCCCGGCCACGCTCCCGCAGAAATTCATCCGGGTCCTTGGCATCTGGAAAGTCCAGGACGTAAACATGTGCTCCTAGCTCCTGGAGGTATTCGGCGCCCCTCAGAGAAGCTGCCGAACCGGCAGCATCGCGGTCAAAGGAGAGCGCTACTTCCTTGGTGTAACGCACCAGGAGCCTCGCCTGATCGTGGGTGAAGGCGGTGCCAAGGGAGGCTACGGCGTTGGTGAAGCCATGCTGATGGGCGGTGATACAGTCCATGTAGCCCTCTACCACCAGGGCCTGGCCCTGTTCCCTGATGCCCGCCAGCGCAAAGTTCAGGCCGTAAAGGCTGTGACTCTTGCTGAATGTGCTGGTCTCGGGGGAGTTCAGGTATTTCGGCTGCTCATCCCCCAGGGCACGGCCGCCGAAGCCCAGGCAACGCCCTTGAGCGTCATAGATCGGAAAGATGATCCGGCCACGAAAGCGGTCCTGCACACCATTCTGCCTGCTGACCAGCAGGCCTGCCGTTGACAGAGCCTGCGTCTCCAAACCCTTTTTAGTGAAAGCATCCAGCAGAGCTTGGCCGGAAGCCGGGGCAAACCCCAGCATAAACTGGTCCCAGGTCTGTGGGCGCAACCCCCGTTTGGACAGGTAGGCACGGGCCTGGTCGGACCCCCGGTCCCCGATCAGAGTTTGATGATAATAGGCCGCCGCCTGCGCATTCAGGTCATAGCTTTCACGACGGTCACGCTCTGACTGCAGCCGCCCGCCAGAGTGAGTACCCACCGGTTCCGGCAACTCCAGGCCAAGACGGCGTGCCAGCACCTCTACCGCCTCGTGGAAGGTGAGGTGGTCCCGCTTCATCAAAAAGTTGAAGGCGCTGCCACCTGCGCTGCAGCCAAAACAGTAGAAGATCTGCTTGGACGGCGACACCGTGAAGGACGGTGTCTTCTCCTGGTGGAAGGGACACAATCCCAGGTAGTTCTGGCCAGTCCGCTTCAGCATCACGTACTCGCTGATCAGTTCGACGATGTCGGTCCGGCTCCGGACCGTCTCTATAAAATCCGTAGGCACCAGGCCCGCCATCTACAAACCACCTCATGCCAGTCATGATTATCCAAGCTGCCGGTCATCGTCCCGGCCGGTTAAGGACAGGCAGATGATCAATTCGCCATTTTTTCCGACAGTTCCTGCTTATTCCAACTACCGGGGATAGAACTGTTTGAGGCTGAGTTCATCCTCGGTAAATGGCCAGGAGAAGGGCAAGAAATAGACCTCAAACATCTTGATGGCAAAGTGGTCAGTCATCCCTGCCACGTAATCCACCACGCACCGTTCCACGCCCTCGTCCGGAATCTTCTGGCGCTGATCCTCGGGAAGGGCAGACGGATCCTGCACGTAATACTGGTAGAGAATCTTGATAATCCTACGGGCCTTCTGTTCCTCCTTCTTGGCCAGAGAACCGATGTAGACCCGATCGAACAGGAAGCTGCGCAGGGCGTCCGTTGCCCGCTGGGCCTCCACACCCATCCGGATCTCCGGCTGGTCCAGGCTGTGCTCCACCATACTCATAACCATGGCATTGATTCGGGAACGGTGGCGATCGCCAAGTACCATTATGCATTCCGGCGGCAGATCCTCATGTTGGATGACTCCCGCCCTCAGTGCATCATCGATGTCGTGGTTGATATAGGCGATCCGATCGGCAATCCTGACGATCTGCCCTTCCTGAGTGAACGGCAAGCCGTGCCCTGTATGATGCAGAATACCGTCCCGCACCTCCCAGGTCAGGTTGAGGCCACCCTCCCCCTCCAGCCGGTCGACGATGCGCAGGCTCTGCTCGTTGTGATGAAAACCGGCCGGGTAGACCTCGCCCAGGGCCTCCTCCCCGGCATGCCCGAAGGGAGTGTGGCCGAGATCGTGTCCCAGGGCAATCGCCTCGGTCAGGTCCTCATTCAACCGTAGCGCCCGGGCGATGGTCCGGGAGATCTGGGCCACCTCCAGGGTATGGGTCAGGCGCGTCCGGTAGTGGTCGCCCTCCGGGGCGATGAAGACCTGGGTCTTATGCTTCAGGCGGCGAAAGGATTTGGAATGGATGATCCGGTCCCGGTCGCGCTGGTAGTCTGTCCTCACCAGGCAGGGCTCCTCATAGATGAGGCGCCCGCGAGAATTGGCGCTCAGGGCCGCATAGCGGGAGAAGTATGTCTTCTCCCGCTCTTCAATCTCCTGCCTGATATTCGGATAAGACACAAAATCGCCTCCCATGATGGTCGTGGGACATAGGTCGTTGGTCGTTGGAAGGCAATTACTGCCCCAAGGGCAGGCGCGGAACCAACCACCATTTTAGCGGTGTCTCAAGCCCTCGGTCGCCCGGGCCACTTCGACGATGCGCCTGGCGAGAATCCGTGTCCGGTCAATGGCATTGACGTCGCTTCCGGATGGCTGCTGAGAGCAGACGCCCTGGTGGCCGCAATCAAACTCCCGGTGCCCGTCCCCGACGATGATCAGTCCCTGTACCAGCATCAAGTCATGGACTGCTTTGATCGTGGTCTCCTGTCCGCCGAAGCGGGAACCGGCCACCGACACCGCGCCGCCCACCACGTTGAGCAGGGCCCGGTCCCGGCGGATCGTCCTGGTCTTGTCCCAGAAGGCAGCCAGTTGGCCGGTAATAGTGCCGAAGTAAACCGGACTGCCGATGATCAGGCCATCTACCTGTCGCAACAGGTCAAGCGCCTCGCCCAGCCTGTTGCCCTCGGCGCAGGCAGCATTACAGGGGTTGGAGCAGACTTCGCAGAAAGGCTGATCAAGGTCAGCCAGCACCTCCGCCACGTTGAGCAGCCGGGTCTCCGCCCCCAACTCCCGGGCTGCTGCCAGCGCCTCCCGCAGCAGCAGGGAGGTATTGCCGTCATGATTAGGGCTGCCATTAATTGCTGTTATTAGCAATGATACCACTACCTTTCGGCGCGACCGGCGCCAGATTGATTTGGATGCTCTGCCAAGTCAATCAATACTCATTATTTATATACTGCTTCCCGCCATCAGGTTCCTTCAATGTTAAAAAAGATTTGACGGAGTCCGGCATGTATTGGATGAGGTTAGCTATCGGATAGTGCCGACGGCACTATCCGATAGCTAACCTCCGCTGGACTGGGTACCCGGGTACCCTTTGGGCGGGATGGCATCTTCTAAAATTCAGGTGAGATTAAACCCCCGCCTGAATCAAGAATATGTTTATGTTACAATGGAATCAAAATGGAAAGGCTTAATATTGCTATCTGATTGAGTCAATCCCCGAATCTTGTGCATCAAGATCGAGAAATAAAGGAGCAACCCGATGACCATTTCACTATCCGATAATCAGGCGCGCCAGCTGCGGACCCGCGCCCAGGGGCTGGAATGCCGGCGGAAGGCTGCCTCTTCCGTAGAACAGGTTGTGCAGAAAGTGTGCGGGCTGCAGGCCCAGGATCTATCTGCAGCCATGCTCGCAGTACGGGTCCGCAGTGTAGAGCCGACCTCTGCCAGCGTCGAGAGCGCCCTCTGGCAAGAGCGCTCTGTGATACGAACCTGGTGCCAGCGCGGCGCCCTGCATTTGCTGGCTGCGGACGACATCGGGTGGCTGCTGCCGCTGTTGGGCCCCGACCGGATCGCGACCAACCGCCGGAGATATGTACAGCTAGGACTGGATGAGAATTTCAGCGCTGCCGCCATCCAGGCAATCCGGGAGGCGCTGGCCAGCCATGGCCCCCTGACCCGCAGCGAGATCGCCCGGTACTTGAGCGACCATGACATCGTGGCCGAAGGCCAGGCGCTCTACCACCTCATCAGCAGGGCGGCGCTCGAAGGAGTGCTCTGCCTGGGGCCGCATCGGGGCGATGAACCGGCCTACGTACTGATTGATGATTGGACTGACCGGGGACGTTCCCTGACGCAGGATGGCGCCCTGGCCGCTATCGCCCGCCGTTATCTTAGCGCCTACGGACCGGCAGGTCCTGAAGACCTGGCCGCCTGGTCCGGGCTTAACGCCAGCAAGGTACGCAGAGCGTGGAATCTCGTCGCAGGCGAATTGACCGCAGTGTCGATCGGTGAATTGCCTGCCTGGATGCTCAAAACGCAGATCTCATGGCTGGACGAACTACCCGCCCACTCTCCCAGCGTACGCCTGCTGCCTGCCTATGACACCTATCTGCTGGGGTATGCCAACCGCGATTTAATCTCCGCTCCGCAGCATGCCAAACGCATCAACTCCGGCGGCGGAGCGATCCGCCCGACGCTGTTGGTGGACGGCTTTGTACAGGGAACGTGGAGCACCAAGTGGCATAAGGATCACCTGGAAGTGGCCATCGAGCCATTCAGCAGCCTTGCCCCCGATACACGCCCGGGTCTGGAAGCAGAAATCGAGGATGTGGCCCGCTTTCTCGGAGTCAGAGCCATATCCAGCGCCTCAGCATGAACTCACTATAGGACTACGGTATTATATATTCACAATAATGCAGGAATTAATCGCTTTGTGTAGAATGAACAGACAATCAGTAGAAATAGCAAAGGGCAAACCCGGTGAAAGCCGGGGACGCAAAGCCAACGAGTCTAAAGCTGCCAAGCCATGACGGTCGGGTTGCCAGCGGAGCGTGAACACGCAACCCCTATTGCGGCATCTCGGAATGGGGGTTTGTTTTTTATCCGATGACTAACCGGCACTAATACTCCCACCTCTTAGGCGGGAGCGCCGTATCCGGGCTAACGCCCGGCCTGAAGGCAGGCTCTGAAGCTTCGCTTCAGGCTGAAAGCCGCCTGCACGTGGAAAACGGCACAGGTAAGTGGCGCTAAGCCGGGTGCCCCGTTCTGGTACCCCGGCGGGGTAAGTCAATTAAACTTCAGTTAGAGTTAAAACCACGCCTGAAGTAAGTTTTCTTTATGGGCCAGGACTGACTAAGGGAGATGATGCTTGGTATGGAAAGCGAAGAAATTATCGAGATCAGAGCCGGAAGCGAGATAGTGTTTGACAGCCCCGACCAGTGCTGCCTGGTATTGCAGGGCCGGGTGCTGGTCACCTCTCAGGCAGGAAAGCAGGCATTGGGTCCCGGAGCGGTTATTGCCTACGGTTCGCAGGCCTGCGTCGATAAGGATGCTCAGATAGCCTTCATCCCTCTGGAAAAACTGAGACGGATACGACCCGAGATTGCAGACCAGATCGTATGTGAGACCCGTCTGGCGGAACTTCAGGCTATTCCGGTTGAAGGTCATGGCGGCCCCAAATATTTCTTCGAGGTTGATGCCGTCTGCCCTGTCTGCGGCCAGACCTTCAAAGGCATCAAGCTGTTCGAGAGTAAACTTCAGCAGATCAGCATGGACAGGGATACGAGAAAGCACTTCAAAGATATCGAACCGGCTTATTACCGGATCTGGGTGTGCCCAAAATGCCTGTATGCCAATTTCAGTGGCCATCGCTTTTCGGAGATCACCGACAATCAGAAGGCGATTCTCAAGGAGGCCATAGCAGACAGAATCAAGTTGCTGGCCGGTCAAAACAACCTGAAAAGTGAGGCCCAGACCGCCATAACCAGATACCGTCTTGCCGCCGAGGTCCTGGAGCGGGGCCAGTTCTCCCTTGATATGCTAGGCCGGGCCTGGTTGAACCTGGCCTGGATCTATGAAAGCATAGAAGACACAGAGACAGCGAACATGGCCCGAAATAAGTCGGCCGCGCTCTATGAGCAATTCTACCTCGAATCGCGCTCTATGAGCCCGGCGATGGAGATCCAGGTTATGTACATCATTGGCGAACTCAGCAAGCGGCTCGGCGACCTCAAGAAGGCTCACCAATATTTTTTCAAGGTTGCTCATCATAAAGAAAACAGCAATAGTATTCTCAAAGATTTTGCCCGGGATGGCATCCAAGAGATCAGAGCCGCTGCCAGGTAACCAGCTCAACTATACAACTTAAAGATCGCAGGGCCCAACAGTCATCTCAAATTCCTGTTCAAGACGCCACGCGGATCCCTGATAATTCTATTTCAATTATGGAGGTTATGGAGGCATTCGATGAAGGACCAGAATAAAACGAGGGAGCAACTTATAGACGAGGTTGTAAGATTGCGGCAACAATTAAACGCATTCACGGGGCCTGAGGGAGCAGGCAAACAGCAAAACACGGCCCGCCCTGACTCGCCCGACAGTCCTGCCAGCATCAGCTTTACGGAGGAGATCGCCAAGCGTAGGCAGGATGAAAACTCCCTTTACGAATCAGAAGAAAAACTGCGCATGATCCTGGAATACTCCCCGCACTGCATTGTGTTAACCGATCTTTCGGGAGCAATAATTGATTGCAGCCAGTCATCCCTTGATGTGGCCGGTCTTACAAAAGAGGAGATACTGGGCAAGAGCGCCTACGGTCTGATCGCTCCCCGGGACCGCCGGATGGCTTCTGAAAACATGAAAAAGATCATCAAGCAGGATGCAATGAGGGCATATGAGTTCACTCTGGTAAACAAAGAGGGGCGGGAATACGAGTTCGAGCTTACTGGCGGTCTCATTAAAGACAGGCATGGAAATCCTGTTGCCGTAATTACTGTCTCCAAGGATATCACCGAACACAGACGAGCGGAGCAAGAACTGGCTCTCAGGGCATTGCTCTTGGACAGCGCCAACGATGCCATAGTTCTCCACGACTTTGATGGCAATCTATACTATGCCAATGAGGTGGTCTGCAGCTTCTTTGGCTACACCAAGGAAGAGATGATGCAAATAAACATTTTTAACCTGCCCATCGGGGAATCGCCAGGTTATAAGCGATCCAAGATAGAGGAGCTGAAGAAACAGGGATACTGTATATTTGAGGCCACTGCATCCCGGAATGGCGCCTGGCTATCGGCCGAGGTCAAATCCCGGGTCATACGGACGGGGAATAGGCAGATGATCCTAAGCGCAGCCCGGGACATCACCAGGCGCAAGCAGGCAGAGCAGGCGCTGGAGCGAGAGCGGGATTTCTCCAATGCAGTACTCGATACGGCAGGAACGCTGGTGGCGGTGGTCGACCCCGCCGGGCATATCATCCGCTTCAACCATGCCTGCGAATCGGCGTCCGGGTACAGCTTCCAAGAGGTGCAAGGAAAAATATTCTGGGATTTTCTTCTCCCATCCGAAGAAGCGGTAAAGATCAGAAAGGCCTATCTGCAGCTATGCGCCAGCAACTTTCCCAGCAGCGGCGAGAACCATTGGATTACCAAGCAAGGTGACCACCGCCTGATAGCGTGGCGGCAGACCGTCCTGCTTAACGAAGCATCGGCTATCGAATACGTGATCGCCACCGGCCAGGATATCACCAAAAAGAGGCAGCTGGGCATAGCTTTGCAACAGAGCGAGGAGCGCTTTCGAGCCCTGTTTGAGAATGCCCCGATGGGTATTGTCATGTGCCGGCATGATGGTAAAATACTGCTTGCCAATCAAACATGCCTGTCCATGTTCGGGCGTACCAATTCAGAATTATATGATCGAAACTGCACAGAGTATATCGTGCCTCATCTGAGAAAAAATATCTTGGAAATGATCGCCAGACATGCGGACGGGGAGGTCGTGCCAAGGCTGTTCGAAACGATTGGGCTGAAAAGAGATGGTTCAAGTTTTCCGATCTTTATGGAGATCTCCAGCATCGATTTATCCGGTGTCACGCTTGTCGTATTGTTTATCAGCGACATTTCGGGAGTCAAGCAAACCGAGGAAAAGCTGCGCCTGAGCCACGCAAGGCTCGAGATAACCCTCGAACAAACAGTAAAGTCCCTGTCGCACATGGCAGGGCTGAGAGACCCCTATACCGCCGAGCATCAAAACAGAGTAGCCAATCTGGCATGCGCAATAGCAGCCGGCCTCGAAATGCCAGCGGCGCTAATAAACGTCATCAGAACTTCGGCGCTAATTCATGATATCGGAAAAACCGCCATTCCCTCGGAAGTGCTGAGCAAACCGGGAGAACTGAATGATATTGAACGGGCTTTCGTGAAGGTGCATGTGCAGGCCGGCTACGATATTGTCAAGGCTATAGAATTCCAATCGCCCATTGCAGAGATCATCTTGCAACACCACGAGAGGCTGAATGGATCAGGATATCCACAAGGGTTGTCGGGAGAAAACATTTTAAAGGAGGCAAAAATTATTGCGGTCGCCGATGTCGTCGAAGCGATGGCGTCGCATCGTCCCTACCGCCCGGCAATGCCGATCGATGAGGCGTTAAACGAAATACGGCAAAACAGGGGCGTCCTTTACGACCCCGAAGCTGTGGATGTATGTTTAAAAATATTTGCAGAAAAACGTTTCAATTTAAATAACTAAATCCACTCTTTCCATGCCCATAATCCGTATGGCGAGAAACAGTCGTACAAAAGCCGTTAAAGCCAGTCAATACATGTCCTTATCGCGAGAGCTGCCGGCTTTAGCCGGCATCTCTCTTCTTTGCAACAAAAGATCAGTTTTTAAGCTAGGCATCTCTTTCTTCCTTGTTGCTGACGGCGGCCTGGGCTGCCGCCAACCTGGCGATCGGCACCCGGAATGGGGAGCAGCTCACATAGGTCAGGCCGTTCAGGTGGCAGAACTCGATGGAGCCGGGTTCGCCTCCGTGTTCGCCGCAGATTCCCAGCTTGATCTTGGGATTGACGCCCCGGCCAAGTTCCACCGCCAGCTTGATCAGCTTGCCGACACCGCCCTGGTCCAACACTGCAAAGGGATTGTTGGACAAAATTTTCTTGTCGATGTACTGTGGAATGAACTTGCCTTCGGCGTCGTCCCGGCTGAAGCCCAGAGTGGTCTGGGTCAGGTCGTTGGTGCCAAAGGAGAAGAAGTCGGCGTATTGGCCGATCTCGTCGGCAGTGACGCAGGCCCGGGGCAGCTCGATCATGGTTCCGATAGGAATCTCCAGGTGCACGCCGGTTTCCTGCTCACTGGCCTGGATGATCTCCTCGCACAGCGGCCGCAGGATCTGCAGCTCTTTGACGCTCATAACCACCGGGATCATGATCTCCGCCACCGGGTGGAAGCCTTCCTTCACCAACTGGGTGGTGGCCTGAATAATCGCCCGCACCTGCATGGCATAGATCTCCGGATGGGTGATGCCCAGCCGGCAGCCGCGGTGGCCGAGCATCGGGTTGGCCTCGTGCAACTGGCGGGCTTTCCGTAAGATCGTCTCTTTCTGCTCGATCTCCTCAGGACTGCCGTTGGTCAGCCGCAGCTTGGCGATCTCGATCGCCAGCTCCTCGGTGTTGGGCAGGAACTCGTGCAGCGGCGGGTCTAGCAGCCGGATAGTCACCGGCAATCCGTCCATCGCCTTGAGGATGCCGTAGAAGTCACCCCGCTGCATCGGCAAGAGCTTGTCCAGGGCTACAGTGCGCTCCTCGATCGTCTCGGCCATGATCATCTCATGGACGACGGGAATGCGGTCCTGGGCCATGAACATGTGCTCGGTGCGGCAGAGGCCAACCCCCTCCGCTCCGAAATCCCTGGAGCGCTGGGCGTCCAGTGGGGTATCAGCGTTCGCCCGCACGCCCAGCCGCCGGATCTCGTCGGCCCACCCTAAGAGAGAGCGAAACTCCCCGCTCAGTTCCGGGTCGATCATCCTGACCACACCCAGCATCACATTGCCGGCAGCGCCATCGATAGAGATGATGTCCCCTTCCTTGACCTCGACATCACCGGCCCGGAACTTCTTGGCGTTATAGTCGATCCGGATGGCCTCACAGCCGCATACGCAGGGCTTACCCATACCCCGGGCGACCACTGCGGCATGGCTGGTCATACCGCCGCGGCTGGTGAGAACACCCTGAGCGGCTACAATCCCATGAATATCGTCAGGGGTGGTCTCGGTGCGCACCAGAATGACCTTCTCGCCATCCTTACTCCTGGCTGCAGCATCATCGGCATCGAAGACCACCTTGCCGGAGGCGGCTCCCGGTGAAGCCGGCAAGCCCTTGGCAATCACCCGCGTCTTGCCGTCGGGGTCGATACGCCGGTGCAGCAGATGATCGATCTGGGAGGCCTCAACCCGGGCTATGGCCTCCTCCCTGGTGATCAGGCCCTCGTTGACCATATCCACCGCCGCCTTGACAGCGGCAGCAGCGGTCCGCTTGCCGGACCGGGTCTGCAGCATGTACAGCTTGCCGCGCTCGATGGTGAACTCCAGGTCCTGCATGTCCCGGTAGTGCTCCTCCAGCAGAGCGGCAACCCGTTCAAACTCCTTATAGGTTTCCGGCATCTCTTCCTTAAGCCTGGAGATCAGTTGGGGCGTCCGAATACCCGCCACCACGTCCTCACCCTGAGCGTTCATCAGATATTCACCGTAGAGCGCTTTCTCGCCGGTGGCCGGACTGCGGGTAAAGGCCACACCGGTGCCGCTGTTCTCCCCCATGTTGCCGAAGACCATAGCCTGAACATTGACGGCAGTGCCAAGGTCGTCCGGAATCTGGTTGAGCTTCCGGTAGTAGACAGCCCGATCGTTGTTCCAGGAATCAAAGACTGCCTTGACCGCCAGCCTGAGCTGGTCCGGCGGGTTCTGCGGAAAATCATCCCCGGTCTCATCTTTGACGATCTCCTTGTATTCCCTGACGATCTCCTTCAATAAATCCGAAGTCAACAGGTAGTCGTAGTTCAGGCTGTACTGGGCCTTGATGCGCCCCAGCACCTCCTCGAACCGGTCATGTTCGATCCCCAGCACGATGTCGCTGAACATCTGGATGAAGCGGCGGTAACAGTCCAGGGCAAAGCGCTCATCCCCGGTGGCATCGGCCAGACTGGCCGATGTCTCATCATTCAAGCCCAGGTTCAGCACCGTATCCATCATCCCGGGCATAGAGATCCTGGCCCCTGAGCGCACCGAAACCAGCAGTGGGTTGCCGGGATCGCCGAAGCGCTTGCCCACCTGCAGTTCCAGCTTGCGCAGGGCTTCTGCGACCTGATCTTCGAGACCGGGCGGAAAATCCCTCACCGGGGCGCTGCTGTATGCGATGCAGGCCTCGGTGGTTATGGTAAATCCTGGCGGTACCGGCAGGCCGAGGTTGGTCATCTCCGCCAGTCCGGCCCCCTTGCCGCCGAGCAGCCCCTTCATATCAGCCTTACCTTCATCAAATAGATAAACGTACTTTTTAGCCATAGTCTCCTCCCCCTCGAACCTAGATTATGATCAAGCTCTCCCTGCTCCCCAATGCCTTGCTATTCAGCCTCGCGCGTCTTCTTGTAGTAGATCTCTAGCACCTTGCTGGCCGTCTCTTCGACAGCCTTATTCGTCACATCGATGACCGGGCAGCCGATCTGGGCCATCAGCCGGTCGGCATACTGGATCTCCTTATTGATCCGCTCCAGGCTGGCATATTCGGCATCGGTGGTCAGGCCCAGGGTTTTCAGGCGCTCCTGGCGGATATGGGTCAGTGGCTGCGGCCTGATGTTCAGGCCGATGATCTTGCGCTGCGGGATCTTGAACAACTCGGCCGGCGGCTCTACCTCGGGTACGATCGGCACATTGGCGGCTTTGAGCCGCTTGTTGGCCAGGTACATACTGACCGGAGTCTTGGAGGTCCGGGAAACGCCGATCAGCACCACGTCCGCATGCAGCAACCCCCGGGGGTCCTTGCCGTCGTCATACTTGATGGCAAACTCGATCGCCTCGATCCGGTTGAAATACTGCTCGTCCAGGCGGTGGATCAGGCCGGCCTGCATCTTCGGCGGCGTGCCTGTAACCTTGCTCAGCACATCCATCAGGGGCCCCAGGATGTCCACGGTGGGTATCCCCTTGGCAGCGGCCAACGCCTCCAGATCGTCACGCAGGCCCGAGACCACCAGGGTGTAGGCAATAATGCAGGGAATGGTGCTCGCCTCGGCGATCACCTGTTCAAGCACACTGTGGTCGCTCACGTAGGGGATCCTCCGGACATCGAACCGTCCGTGGTTGAACTGGCTGGCTGCCGCACGAGCCACAAATTCCGCGGTTTCTCCGAGGGAATCGGAGATGATAAATATCACAGGGTTCACGGATAATCTCCTCTCAGAAGGGCTTGCTTGACTCCCCTAATTCTACAAAAATGCGAGTCACCGTGGTCTTGGTGAACCGCCCGGAAACCTTCAGCAATTCTTTACCGTTCATTGTCTCCGGCTCGACAACAGGCAGCGAATCGATCTCGTGCTCCATCAGCCGGTGTGCCGCTTCATAGACAGATTCATCGCCCCTGATAGTGACGATGTTTGGCACGCGGGTCATCACCACGCGGACCGGGATCTTGTAAAGATCGCCCTTGCCCATGGCCACCTTGAGCAGGTCTTTCCGGGAGACCACTCCTTCCAAGTAGCTGGCCTCACTGACGATAAACAGGGTTCCGGTGTCCTCCGTGAACATGGCCACGATGCAATCGTAAATACTTGTATCTCCCTTGACCACCACCGGCACCGCCTTCACGGTGTCAACAGTCAGGCGGTGAGCCTCCTCAACCGCCATCAGGCCTGGTTTCCTGCCACTGCAGAAATATCCCACCCGGGGGCGTGCATCCAGCAGTCCCGACATCGTCAGCACGGCCAGGTCCGGCCGCAACGTAGCCCGCCGCACATTGAGCAGAGCAGCAATACGCTCTCCGGTAATCGGAGAATTGCTCTCGACGATCCGAATAATCTGCTCCTGGCGCGCTGTAAGTTCGATAGTCGATCATCCTCTTCCCGGGGAGCTTTTATCATCGTCATTCAATGTGCTATACTATTAACCATTTTACACTATAAAGTGTGTATTATATTCTTTTTTATTGTAGATTTTCCTGCTGCTTATTTTTACATCTCCCTGGTCAGGCAAAATATTTTTAAATACTGTCCGGCTCTTGATTGAGCGTATTGTCAACAGCAACAAGGGTTTTAACGAACGATTTTATCCAGGTCGCCGAATAACCTCAAGGTCGAAGAAATATCTTTCAACAATGCCAGGCGGTTGGCCCGAACAGCAGTATCATCGACCATCACCAGCACCTCTTCGAAAAAACGGCCCATCGGTTCCAGCAAGGCGGCAGCCACCAGCAGAGCACGCTCGATCTGATCGCGCTGAGCCAGACGGGTGATCTCCTTTTTAATGCGAGACCAGGTCTGATAAAGGCTGCGTTCTCCGTCCTCGACAAACAGGGCCTGATCGATCCTGCTGATAGTAGCATGGCGGGCCAGGTTCGCCGCCCGGGTGTAGGCTGTCATCAGGGCCTCGAACTCCGGAGTGTGGCGCTGCGCTTTGAGGGCTTGCAAACGCTTATCTGCGGCGATGATCCGGTCGCTGCTGCTGCCCAGGGCAGCCTCTACCAGATCGTAGCTGTAGCCCTGGTCCATGAACAGATTTCGCAACCGGGCTCGAAAGAACTCCTCCAGGTGGCCGGCAACGTCATCCAGGGAGGCCTGCAGCCGGTACTGGCCGAACCCCTGATAAGCCTGTTCGATCAGCCTCTGCATGGAGAAGTTGAACCGGTGAGCCATGACGATGTGGCAGATGCCCAGGGCCTGACGCCGCAGAGCATACGGATCCTGAGAACTGGTGGGCTCCAGCTTCAGGGCGAAACACCCCACCAGGCTATCGATCTTGTCGGCAATGGCCAGTAACGCCCCCGGATTGCCGGCCGGCGGTTCGTCCCCTGCAAACCGGGGCTGATAGTGCTCCCGGATCGCCTGGCAAACTTCGTTTTTCTCCTTGTCCACCGCGGCGTAAGCGGCCCCCATGACGCCCTGCAGTTCAGGAAATTCATAGACCATGCTGGTCACCAGGTCGGCCTTGGCCAGCAGGGCTGCCCGCTCCGCATCCTGCCGCTGCTTGGCGGTGAGCTTCAATGCATTACCCAGATAATGGGTTAAAAGCTGGATGCGCTGTGCCTTATCGTAGATCGTCCCCAGACCCTCCAGGAAGACGATCTCCCGCAGCCTCTCCACCTTGTCCGCCAAAGGGCTCTTAATATCTTCCTGGTAAAAGAATTCCGCATCGTACAGGCGCGCCCGCAGTACCTTCTCGTTGCCGGACCTGACTAGATCCGGGTTTACCGGGCCATTGGCAAAGGCCAGGAACCTGGGCAGCAGTTGGCCACCCTCGCTCCAGACCGGGAAGTAACGCTGGTGGTCCTGCATCGGAGTGATCACCACCTCCGGTGGCAGCTTGAGAAAGCGGGGGTCAAAGCTGCCGCAGATCAGGGTCGGGTATTCCACCAGGTTGGCCACCTCCTCCAGCAACGATTCGTTCGGCAGCACCTTGCCACCGACCGCCGCAGCCGCATCCTGGGCCTGCTGCCAGATCAACTGCCGGCGCTGGGTCTGCTCGACGATCACTCCAACCCGTGACAGCTTTTTAAAGTAATCCGCAGGCCTGGCTAGCACCACCGGTGACCGGGAAAAATTACGGATCCCGTAGGTGAGCCGGTCTGGATGCAACTGTCCAAACTCGAAATCGACCACATCCTGACCCAGCAGGCATACGAACCAGCGGATTGGCCGGGCAAACTTGATCTCCCGGTCGCCCCAGCGCATCGGCTTGGGAAAAGACAGGCTGCCGATGAGTCCCGGGATCAGTTCCGCCAGTACCTGCTTGGTCTCCCGGCCAGTCAGGCGCTTCTTGGCGAACACGTACTCGCCACCCGATGTCATCTGCACTACCAACTCTGTGACCGGCACTCCCTGGCTGCGGGCAAAACCCTCCGCCGCCCTGGTGGGATGGCCCTGTTCGTCAAAAGCAGCCTTGCGGGATGGCCCCTTGACCTCTTCTACCAGGTCCGCCTGCTGCTTGCCAATCTCCCACACATAGAGGGCCAGCCTGCGGGGTGTAGCGAAAGTGGCCAGCCGCTTGAAAGCAATCCGGTTGCTCCGGAGGGCGCTCTCTCCAAGTTCCTCGAACTGGGCTATCGCCGGAGTGACAAAGCGAGCCGGCAGTTCCTCGGTCCCGATCTCCAGTAGAAAGTCCATCTCTTACTCCCCCTTCAGTACGGGTGCGCTGTTAGCTCCGCCACGCACGCCGGTTGCTCGCTTCTTGCTTTTGGCATCCGGCGCCGGCGGACGCACTCTGGTTGCAACTCCCAGAGGCGGCAGCCCCCGGGCTTCCCTGGCGGCATCCTCTTTGATCAGCGGGTAGCCCAGGCGCTCCCGCTGAGAGAGATAGGCCTCGGCGCAGAGTCGGGCCAGGTGCCGCACCCGGCCGATGTAGGAGGTGCGCTCGGAGACACCGATAGCGCTGCGGGCATCCAGCAGGTTGAAGGTGTGGGAGCACTTCAGGGTATAATCATAGGCAGGCTGCACCAGTCCCTCGGCGGCCACCCTGGAGGCCTCCTGCTCGAACATGTCGAACAGGGTGAACAGCATTTTGGTATCCGCCACCTCGAAGTTATAGCGGGAGTAATCTACCTCTCCCTGATGGTGAACGTCTCCATAGGTGGTGTTCCCGCTCCAGATCAGGTCGTAAATGCTGTCGACTCCCTGGATGTAGGTGGCAATCCGTTCGATACCGTAGGTGATCTCGGCGCTGACGGGGTGGCAGTCAACCCCGCCGCACTGCTGGAAGTAGGTGAACTGGGAGATCTCGTTCCCGTCCAGCCAGACCTCCCAGCCCAGGCCCCAGGCGCCAAGGGTCGGTGATTCCCAATTGTCCTCCACGAAGCGCACATCGTGGGTGCGCAGGTCGATACCCAGATAGGTCAAGCTGTTCAGGTAGCGGTCGATCACATCGTCCGGCGACGGCTTCAGGATCACCTGATACTGGTAGTAATGCTGCAGCCGGTTGGGATTATCCCCGTACCGGCCGTCGGTTGGCCGGCGTGACGGTTCCACGTAGGCCACGTTCCAGGGCTCGGGCCCCAATGCCCGCAGGAAAGTGGCCGGGTTCATAGTGCCCGCCCCCTTCTCCATGTCGTACGGCTGCTGCAAAAGGCAATACCGGCCCCAGTATTCGTTCAGATCATGGATAATTTCTTGAAAAGTCCAGCAAGCCATCCCTTCAACCCCCTAAAATTGGTCGCTAGCCGTTGGCATTCGGTCGTAGAAGCATTTGCCAATTACCTCAAAATAATAACACCGCCTCTGCAGCCGTGATAGCTGCAGGGACGGTGTTGACCGCGGTTCCACCCTGCTTGGCGCCTTTGACCCGATGACTACCCGCTCTAATGCCCCCGCTTCTCTGAAGCGGTAGGATAAGAGCGGCTACGTCCCTGGATCACGATTTCTAAGCTTTAGTTGGGGGGAAAGCAAGCCCCCGCCTGAAGCTAAGAACACGTTGACAGGCGCCCTCTCTTTCAGTACTACAAGCCTGCCGTCTTAAAAAGACGGCGACCGTGCTCCGAAGCGCCATTCGCCGCTCAAGTCAGCCGGTTCTCACCCTCCCGGCTCGCTGCCATGCACTCTCGACGGCTACTTTTCTCCATCATTGCTAATATTTTTGTTTCATGTTACCAATTCTCAGACTCTCTGTCAAGGGTCAATGACCGGTGAACTCAGGCTGACGGCAGGTCCTCAGCCTCACCTTCAGGCCCGCCATCCGGTGGTTTGCCGAAACCCTCAACCTCCAGAGTGCACCGGTTGAACATGGCGGTCGCCGTGCCCACAGCCCCGAGCACCGCCAGTTCCGTGCTCATGAGCATGCCGATCACCCCGAGCACGCCAATGCTGGCCGGGATCTCCAGGATGGTCTTATCGCCCTGTCTGATCCGGATCTTGGTGGCCGTGCCTTTCTCCATAATTGTTCTGAGCCGGCCCAGCACCTCTTCGCTCTTGCCCTGGAACCGCCGCGTCCATCTTTCCTTCAGGCGCTCCGGTTCTGCTTCCTCTGACAATTCATCTTCCAATTCATCTTCCAATAGAACCAGCGCCTCGACCAGATCACCCCCGGCCTTTTCCAGCGCCTCCCTGGCCTCCCTATAGCTAACGCCCAGGCGGTCCCGGATCAAGTCGATCTTTTCGAGCAGTTCGTTGCTGTCCATGTTCTGGCCTCCTTATCAGTGTTAATTTACCCTGGCCATACCTTTTTATACTTTATTATCCGATAGCCAACCGCCCCAATGCCCCCGAAGACTTGGTTTGCGCCAAGCTGTGAGCGCAGGCGCAAAACCTGGTCACATTTTTGCCGGCTACGAAGCTTCCGGGTACCCTCTGGGTGGGTACCCTCTTGGGTGGGTACCCTCTGGGTGGATACCCTCTGGCGGGATCGTCTCAGTTAAGCAGGCGGGGTCAAAACCCCATCTGTCGCAAGTTTCGCCTTATCCTTACAGGCTCCGGCAAACTGCCAGGAACGAGGCCTGACATCTCCATGATAGGTTATAAAGGAGCGCAGGAAGGAGGCCAGCTCCGACCGGCTCCTTTGCTCGACCCTGGCCCGTACCGCCCGGTCCAGAGGAGTTCGCAGGAAGTAGGCCAGTACTGCCACGGTAGCGGGAGAGAGCGGCAGCGCTCCGGAACAACTGGCAGCGCAATCCGGGCAGAGGACGCCGCCCCGTTCAATGCTGAACCAGACCGGGCCTACGTCTACAACCCCCGACGCCGGCGCCTGCCAGCCGTCGTGGTGGCCCATCACGCACCCGTCGAGCTGCGGCTGGTAGCCCAAAGCCGCCAGGAGCTTGGCCTCAAATATACGGCCGAGCAGATCCGGATCCGCGCCCTCAAGGCTCCTCAGGGCGGCCAGCAACAGTTGGAACAGCTTTGGCAGGGGTTGCTTGTCCATGGTCAGGCGATCGATCAGTTCCGTAAAACAACTGGCCGCAGCCAACCGGTCCAAGTCCTGCTCGATAAAGCCGAAGGTCTCATCGGCATCCCCCTGGGTGATGGTATCCAGAGTCCTTCCGGCATAGAGAACGAGATGCGTGT
Source organism: Peptococcaceae bacterium (assembly GCA_023249405.1). Lineage (GTDB taxonomy): Bacteria > Bacillota > DSM-12270 > Thermacetogeniales > Thermacetogeniaceae > Palsa-1188. Next base: position 21,681 of record JAHFCR010000019.1, on the reverse strand, counting down.
GGCTGAACAACTGCACAGCCCCCCGCAGGCGGCTGGATGGCTTGCGAACACCCTTGGCGATGGCTGCCACTTTGCCCGCCCCCCTGGTGAACAGGGTCAGAATCCGGTCAGTTTCGCCATACGCCATGCTGCGCAGCACGATTGCCTCTTCCTTATAAATGCCCATCTATTCGCTCCCCGGAACTACCTGCCAGAATGCTGCCCCTGATGAACGGAGTCTCATCCTGCCTATAGCTATATTATAGAAATATTTTTGTAAGAAAGATACGCCTGGTAAAGACGCAAAAGCTTCAGTAAAAGAAGTAAACTGCCTCAACCATAGTCCCCAACAACCCAGGCTGAGAAACAGGTGAATTACAGAAACATATTTGCAGTTTTACGCCGCCGTATATTTTCACTAAAATGTATAAGGTTGCACAAAGCATCCATATTATATGGGCCGTTGTCATTATCGAGCCGGTCTAGCAGAACATGCAACCGGGCCACGGGCGGATTGCCGGCCGTAACCGGAAGGAGTGGGGCCTCTTTTTTTCAGCAGGACATAATTAGTTATTAAAAACGCACAATATTAACCAGCGAGGGTATTATTTTAAGGGGATAAATATTATAATAGATGTTAGTATGGGAATTTGTGCCTGGGTTGACAGATACAAGAGGGCTGGCAACGGACAGGCCCGCCAGGCAGTATCTTTCGAAATAACTTACATTAGGAAGGTCTAGATGGAAAAAATCATTGCTCCCTTGAGTTATCTCCTGATTTTCTTTGCCGTGTACTATTTCTCGCTCTCCTTCTTTGGCTTCAGCTATAAGAAAGAGACCACTATCGCCGACCCGGCCAACCGGTTTGCTGTCATCATCGCCGCCCATAATGAGGAGAGCGTGATCAGCGCCCTGGTGGCCAACTGCAAGCAATTGGACTATCCCCGGGAAATGTACGACACCTTCGTGATCGCCGATAACTGCACCGATAACACGGCGCAGGTGGCCACAGAGGCTGGGGCAACTGTCTGGAGAAGAACCAACGACCAGGAGCAGGGCAAGGGTTATGCCCTGGAGTGGGCATTCAACCGCCTCTACACCCTTCCCAAGGAGTATGACGCCGTAGTGATCATCGATGCCGACAACCTGGTCTCCCTCAACTTCTTAAAGATCATGAACAACCGGCTGCTGCAGGGCGAGAAGATTATCCAGGGTTATCTGGATTCCAAAAACCCGGACGACACCTGGGTGACCCGTTGCATCCACGTGGGCTACGTGATCACCAACCGCTTCTGGCAACTGGCCAAGTACAACATCGGCCTGAGTTGCGCTCTCGGCGGCACCGGCATGTGCATCGCAGTCGATGTGCTGAAGAAGTTCGGCTGGGGCGCCAATTCCCTGACCGAGGACCTGGAGTTCCAGATCAAGGCCCTGCTGGTGGGCATCAAGGTCTCCTGGGCGCATGAGGCCAAGGTTTTTGACGAGAAACCCCTGACCCTCAAACAGTCAATGAACCAGCGCCAGCGCTGGATGCAGGGACACTGCACTGTCGCCAGCCACTACCTGGGGAAACTGCTGTGGCAGGGCTTAAAACAGCGGAACCCCGCCCTCCTGGATGGCGCCATCTATTGCTGCAACCCCTACTTCGTGATGCTCTGCGGTTTCGGGATAATCTACCAGATATTCCAGGGGCTTCCGATCCTGCAAATGCTCATTCACAATCCGATCATCATCATCGGCTTCGTCGGACAATTCCTGTATTTCGGCATCGCCCTATTGCTCGAGGAGATCAACCCCAATGTTTACGCCTGGCTCCTCTACTACCCGATCTTCGGCCTGACCTGGCTGCCGGTGGTCTACAGCGGCTTTGCCACGCAGAGCAACCGGAACTGGAACCACACCCAGCACACCCGGAGCATCTCCTACCAGGAGTTGCCCGTTACCACCATCCATAACGACCAGGGCCAGTTGACCGACAGCTGCGACCTCCGGGAAAATGGTCTGAACCTAGACGGGCAGGCCGGGGACAACCCCAAGAGTAAAGAGGCATCCTGAACAGCAGCATTTTGGTCTGTAAAACCTTGTAAGAACCCCTCCACCTGGTGGGGTTCTTTAGTTTATAACACACCCGGATCAGGCCAGAACCTCTTCTAAAATGTGAGCCTGCTCGGTACTTGCTAGGGCCAGGACCCGGTCGCCGGAGACGATCAGAGTGTCCCCCCGGGGAATGACAATCTCGCCCTGGCGCATGATCGCCGTCAGGACTATGCCCCCGGGCAGGTTTAGGGTTCCGACATTTTTTCCGATCACCCGGGAGGCTGGAAGCACCTCCTCCTCCACCAGAGATACCCTCCCACCCTCCAGCTTCAACAACGTGATCAGTTCACCCAAGCTGACCTCCTCCTGGATCACCCTGGCAATAAAGAGGGCGCCGTTGACGGCGAAATCAACCCCGTGTTCCTTGGTGAACAACCACTCGTTGTTAAGATTGTTGACCCGGGCAATCACCCGTTGCACCCCGAACTGCCTCTTGGCGAGCATTGCAAAAGCCAGGTTGTCCACGTCGCTCCCGGTCACAGCGACTACCGCCTGGGCCCTGGTAATCCCCACGGCTTCCAGAACACGGGGATCGGTACCGTCTCCCAGCACTGTTTTAACCGCCGGCAGCTTGTCGAACTTGTTCAGGACTAACTGTTTTCTGTCAATTATAGCTACCTCTACCCCATCCAGGACGAGGGCCTGCGCCAGATTAAAACCCACCTTGCCCGCACCGATGACCAGGACATACAACACCTTGACTCCTCCTTGAGAACGTTATTGCTAATCAAGCAGGCTTTCCAGCCTGGGCATGGCCTGATCGCTCACCGCCACCTGAATCAGGTCATGATCGTCGAAGACTGTGCCCATGAAGGGCACCATGGCCTGTCCGTTGCGGATCAGACAGACAACCATAAGCTCGCCCGGCACCGCCACATCCCGGACCATCCTGCCGATGAGCCGGTGCGGCACATCCAGCTCGATGATCCTGACCTCCCCGTTGCCGGAGGCCAGCAGAGTCAGCAACCGCTCCCCCACCAGCAGTTCATGAATGCGCCTGGCTCCCCAGGCGGTCGGGGCAATCACCGGTATTCCCAGGTGCTGATAGATCTCCGCCCGGATCGGGTCGATGATCCGGGCCACCACCTTGGGAATGGCAAACCGCTCCCGGGCCAGCGTGGCCACCACAAAATTAGTATTATCGTCATCTGTGACCGTAGCCAGGGCATCAGCCCGCTCGGCGCCCGCCTCTGCCAGGACAGCGAGGTCTAAACCGAAGCCTTCTACTTTTTTGCCGGCAAAGTTTGGCCTCAGGCGCCGGAACGCCAGGGGATCGGGATCGATTACAGCCACCGAGTGACCACTGCGAGCCAGTGTTTCAGCCAACTGCGAGCCCAGTGTCCCACAACCAACGACGACAATGCGCATCTTCAGACCTCCTTAGCAACCGCCTGTATAAACGCCTTATTTTACTGCCGCTCGCCGGCGCTCTGGCCGGATCGCTCCCGGCGCCGTGCCGCCAGTTTGCGCAACTCTTCCGCGATGAACAGCACCGCCCCGAAAGCCGTCAGCAGGCCCCAGTCAACCAACCGCAGCGGCGCCGTGCCGAACAGGCCCTGCATGAAGGGAACATAGCTGATCGCCGACATGATGCCGATGCCGATCGCCTCTCCCAGGATCAGGAAGCGGTTGGATAGCAGGCCGATGCGGAATATAGACACGCTCTCGGTGCGCACCGCAAAGCCGTTGAACACCTGGGAGACCACGATCGCCGCCTGGGTCATGGTGATGGCATGGCGATAGAGCAGGCTCGTCTTCGGCAGCACCGCTCCCCAGTGCCAGCCACCCTGGAGCAGCACGAACATGAAGCCGGCGATCGCTCCCGCTCCCTGGATGCCGCCCAAAAACAGCATCCGCTTGATCAGGGCAAGATCGAACAGCCGGGCCGTGCGGGGACGCGGCGGCCTTTTCATCAGCCCTGGCTCCGGGCTTTCAGTGCCCAGAGCCAGGGCCGAGGCGACGTCGGAGCCCAGGTCGATGGCCAACACCTGGAGGGCGTTCAGCGGTATCAGGTTGACGCCGGCGACGGTGGCAAACAGGAAGGGCAGCAGTTCGGCCACGTTATGGGAGAACAGGTAGAGAATGAACTTCTTGATATTGGCGTAGACCGCCCGCCCCAACTCGACAGCTTGGACAATGGAGGCAAAGCTGTCATCCAGCAGGATCATCACCGCCGCCTCCCGGGAGACATCGGTGCCGGTGATGCCCATGGCAATCCCGATATCAGCCCGCTTCAAGGCCGGAGCGTCGTTGACTCCGTCGCCGGTGACAGCCACCACCTGGCCCAGGTCCTGGAGGGCGGCCACCACCCGCATCTTGTGTTCGGGAGCGACCCTGGCAAAGACCAGCGGCTGATCGACGCCCAGGGTTGACTTGAGCTGCCCGGCGTCCATCCCCTCCAACTCCACCCCGGTGATGATCCGGGCACGGGCGCCTCCGGTAATCCCGATGCGCTCAGCGATCGCCTCGGCGGTGAGGCCATAGTCCCCGGTCACCATAATGATGGTGATACCGGCATCCCGGGCCATCTTCACCGCTGCAGCCACCTCCGGCCGGGGTGGGTCCATCATGCCCACCAGGCCCAGGAAGGCCAGATCGACCTCCACGTTCTCGTTGGTATATGCCTTCAGATCATCCGGGAGCACCCGGCAGGCCATGGCCAGGACCCGCAACCCCTGTCTGGCCATGGCATCGTTACGCTGCAGGATCTCCGCCCGGGCCGGTTCCTCCAGGGAGGTCTCCGGGTTCTGCAGCCTGGTGCACAGGGCGAGCACCTCCCGTGGAGCGCCCTTCACATAGGCAGTGACCCGCCCGTTCTGTCCGTGCAGGGAACTCATCCGCTTCCGCCGGGAATCGAAGGGCAACAGATAGACCCGGGGCTCCTGCTTGAGCGCCACATCCAGGTTAAAGCCCGCCTTGCCGGCCAGGGTCAACAGTGACCCCTCGGTAGGATCACCCAGTACGCTCCAGCCCTGATGCTCGCCATCCGGCGGCAGTAAGCGGGCAGTATTGCAGAAGGCCGCAGCCCTGATCAGAGGCTCCCACTCATGAAGCTGCTCGATCGACAGGGCCGGTTGTGTCCCAACAGCATCAGCATGTTCAGAACTGGCTGCATCCCGGGGGCTGCTATTTTCCGCCAGGACAAACTCGCCCCGGGGTTCGAAGCCCACCCCGTTGACCTTCACCTGCTGGCCGGGATGCCAGATCTCCCTGACAGTCATCTCGCCTTTGGTCAGGGTCCCGGTCTTATCGGTACAGATATCGTTGGTGGAACCCAGGGTCTCCACGGCGGAGAGGCGCTTGATCAGGGCGTTGCGCCTGGCCATGCGCTGCACCCCAACCGCCAGCGACACCGACATGGTGGCCGGCAGGCCCTCGGGCACCACCGCCACCATCACCCCCAGGGCAAACAGAAAATCCTCGATCCAGCCCAGCCCCAGCAACCGGCCCAGGACAAACAGAATCGCCCCAATGACCAGGGCGGCTTGGGCGACCAGCCGTGCCATCCGGCGGACCTCCAGTTGCAGCGGACTGGGCGCATCAGCCACCCCCGCCGTTAACTGAAAGATCTTGCCGAACTGGGTCTGGTCACCGGTGGAGTGGACAACGGCAATCCCGGATCCCGCAGCCACCGAGGTCCCCATGAAGACCAGGTTGGGGATCTCGATCCACCCCAACTCCTCCTCGAAGACGGCGGTGGATGTCTTGCGCTGCGGCTCCGATTCCCCGGTGAGGGTGATGTTGTTGGTGGTCATCTCGAAGGCCTGGACCAGCCGGGCATCCGCCGGGATGCTGTCTCCCTCCTCCAGGAGCAGAACGTCCCCCGGCAGCAGTTCACTGGCGTCGACGGACGCCTCCTGGCCGTCCCGGTAGACTCTGGCCTTGGCCGGAACCAGTTTCGTCAAGGCATCGGTCGCCCGCTCAGCCCGGTATTCCTGGACAAAACCGATGATAGCGTTGAGCAGCACCACTCCCACAATAGCCATGGACAGGTGCAGGTCGCTAGGGTTGCGGCCTCCGAGCAGGTAGACCACAAAGGTGATGATGGAGGCGAGGATCAGCAAGATGGCGAAGAGGTCGGTGAACTGCCCGAAAAACCGGCCGATCAACGAGCGCCGCCGCTTCTTCTGCAGCCGGTTCCAGCCGTAGCGGCCCCGCAGTTCCGCCACCTGCTCCGCCTGCAATCCCTGGGACGTCGTGCCCAAAGCGCCATAGACATCAAGGGGCGCCAGGCGCGGGATCTCTTTCAAATTATCGGGGATGGCCTGTGTAAGTTCCAATACCCGATCCTCCTGTAGGCTGCCGGGTTCTACCTCCGATAGTAAAACTTTCCTCGATTGAATGCAAATACGGCTATGCAGTTGCTACCGGCTTCTGCCGCGCCCGGTGAAAGTTTTCCCGTATTGTTTTTTATGATGCAGGATGATGAGGATCGGAACCGCCTTTGATATACCCGGCAGGCTAATCGTTATCCGGTTCCGCTGGCTCACCGAGGAGGGAGGGGGTATCCGTCGCCGGCAGGGCCTGGACGTCTTTCAGCCGGCGTTCGATCGTGCGGCTCTTCTTGCTGGCGTTGTCGATTGTGGCAGCCGCCTCCTCCAGTTTCTTGTGGGTCTTGTCCAGCAGGTCGCCGAACTTTCCAAACTCGGTCTTGACGGCGCCGAGCAACGACCAGACCTCGCTGGAGCGCCTCTCGATGGCCAGGGTGCGAAAACCCATCTGCAGGCTGTTCAGGATGGCGGCCAGCGTGGTCGGCCCGGTGATCACCACGCGATGCTCCCGCTGCAATGCCTCGCAGAGACCAGGCCGCCGCAGCACCTCGGCGTACAGGCCCTCCACCGGCAAAAACATGATGGCAAAATCGGTGGTATGGGGCGGGTCGAGGTATTTTTCCTTGATGCTCTTGGCCTCCAGGCGGATCCGGGTCTCCAGCTGTTTTGCCGCCTCCTCGGCCAATGTGGGATTGCCCCGTTCATACTCGTCCAGCATCCGCTGGTAGTCTTCCTGGGGGAACTTGGCGTCGATCGGCAGCAGCACCTCCTGCTGACCGTCAGGATCGCGTCCCGGTAGCCGGATGGCAAACTCCACCCGATCAGCGCTGCCTTGCCTGGTGGCTACATTGCAAGCATACTGATCACCGGTCAGGATCTGATCCAGGATATTGCCGAGCTGAATCTCTCCCCAGACGCCCCTGGTCTTGACATTTGTCAGCACCTTTTTCAGGTCGCCCACCCCGGTAGCCAGGGACTGCATCTCCCCCAGGCCCTTGTGCACCTGCTCCAGCCGCTCACTCACCAGTTTGAAGGACTCTCCCAGACGCTGCTCCAGGGTAGCGTTCAGCTTTTCATCGACGGTCGCCCGCATCTGCTCCAGCTTGGCGCTATTTTCAGCCTGCAGCTGGGTCAGCTTGGCCTCCACGGTCGCCCGCACCTGCTCCAGCTTCTGTTCGGTAGTCCCGGTCAGAGCGGTCAGCTGGCAGGCGAAGCTGTCTAGCTGGTTCTTCTGGAGGGTGGCGATCTCTGTCATGCGCCGGGAGACCGATTCCCCGAAAGCATTCAGGGTGCTGCCCTGCTCGTCCCGGCCCTGCCTGGCGGTGAGGCTGGCCTCGGTCCGGCTCCGGGCAAGCTCCTCCCGGATCACCTGCTCGCCCCGGGTCTGACCCCGCTCCAGGGCGGTCAGGTAGCCCTCCAGGCGCCCTATCCTGTCGTATGGACTCTGGCGCCACAACAAGAACAATAGGGCCAGGGTGATCATATTCAGAATCATCAACAGTGTCAGTAGGATAATCATCATGAACTCACCTCTAATGCAGCGATCTGCGAACAGGCTGTTTACATTCCGCTCTTTTCGGTTATAAATTAAGTAATCACGCTGAAAATCCTGCTAATAATCACCGGACGCAGGAACCAGCGCCGGCGGCCAACGGGCGGGGCGGCCTGCCAGCAGCTAGTGTCCCAAGGCCCGGGACAGCACAAACTATTTTCCAGGAGGCCTGAAACTTTTCCGCCTGCAATAGGATATAGGTTAATGAAGGGCAGGGATGGGCAGGGATGGAGACGGAGGACAGCCAACTGGTACTAGGGTGCCGTCAGGGGCAGGAAGAGGCCTACCGGCTATTGCTCTCACGATATGAGGGTTATATCTACAGCCTGTGCTACCGGTTGACCGGTCACCGGGAGGACGCTCTGGACCTGGCCCAGGAGTCCATGATGCGGGTTGTCACCGGGCTCTCCGGCTACCAGATCAATAGACCCTTCAAACCCTGGCTCAGGCGGCTGGTGATCAATGTCTGCCTCAAGTTCATCAAGAAACGCCGGCCGGAATTGCCGCTCCTTGACCAGATCGACGCCCTGGACAGGAACATGGGGAGGGTATCTCCCAGCAGAGGCGGCGATGACCCGCCAACAGCGGTGGAGTGGCTGGAGACCAAACAGGCGCTCCAGCAGGCCCTGGTACGGCTGCCGCCTCTGCTGGGATTGGTGATAGCGCTCCGGCACCAGGAAGGAATGACCTACCAGGAGATCGCGACAGTTCTGGAGTTACCGGAGGGTACGGTCAAGACCTACCTATTCCGTGGGCGCCGCCTGCTCCGGCAGATTCTGTGCCAAGATTACGGTTGGGAGGCATGACAGTGGAGTGCGATCAGGAGTTGCTGCAGGAATTTTTGGATGGAGAGCTGAGCCCGGAAGCAGCACGGCACCTACAGGAGCACCTGAGGCTCTGCGGTAACTGCCGCCGGGAATTTTCCCGGCAGCGGCGCCTGTGGCTGGAACTGGCCCAACCCGAGGCGGTAGAGGCGCCTCCGGAACTGCCCTACCTCCGGCAGCAGGCGATCGCTGCGGGCCGCCTGGCACCTGCTGAGCCGCCGGTCAGAATCGGTTTCTGGGAATCCCAGCGCCTGGCCTGGGCGCCGTTGGGCCTGGCCACCACCTACATACCAGGTACGGGCGCAGTGAAAAACCTGACGAGAACAGCTGTGAGAGAGTTGCCGGGGCTGTTGGCCGGTGCGCTGTCCAGTGGAGGACGCTGGTTGCTGCAGGCACAATTGGGCAAGAAGGGACGCCACTAAATGGTGATGGTATTTTGGGTACTCCTCTGGATCCTGCTCGGCATCGTCATCCTTCTGGCAGTTCTGCTCCTGACGCCGTTCAACTTCTCCGCCCAGGCCGGCCTCAATGATGAAATAGCCAACTTTGAGGGCAGGCTGTCCTGGGCGGGCAGGCTGATCGAATTCCAGGTGGTCGCCACCGGCGGCCAACCGGTACAGATGAGCCTGCGGCTCGGCCGATGGACGAGACAACTACGATGGATCAAAGCCAAAAAACAGGAGCGGCGGCGCCCAGGTAAAGTCGATCTGGCCTGGACTCGCACGGCGCGGTCTTATCTGGATAAACAGGTTCTGAGGGAGGTGTTCCGCTGCCTGTTCCGGCTGGAACGCTCGCTCGATCTCCGGCTGAGCTTCGAGGGCGAGGCCGGCTTCGAGGACCCGGACCTCACCGGCTACCTGGCAGGCCTGCTGGCCACGCTGAACCCCGGACAGTGGGAATGCCACCTGCAGCCCAACTTTGCAGAAGCGGTGCTGCGCTTTCAGGGCTCGGTGCAGGGGCGGGCAATATTAGCAAGACTGCTCTGGCTGACCGGACTCCTGCTGCTCAGCGCCCCGGTAAGGAGCATCTGGTGGTCGCAGTTGATAACGAGAAAACTAAAAAAACGAGGTCAACAAAAGGAGGCTGTTGTCAATGATTAAAGAGAATGTCGATGCCCTGGTCGATCACCTGGAACGCCTGATCAGCACTAAGACGATCGTGGGCGAACCGATCACCGCCGGCGATATCCAGATCATCCCGATCATGTCCGCCAGCTTCGGCTACGGTACCGGTACCGGTGAAGGCACCGAGCCGGGCAAGGGTGGCGGCACGGGTAGCGGTGGCGGGGCCGGTGGGTCAATCACCCCGACCGCTCTGATCCTGGTGCAAGGCGGCGAGGCCCAGGTGTACTCTCTGGGAAAGAAGGGCATGATCGACAAGCTGGCCGAACTGGTGCCGGAGATCATATCCAAGCACGGCAAGAAAGAGGCCCCACAGGAATAACCTGATCGATACTTGCATGACAGATTGGTGCGGTGAAATTCACCGCATCTTTTTCTTGCAGGAGTATTTATGGAACAGGCTCAACCGGCACTCTGACAGCTGTTTGAAAAAGCAAGACGGCCTCATTATTTCTCTCCTGTCAGGGGAAAAGAGGTTAAATCGCTTGTTGCATCGAACTATTGGGTAGCTAGAAGGATAATAATGGACGCAAAGGAAGAGATGCCGTTTGTCTTTGCCGATCATCAAGGACCTGACCATTACTGATTATTTCAGAGAGTTGGCTGACGATTCCCTCTTTCCCAGCGCCGGGGCCTCCGCCGGGCTGACCGCCGCCCAGGGGGCAGCCCTATTTGCCATGGTCTGCCGGGTCAACCTGCGCAAGCTGGAGGACAAGGCCGAAGGTGAGTCCGGCTACGACAAGCAATTGGCCTTCTGGAAACAGATTCTGGAGCAAGCTGATGAACTGACTGGGCGCTGCCTGGAACTTGCTCAGGAGGACGGGGCCGCCTATCGGGAAGTGGTGGCAGGAGACCCCCATGGGCCAGTTCACGCCATGGATGTACCGCTGGAGATCGCCCGGCTTTCGCTGCAGATCGCCGGTCTGATCCGGTCAGCGCTGCCCAAGTCTTACGCCCCTGTCAAGGCAGATGCCGAAACCGCCCTGGCGCTGCTGCGAGGCAGCTTCAGAGCCGGACTGGTGGTAGCCCGGTACAACCTGCCCCTGCTCAAGAGCCAGTCCGAGCGGGATAATTATGTCAACTTGATTGATGCCCTGAAGTTCAAGGCCGAGCTCGATCCCGTTCGGGGAATCCAGACGGTCACCCCAGAAAAGCCGCGATAATGCCTACTAAAAATATTCCGTCGAATACCCCGGCCCCTCCGATGCTGACCATCTGGGGGCCCAGATTCTGAATCGCCCGCCAGTTCAGAAGATCGGCCCCCACCAGGGTGCCGATGGTGCCGGCCACATAGGCTATGGAAGCGGCCTGGCCGGGATAGGCCAGGCCGGTCATTTCCATTAGCAGAGCGGCGGCAGCCGCTACCAGCGGCGGAATGAAGGCCGGCATGACAATCCCCACTCCCGGCTGGGGTCTGGCCATCAGCTTTGCCACAATGGTTACCAGCAGCATGGCGATCAGGGTGGGCAGCAGCGGCACCCGCGTTATCAGCAGATAGATGGAGAAGAGGGCCGGGAGCCCGGCGCCGCCGACATTGACGCAGATCATCTGCTCCTGCACCACCGGGGGATAGTAAAAGAACAGGAAGGAAAAGGGCGTCGCCTTGCGCCCCCGGGTAACCGTCCGGCGGCGCGACAGAGGTATATTGATCAGACTCCCGAGCACGCAGGCGGTCAGAAACAGGAAGGCGCCGTTATAAGACAGTCCCAAACGCGCGAAAGAAAAGGCTGCCACGTTGTAGAACAGCAGCATGAGCAACAGAGGGATCAGTAGGATCAGTAAAAAAAAGGGCATCTCAGGAGAACCTCCTAATCCTATTTTGCACCCGATGAAGTATCAATACAAGACCGGACAAGCCTCGGGCGCAAAAAAAGGACGCCCTTGATTGTCAAGCCGATTCGGAAGCCTCGTTCTCGATCTGATCCCTGATGGCGCTGGTGGCCAGTGTCGCTACGTAGACACCGCCAACGCCGGCTGCCAGAAGAGTGCGGCTGCATTCCCCGGTGGTAGCACCGGTGGTGAATACGTCGTCAATCAGCAGCATGCCGCGTCCCGCCAAACCGGCCGCCTCAGACCCGGATTGGAAGGCGCCGGCCATGTTCAACCTGCGGTTTGCCCGGGAGAGGGCGGTCTGACTGGGAGTGTCCCGCAACCGGACAAGAGCGCCGGTGATCAGGGGCAACTGCAGCAACCGTGCCACCTCCGCCGCCAGCAGGGCTGCCTGGTCAAAGCGCCGTTCCCGCTCCCGGTTGGGATGCAGCGGCACTGAGACCACTCCGGCCAGTTGGCGGTAGGGGATCAGCTCTACTATCAGGGCAGCCAACAACTCTCCCAGGGGTCCGGCCAATTCCCGGCCAGCGGTAAACTTATAGCGGTACAGAGCATCCCGGACCAAGCCCTCGTAGGGCGCCACACCCCGGGCAAATACAAAGGGGGGTGGCGCCTGGCGGCAGTCCCGGCAGACTCCATCGGGCTCCAAACACCCGTAAAAACGCCCGCACAGCTTGCAGATCTGCAGATTCCGGGTCAGCTCGGACCAGGATATCAGGCAAGCCCGACAGAGATGTCGCGCCGATCCGGCCCGGCCGCATAGAGGGCAACCAGGCACTTGTGGGAACAGCAGTCCTCTGATCGCGTCAGCTAAACCTTCTGGCAGGACGATCCTGAGCCTCATTCCTCATCAACTCCCGTAGCGCCTCCAGATAATCGGAGCGGAGATAACCCAGCCTGGCCGCCTCAGCATTCATAGCCCGGATCTGCCCCAGGGCCTCCTCCATTTCCCGGCTGATACCAGGGCCCATAAACCAGACCTCTCCAGTAGGGTAGGATGGGTTGCGCCCGCACCGTCCGGCGATCTGCACCAGGGTCGGAGTTGCAAAGACGCCCATCTGGTCGGCCCACAACACGATCACATGCGCCCGCGGCAGCGTTACTCCCCGCTCCATGATGGTAGTGGTCACGAGTACTGGATACTCTCCGTTGAAGAAACGTTCTCGCTTACGGTCCCGGTGCTGATCGCCGGCATGGCTCCATTCAATCCAGGATGGCTTGAAGCTATCCAAGGGCGGCTTGCCGGCTGCATTTCTCAACGCCTGCCCGACTAGGGCGGTCTGTTCCACTCCGGGTACGAACAGGAACAGCGGGGCATGGAACTGCTCGACGGTAGCCTTGACCATGTTGAGCACCTCGGGATGAATGATCGTCTCCCGGCCTCTAACCAGAAACGGCTGCAGCTTCAAAAAGCGTGGTTCCGGCAGGGGAAAACCGTGCGGGCGAGCCGGTATCTTAATTATGTCAACTCCATCATGATCAACCTGATCGAGCATCCAGGATGCGGGCGTGGCAGTGAGATAGACCAGCTTGCCTCCACTGCGGCGAGCCTGCTCCACCCCATAGTGCAGCATCCTGCTCCCCGGATAAGGAAAGGCATCTCCTTCATCAAGGATCACCAGGTCAAAATGCCTGTGCCACCGCAGGGTCTGGTGGGTAGTCGCCACCACCAGCGGCGCCTCTCTCGCCCGGTTGCCGCTGCCTCCATAGAGGGCCGCCACTTTCTCTTTACCGAAGGCCCGCTCTAGACGAGGCGCCACCTCCAGAACGACATCCCGTCTGGGAGTGGCGAAAAGCACCGTTGACCCCTGGCCCAGGGCCTGTCCGATGAGCGGATAGGAGACCTCTGTCTTGCCCGCCCCACAGGCTGCCCAGACCAGGCAACGGCTATCCGGGGCAGAACTGACGCCAAACTTCAGCAACGCTTCGACTGCCGCCCGCTGCGGCGGGGTGAACTCCACATCCAGCTGAAATCTTCCGCTGCGCCGGGATGGACGGGATTGCCCCACCAGCGATCCGGTCAGTTTCGTCCCCCCTGCCCTATCGTCCCACCCGTATTCGGGATGATGCGCCCAAGTCAACGTATCATCGTGAACTTGCAAATAGAGGGGGCGGCAGGCAGCGGAGCGGCCACCGGCAGCTATTCCAGTCGCCGGTGGCCGAAACAGTCTGAACAGACCCGAGAGCAGACCTTGACTGCTGGCTGGCTTTTCGCCGCCAGCAGTTTCAGAGGCATCTCGGGACACCACGGCGGTATAGAGCGTCTCGCACAGGCTCAATCCCCCCATGACGGCGCATTCGGGGCACTCACAGCAGTCCGGCCATCCGCAGCTTTTGCAGGATACCGGCCGGGGGATTCCCTCCCATCCGCAGCGTTGGCACCGCACCAGACTCCCTCTCAGAGGAAATAGGGCCGGCATCAGCTGGACACGCCTAGCCAGGCAGAGGGCCTGGATCGTCCAGTTCAGGCGCCTCTCCTCCCCGTTCCAGCCGAGTGTCCGGGCGATCTCCACCGGACGCAACAGACGCCCAGTCAGAAGCCTCTGCAGTTCCGCCAGTTCCCCCTGTCCGGGGAAAGAGACCGGCAGACCCGGCCCGTTCTGGATGACCTGTCCCGCCAACTCACGCACATCATCACTTAAATACGCTTTATCGAGGGATGTAAATTGGAGATTGCCCGCCAGGGTGCGTAGTTCCCTCCGGCTGAGCTGCGCCAGCGCTTCGAAGGCTGGGCGGCCACTGCTCCAACGATTCCTCCGGGTTGCAAACCGGGCCAGACGGATGTTCAGGCCATCCAAGAGAGATGCGCCAATCCCTGCCGGGAGGGGCCCGGTCAGGGGAACCATGCTCTGAAGCCCCAGGATGGCGTTAAGGTAGGCCCTGTCGAAAGACAGGTCCGGAGAGAGGTAGATTAGCCCGCTCATCTCATTGTGAGCCAGGTATAGCGAGAATAGACTCATCCAACCGGCCCCCCAGCCGCGCCACATAATTCAAAAGTAGGTCAGTTCATAGCCACCGGCCCCACCGACTCTTTTATCCAACTTCTAATTTCCACCCTGAGACCCCAAAAACCTGCCTGGGAATTTAAGGAGAAATATTTTTCCTGCGCACCAGGGTCACCGCACAGTGTTCCAGTGGGGCCTGGATCTCCTCGCCCTTCAGCAGTCTGCGCGCCAAACGGGCCACCAGCCGCGGGTTGACTTGGCCGACAAGGTTGAAATAGCAGACCATTTCCCCGCGACAGGCATGCAGTCCGGTTTCCAGCGGCTGTCCATCCGGATCATGGCACTCGATGAAAGCGAAGGCATTATGTTTGTCAAGGCGCCTCAAGATCTCCGGTGTATCGTCGCTGGAGCCATTGTCAACGATCACCAGGTCGAAGTGCAAGCGGGAAGTGTTATATGCAGCCAGGATCTCCCTGATCAGACCCTCTATGATCGCAGCCTGGTTCCGAACCACAAACAGCAGGCTCAAATATGGATTTGCCGCTGTATGGCCGCAAAGCAGGAGGGCAAGCTTCCATAAAAGCAAAATTAGCCCGTAAAGGGCTAACCCATAGATTAAAACAAATAGCACCGTACCCACGTTGACATCCCCTTCCCTGATCCAATATATGCGGGAAGGAAAACCGCGGTTAAACCTCTACCATCCGCTTTTTAATGGCAAATATGGCAGCCTGAGTACGGTCCTCTACCTTTAATTTCCTGAAAATGCTAGTGATATGATTTTTCACAGTTTTCTCGCTAATAAATAGCTTGTGGGCAATATTCTTATTAGATTCACCCTGGGCGATCAGACCGAGCACCTCTTTTTCCCTCTCGGTCAGCAGGCCGATCTCGTCATCCTTGCGAACCGGCATGCTCAACCGGTTATATTCCCCGAGCAGGCGGCTGGTGACCAGCGGATGAAAGGCCGGCCGGCCTTCGAAAACAGTATGAATCGCTTTTAGCAGCTCGTCCGGCTCCACATCTTTCAACAGATAACCGGAGGCGCCGGCCCGGATGGCCTCCAGCATGTCATCATCTTCAGCCACAGTCAGGATGATGATCTTGATCTCCGGAAACTCCCGCCTGATCACACGACTGGCCTCAACACCATCGGTACCCGGCATTTTCAGGTCCATCAGGATCACATCGGGCGTCAACTGGCGCGCCTGATTAATGGCCCCCTGCCCGTCTCCGGCCTCACTGACAACCTGCAACTGTAAGTCCGAATCCAGGATCCGACGCAAACCCTCTCTGATAAGAGGATGATCATCCGCTATCAGGATCCGAATCTCATCCAATCCATCCATCTCCCTCCGCGATCGGAATAGTAACGCTTATCTCCGTACCTTGCCCTGGAACAGTGCTGATCTGCAGTGACCCGCCTGCCAGGCAGGCCCGTTCCCGCATGTTCATCAAACCATAATGCCCATTGTTCTGCACCACTGACTGCAAGTCAAACCCCTTTCCGCCGTCGCGAATATGAGCGGTCACCCGGTACCTTTCCAGTTCCAGCTTGATCACGGCTTGATCCGAACAGGAGTGCTTATAAACATTGTTCAGGGCTTCCTGGATGATCCGGATCAGGGTGCTGGCCTCAGGACCGCTCAGATGCCGCTCCTGCCCCAGGCAGGTGAGCGTCACTTGCAAACCATATCGCTCCTGATAATCCTCGGTTACATGACGCAGGCATTCTATCAGTCCCTGGTCCAGGTTCTTCGGCTGCAGGTCGAACAGGATCCTGCGAATATCCCTCAAGCTGCTACGGATGGTCTCCTTCAACTCCAGCAGTTCGTTTTGTACAACTGCCGGTTCTTTGGTCAACTGCTGCTCGCAAAACACCGTCTTGAGCAGCAGGTTCGCCAGTACCTGGGCAGGCCCGTCGTGAATTTCCCGGGCGATGCGTCGTCTCTCGTTGTCCAGCATCCGGACCACCAGTTGCCCTACCTGTTTCCGGGACAAGCGATCCCCAGCCAGATCCACCTCCGGAAGCACGCCCTGCAAGTATTGTAAGGCCACGTCAAACCTCGTCATGAGGAGGCCGGCATGGTCAATTATCTGCGTCAGCCTTTTTCGATCTTGCTCCAGTTGCTTCCAGCGGGTGGGCTCAATGTTAGACGTAGCTGCAGCTTCATGAATTGCCGCTGATTCTGCAACGGCTGCATCCAATGTCAGCTGTAACTGTTCTAACTCACTGCGCCCCGACTCGGCAATGCTGAAGAGTTCATCCTGCCCTTCTATGATTGTTGCTAATGCCTTTCTAGCAACCCGGTCAAGCGATTTATAATCTGCCATGTTTAACTTCCACCTCTTAAGCTAGCCGGGCTGCAACTGTCCAAAAAAAACAGCAAACTAAGACACATTTTGTGCATTTCGACACCATGCGTAATAATCCTGCCACAAAATATGAAATAAGTCCAATATTGATCGTTTTTTTCACAAAATTCCAGGATCCAGACCCAGCGCCTGGCAGGCATTCAATTGCAGCCTGTCCAGGTTATCCACATCGGGTGCTTCACTATAGACCCGAAGCAGGGGTTCGGTGCTGGATGATCGGACCAAGACCCAGCTTCCATCATCCAGGACCAGCTTGACACCATCTTTGACGTGGCGTTCTATTACCTGCCTACCGTTGATCTCCCGGGGTGACCACTGTTCCAGGCGGGACAAGTAGCCATTCTTCTGGTCCGGATCGCATGGCAAATCCAGGCGGCCGTTCACCAGCTTGCCAAACTTTTGCTGGATCTCCTCCTGGTAGGCCCGCAGGGACATACCGTGTGAGGATGCCACCATCTCCACCACCAGGGCTAGAGCCAGAATCCCGTCCCCCACGGGAACGTGCCCCTGAACACTCAGCCCGCCGTTCTCCTCCCCGCCCAGAATGCTGCGGTGTTTGATCAGGGACTGTCCGACATACTGGAAACCCACGGGTGTTTCCACAACGGGGAGTCCGTATTCCGCAGCAATCCGGTCGATCATATGGGTTGTGGCCACGGTGCGCGCCACCGCTCCCCGCCAGTTCCGGTATTCTGTCAGGTAGTGCAGCAGCATATAGATGATCTCGTTGGGGGTCAGGTAGCTGCCATCCCGGTCGATCACTCCGAACCGGCCGGCATCCCCATCCAGGGCCAGGCCCAGGTCAGCCTGTTCCCTCATCACGGCTTTCCTGAGATCAGCCAGATTCGACTCCGCCGGCTCCGGGAGCTGTCCCTCGCAGAGAACGTCACGGTTACCGTGGATGACTTCGATCTTGCTACATCCCTCGCGCAGCAGGTCATCCAGGTAGCCGATACCAGCGCCCCACATCGGGTCGATCACCACCCGCAGTTGCCCGCGGCAGACAGTATTGTATTTCATAATGCCGTGCAGGTGTGCCAGGTAGTTTGGCTTAGGATCTATCAGCCGGACCAGACCACGTTCCCTGGCGGTCTTGATCGGTAATAACCGCACGTCGGAAGCTGTCAGCCGGTTGAGATAATCCTCAATGTTCGCGTTGCTCTCTGCAGCTGTGAATCCGGTATCACCCGGGATAAACTTGACTCCGTTATGCTCAGGCGAGCGGTGGCCGGCAGTGATCATCACCGCTCCCGCCGCCCCCAGTTCTCTAACAGCGTAAGCAACGACCGGGGTCGGGGTAGCTTTTTCCGTCATTAAAACAGGGATTCCGTTACCGGAGATCACCTCGGCTGCCACGGCTGCAAAACGTTCCGACAGGAACCGGCTATCGTACCCGATTACCAGACCGCACCCGGCATTGCCGGAATTGAAGGCGTACCGGGCAATCGCCTGGGCCACCAGACGAACGTTGCCAGAGGTAAATTCATCTGCAATGATGGCGCTCCAGCCATCAGTTCCAAAGCGGATGGCATTCATGGATAAATACTCCCTTCATATCATGAGCAGCCGACCAGTGTCCATGGAGGCATATCTCCATGGACCAGAGAGCCGCATACCCTACCCCGGCAGAGGCCCGTGCTTCTATATTTTACAACAAACGGGCTGCGATCCCCAAATAAAAAAGCGCCTTTTGGTTAGAGGCGCTCTGATGCACAAGATGTCGAGCATGCAATTAGGATGATATCCCTTGGAATCGATCAGCCGTCATAAAAACATAAATTAACTGCCTTGGCCACTCTGGTCAGATACCTGAACCATCTGCAGTCCATCCTTTTTCCGGTCCACGTACAGGTTGCCCTGAGTATCCAGGCTGGCCAGCATGATCTCCCCGGGGGAATGGATCCCCTGTTTCTCCATCTCGTGGATCAGCCAGGATTCATCCAGGTTGTTCTGCTGCAGATTCTGGTAGATCACCTCGCCGTCGACGATTAGTTCGCTGGACAACCCCTCATAATTAGAGGCGATGCGCAGGTCTTCCCGGGTAGCCGGTTTTTTCTGGGATTTCGGCAGCACGCTCAGCTGTCCATTGGACTCCAGCACCGCAAACTCCACGTCGGCCACGTTGAATACTCCCTGGGTGCGAAGCTGCAGCAGCAGGTCGTCGATGTTATAGCGGCAGCGGCCCATGTTTTTCGCCATGATCTTGCCGTTCTGGATCACCACCGTCGGTTCTCCCTCCAGTAGCTTGCGGGCGGCCCTGCTTTTCAGGGACACGTATCCCATCAGGAAGGCCAGGGCGGCAAACACCACCAGAGCGGTGAGGATCACCCAGGGGCTGATGATGGTAATCGTGGCCATATCCGCCGCCAGCGACCCGATGGTGATACCCGTCACATACTCATAGAAGGTCAATTCGCCAACCTGCTCCTTATCCAGGATCCTGGTCACCAGCAGAATGGCGAAGAATGCCAGGACTGTACGCAGTGCCACGTCGAAATAGATTGGATAAGACAAGCGGTTAACACTCCCCCCTGCCCTTAGCGTTCTTTGAAAGAAGCAACAGTTTTATCGCGCCGGACCTTCTCGCTAACCTGCCGGAAGAGATCGAAGAGCGATTCTCTGCCCGGGATCCGTTGCAGCCTGATCTGTTCCTGTTTCTTACTCATGCTATTACACCCACTCCACCTTTAGGAATTGGGCTGTCTTGTCAGCCACATCCCAAATTATGGCCATTTACACTGTTTTTTATCCCTATCTGGTCCAGTCCCGGACGCGAAAAACCACGCCTAACAGCGTGGTTGTCTCGAATACTGTCCTAAATGTTGCTTTGCTCTATGCCTTGCCGGCAGCCGGCGCTGTCTGCTTCTTGGCTTCCGTCGCCTTGGCCGGCGTTGTCTTAGTTTCCGTCGCCTTGGTTTCCGGTTTGCCGTTCCCAGCAGCCGGTTTGCCGTTCTCGTCACCAGACCCGCTAAGGCAGGTATTGCTTCGGTGATCCGTGCAGTAGAAGCCCGAGCCCTTGAAGATGATCCCCACGTTGCGGGAGATCAGCCTCTGTACAGGCTGTCCGCAGGTCGGGCATACCGTCAGGGCCGGCTCGGTAATGGGCTGCGTGGTTTGAAAGCGACCGCAGTGACCACATTGATACTCATAGGTCGGCATGCTCGTTCACCCCTCCATAGATAATTTTTACTACAGACCTGTTATAAGACTTCTGCCTCATTTTGTCAAGCGCATACCCAGTCAATTACCATTGTTGTCATGCCCGGCGGCATGATAAACTAAAATAGATAGAAGACCTGATCAGGCGTTCAGAGGGCTTGTGCAACTCCGCTGTGAAGTTCCGTCGTCTCCCGCGTTAGCCCAAGGGCTTTGACAGATGGCATTGGTACCGTTTCCGATGGGGGGTGGAACAGATGAGCGTGGCAATGAGTTATCTTCAAGACCTTTCCGACTCCGACCTCAACTTCATCGTCAAGACCGTGGTCACTAAAAGGCAGGACCATGACTACCTGTGCAATTTCCTCAAGGATAAACCAGACTTCATAGACATCATGCTGGAGGATGAGAAGCTCTTTGGCCGTGTTCAAGAAGAAAAGGACATTTTTCTAAAAGTGTCTCCCTTCCTGCTATTCAGCATCCTGCTGCGCAAGGCCAAGAGGGACATGGACCAGCAGGCCTACACCATGGAGTTCGTTGACCGGAGAATGCGCATACCGGTCTTCGACGCCGGCAATACTACCAAATTGCTGCTCAACAGAGACGTTCGCGAATATCTGGCCCGAATGCTGGCATCGTTCACCAGAGTGGAGAGCGCCACCGTGGTCTACCGGGCGCGGGGCATGACTTATCAGCGGCATTTCAGTGAATTGGATTTCGACGATGTGCAGGAACTGGCGGGAATGGTCGAGCCGTCCTACCGCTTCCCCTTCTATAAGCGGCTGGCGGATATCGCCCTGTTCGTGTCGGGGATCTTTTCGGAATATTGCCGCGGCCAGGAAACGGGCTCTAACATGATTGCAGCCCGATTGTCAGGTAAGAAACTGCGCACCCTGCAGAACCTGGAGGAAGAGGGCCGGCACTTTTACGACCTGGCTGCCACCTATGATGAAGCCGGCAACCAGGGGCTGAGAGACGTGCTGATTCTCCTGGCCGACAAGTTCACCCTGGCACGCAAACCGCTCAATTATATGGTAGAACACTATCTGGCCGGTTACCGCATCCAGTTGTTTTCTTAGCATTATGCGATCGAAACCTCAAAGGAAGGCACCCTACAGGGAGGGCGCCTTCCTTATTCTAATTGACTGCTACCACTTCGGTCACGCCTGGTATCTGCTGCTTGAGCGACCGCTCAATTCCCTGCTTGAGGGTGGTATTGGCCATGCCTCAGCCGCCGCAGGCTCCCTTGAGGCGCAACTGGACCACGCCCTTGTCGCTCACGTCGACCAGTTCGACATCCCCACCATCGCACTGCAGAAAGGGGCGGATCCAGCCGAGTGCAGTTTCGATCTGTTCCCGCATGGTGTCAACCTCCTTTCTCTGATCGCTGCCCTACCTGATTAATTCTACCCAGGCGTTTGGCACCGCTAACCATCTTTTCATCCTGCCAGCGGCCCTAGATTTAGCATTCCCCGGTTGATTAAAACATTGCCCTCGTCCTAATAAACAAATTCTTGATTCAGGTGGGGT
>JAHFCR010000135.1 GCA_023249405.1 Peptococcaceae bacterium | reverse complement strand
TTATGAAGACAATATGGAAAGGCGAATATTTTGCCATAATCACGGCCGTTTTATGGGGCGGTCTCTATCCGATAGCCAAATATACGCTGCATGTGGTGCCGGAAAACCTGTTCATACTGATCAGGTTCGTGCCGACGGCGATCATCCTCATCATCTGTTTGCTGCTGCAGGGCGAACGCCTGGGAGTGGAAAAAGGTGATTTCTATCGAATTATGCTGCTGGGCTTTCTGGGCGTCGGGTGCTACCAGATCTGTTGGACCCTGGGTGTGCACAGGACCACTGCCTCCGATGCGTCCCTGCTGATCTCTACTGCACCGATCTTTACCGGGATCTATACCGCCCTCAGTAAGCAGGAGCAGATGCCCCGGAAGCGGTGGGCGGGAACGATCCTGGCCTTTATCGGGATCTACTGCATCGTCTACTGGACGCCGGGCTCAAGGCTCAGCCTGAGTTCGGCCAATTTTACCGGGAACATTATCGTGCTATTGGGCGCCGTCTTCTTCTCCCTCTACGCCATTCTAGGCAAGCCATTGCTTGCCCGCTACTCTCCTGTCAAATTGGCGGCGCTGGTTTTTACCTGGGGCCTCGCGGTGCTGGCGCCCTTCAGCCTGCTGAGCGGGCCTGTGGTATATCCGCACCGCTTTTCATCCGGAACCTGGCTCGGCCTCGCTTATATCATCGTCCTGGGTACGATTATTCCGTTCACGTTCTGGTACCGGGGAATCAAGGAGACGACCCCCGTGAGAACGGTGGCCTTCCATAACCTAGTGCCCGTCATCAGCATACTGCTCGGGATTCTGTGGCTCGGGGAACAGATCGATGTGCGGCAGATTCTCGGGGCGTTGCTGGTGATCTCCGGGCTGATCGTTGCCAACCGGAGATCGAACAAAAGCGTACGGGTCAGCCAGGGTGTTGATCTGGATGATCATCCGGGCGGGCGACTGTAAAGCAGTCTTCGTGAACGCTTAAAAATCAGATGTGGGAGATGGCGTACATGATAAAAAGCGTCTCGACCGATCAGGAACTGGAGACAAGCGTTGAGGTCATAAGAGCCTCTTTTATGACGGTGGCCGCAGATTTTAACCTGACCCCGGAAAATGCGCCTACCCATGCTGCTTTTATCAAGTTTGCCGATTTGTTGAAAATGAGGGATAAGGGCATAGCCATGTTCGGTCTTTTTGACAATGGAGTCCAGGCCGGTTTTGTTGCCGTCGAGAAAGCGGGCGGAGGGGTATTCTATATCGAGAAGCTGGCTGTTCTCCCCGGATACAGGCATCGGGGACACGGGAGGGCGATGATCGATTTTGTCATTGAATATGTAAAGCATAACCAGGGGGCTAAGCTATCGATCGGGATCGTGGATAATCATGATCTATTAAAGAGCTGGTACCAGACATGCGGTTTTACAGTAACCGGCACTAAAGAAATTGAGCATTTACCCTTTAAAGTCTGTTTTTTGGAGAGAAGCTTGGGGAATATTTTCATTAACACAATCAAGCACTGAGGGAATTGGTATCCAGCGCGCAGTTGAATCGTAGTCCTGTTTTAGCAGTGGTCGCAACAATCAGGTTCACAATGGCTTCATGGATTATCAGGGGTTTGCCTCTCCAGTTCTGGCTGATGAAGGTAAATAGCCGATATTCAATTTTGTTCCACCTGCCGGCGCCAGGAGGGAAGTGATTGACGGAGATTGAGAGCCCCGTTTCGTCGGCAAACTCCTGCAGCTTGATCGAGATTACCGGTTGTTCGGCAGCGATAAACTCTTTTGATCGCTCATTGATAAATTCAAACTGGGCTTGACTGCAGCCCATGTGTATTATAATATTAGTACAATAGTATTTATCAGGGGGCCGGAACATTTGTGGCTGAGGGTCGAACCGGGCCGGGGCATCCCAATTTACGTGCAGCTCATGGAGCAGATACGTATGGCTGTGGCCAGCGGCCTGCTGGGGCCGGGCGAGCAACTTCCCCCGGTGCGGGAACTGGCCGGCCGATTGGCCGTGAACCCCAATACTGTCGCCAAGGTCTACCAGGAACTGGAACGGGAAGGTGTCATTACCACCCGGCGGGGCAAGGGTTCCTTCGTCGCCGCCGGCTCTCCGCAATTAAAGGAGGAAGAGCGCAAAAAGCGACTTATCCTGGCCGTGGACAGGCTTTTGGCCGAGGCTTACCACCTCGGCTGCCCACCGGAGGAAGTAATGGAGACAGTGCGGGCAGGGCTTGCTGATCGGCCCGGTCTGGAAGGAAGGGAGCTGGAGAAGGAGCTTGATCAATCCTGATTACGAGCCTGCCGTTCTGACGCGGGGCCTGACGAAGGTGTTCAAGGGTCTGGCAGTTTTACAAGACCTGAACCTGGAGATACCGCGGGGCAGCGTTTTTGCCCTTCTGGGCCCCAACGGCGCCGGCAAGACCACCACCATCAAACTGCTCATGAATTTATTGCAGCCGACCGCCGGCGAAATGCTGGTGCTGGGCCTCGACCCCATCACCCGGGGAGTGGCCGTGAGGTCGCGGGTGGGCTACCAGCCGGAAATCGGTCAGATGCCGGAATATGCCAGGGTTGGGGAATTGCTGGAGCTTTGCCGGGCGCTCTATCCCACCTGGAACACCTGCAAGGTGGAATCCTACCGGCGGGAGTTCGGGCTGGATCCCCGGGCGGTGGTCAAGCATCTGTCCAAAGGCAGGGTTACCCTGCTGGCCCTGCTCCTGGCCTTGGGCCCGGAGCCCGAACTGCTGCTCCTGGATGAGCCGGACACCGGCCTCGATCCCGTGCGCCGGCGCCAGGTGATCAAGCTCCTGGTGGAGGATGTGGCCGGGGCGGGACGGACCATCCTTCTCTCCTCGCACAACCTGACAGACGTGGAGAGGCTGGCCGACCGGGTGGGTTTCCTGAACCGCGGCCACCTGCTCCTCTCCCGCCCGCTCGATGAGTTGCTGGCGGAGGAAAAGAAAATATGGGCGGTTTTCCCGGACGGGGTCCCCGCCAGCCTGAGTACCTGGCCGGGCGTGCGGCGCCTGGAGCAGGAAGACGGCCGGACGGTGCTGGTGGTTTCCGGTCACGTGGAGGAGCTGACGGAGAGGCTCTGTTCCCTGGACCGGGTGACCTTTGAGGTGCTGGACCAGACCCTGGAGGATATCTTCATCACCTATGCGGAGGAAGACCGGGCGTTAATACGGTAAGCCGGAGGCCGGTTCGTAAACGGTCTGAACATTTCGGGACATTACTCTCATGCATGTAATATGCATGAGGTGTGTCCCATACCTCAGTCTGCCGGGACGGATGTGGCGCCGGACGGCCTGGTTCCCCGGCTGCTGCCGGCTGAGCGGGGGCGCCCGGATCTTGGAAAGGGGTATTTTCATCGCTCGTAAGGAGGGATGGGGCATGGACGATTGCGGCCTGGACACCCGGAGAGAACGTTGGTGGCACCCCGCCCTGCTGCGTTGGCAATGGGTGTGGCATAGGCAACGCTACATCCTCTGGCTGGTCATTTCGTTGGGTATCCTGACCATGCTGGTGTTGCGGGACCTGGGCAGAGTGGCCTGGGTAGGCAACAACTTTTTGGCTGTCGGGCTATGGGCGGCTTATCTGGGCGGCAGCGCCGCCATCTGGAGCCCGGATAAGACGGTCGACTTTCTCCTGGCCCGTCCGGTTTCCCGCCGCCAGATGTTCAACGCTCTGGTGCTGGGAGGCCTGGTCCCCTGGCTGCTGTTGGGAGCTTCCCCCGCCCTATACGTCCTAATTGTATCCCTGGGCCGGATATTCCGGGCCTCCCCTGATTCAACGGCGCCGGCGGTCTTCTACCTCGTGTATGTCATTTGGACCCTGGACTTTTACCTGTTCACGGTCTATCTGGCTGCTTCGGGCAAAGCCGCGCCCAAGATGGCAGCCACGAACATC
>JAHFCR010000018.1 GCA_023249405.1 Peptococcaceae bacterium | reverse complement strand
AACGGATTTTGAGTCCGCCGCGTCTGCCAATTCCGCCACTTCGGCTTTTATGAAGATTTTATCTTTTCTTATTATATAGATAGGATGCTATATTTTCAAGCGGATGTTGGCACCCATCGTTGACAGAATAATTGTGGCTGCTGTGCGCTACAGGTCAAACAGATCAGGGGACATCTTCTTCTATCTCAATCTAAATTTAGCTGTAGTCATCATTTAGAATTAACATCGCAGGAAGCGCCGGCCTCACGTTTGGAGATACGCTGCACAGTCATGGCATATTTTTCATCTACATGCATACAAAACTTAAGGGGAGGCTGGCATGGCTTTTAGCCTCATATTCAATGTGCTATACTTTATCCGATGACTACCCGCTCTGATGCCCCCGCTTATTTCGAAGCGGGGGGTGCCGTATCCGGGCTAACGACCGGCCTGAAGGAAAACGGCGCAGAACTCGATGACAGGATAAATATTGTACCTACCTGTAAGTTTAAAAACTGATTGTTAGTATGTTATTCAAGAGGGGATGGCCTTATTGCCAGACAATCTTCATCAGGGACATTTTGCACGATACATCAACATCGCCGTCGATATCGCCACGAGAATCGCCCGCGGGGAATACCGCGAGGGGCAGCGCATCTTTGGGCGCTCATCCCTGGCCGGCCGATACAGCGTGTCTCCGGAGACTATTCGCCGTGCCCTGGCCATCCTTGAGGAGAGAGGGATCGTGGAACTGCACCCGGGGATCGGGGTGACGGTACAATCTAAACCGAATGCCGAGAACTACCTGGCCGAGTACGGCCAGCGCCAGATCCTGTCGGACATCCAGCGGCGCCTGAATCAGTACCTGGATGAGCGCAGCCGGTTGGATAACGAGATCGTGCGGCTGACAGACGAATTGCTGGACTATACTTTTAAGATGGCCACCCGGCTGCAGCGCATCCAGGAGTTGCGTGTCGAGCCGGACTCCCCATTGGCCGGGAAAAGCCTGGAGGATGTTCAGTTTCGGGCACGCACTGGCGGCACGGTACTGGCATTGCAGCGCCACGCCAAGGAGATTGTCGTTCCCGAAGCCCACACCATTATCCAGGCTGGGGATGTGCTAACCGTCATCGCCCCCCCTGAAGCCGTCGAGCATACCCAGGACCTTCACCTCACCCTGCTCACGGGTCCTCCCCAGATTACCAGCAACCAGTAGCATAAACCGGAAGCTCATACGAGCACATGGAGGGGATACCAATGTCTAGACGGCAGATGGATCTCAATCTCTCCAAACAAAGGAAACGAAAAAGAAGATTAAAGCCCGCCCGGTTGATCACCGTGGTGGCCATGCTGATCCTGATCAGCCTTTTGCTGGTGGGATGCGGCAATTTTGCCTGGGCTATAATCACACTCCCGTCCTGGGACCCGAATAAGTTGACTGGCTCATCCTCCACGCTCATCTATGACCGCCACGATCAGGTAGCGTCACAGGTCTTTGCGGATGAGAACCGCACGCCGGTGCCGCTTTCGGATCTCCCGCCCTACCTGCCCCAGGCTTTTGTAGCCGCTGAAGACAATCGTTTCTACGAGCATATCGGCATCGATCCGCAAGCGATCGCCAGAGCGCTGTGGGCTGACCTGCGCGGTGGCGCCAAATCCGAGGGTGGCAGCACCATCACCCAGCAGTTGGTCAAGAATGCCTATCTCAGCGACGTGAAATCGCTCCGGCGCAAGATCCAGGAGGCGATCCTGGCCCTGGTGGTGGAGCGGCACTACTCCAAACAGGAGATCCTGGAAATGTACCTGAACCGGATCCTGTTCGGCAACGGCGCCTATGGCATCCAGGCGGCCTCCGTGCTCTACTTCGATAAGAACGCCAAGGACCTGACCCTGGCCGAGAGCGCCTTGATGGCCGAAATAGTGCGCAGCCCCAGCAACTACAACCCCTTCGCCAACCCTGATACAGCCAAACACAGGCAGGAGATCGTGCTCGACCAGATGGTCAAGTACGGCAAGATCACCCAGGAGGAGGCCGACCAGGCCAAACAACAGAAATTGCAGTACCACGAAGGAGCCAAAAGCAGCTACCAATACCCGTACTACACCGACCAGGTGATCAGCGAGACCGAAGGCATCCTGCAGCAGCAGGGACTGACGCTGGATGCCGCCCAGAACCTCATCTACAAGGGCGGCCTGAAGATCTACACTTCTCTAAACATGCCGGCGCAACAGAAGATGGAGGATGTTTTCGCCAACAAGGCCAATTTCCCGGCCGATTACAAGGGCCAGCAGGTGCAGGGAGCGATGGTGCTGGTCGACCAGCACACCGGCCAGATCCAGGCCCTGGTCGGTGGCCGCCAGCATTCGGTGATGCGCCCCTTCAACCGCGCCACCCAGGCCAAGCGCCAGCCAGGATCCGCCATCAAGCCGATCGTGGTCTACTCCCCGGCAATCGAGAAGGGCTACACCGAAGCCTATGTTCAGGATGACGTGCCCGCCACCTTCGGGCCAAAGACCTTCTATAACTACGACGACCAGTACCGCGGCCTGATCACCATGCGCATCGCGGTCGAGAATTCCATCAACACCTACGCCGTCAAGCTGCTCAATCAGATCGGGGTCGACTACGGCTACAGCTATGCCATCAGAATGGGTATTACCACCCTGGATCCGGCCAAGGACCGTAACCTGTCCCTGGCGCTGGGCGGCATCACCAACGGCATCTCCCCGCTGGAGATGGCCGGGGCCTACTCCGCTATCGCCAACCAGGGGATCTACGTCCCGCCGTATGCCGTGCGCAAGATCCTGGACCAGAACGGCGTACAGATATATGAGGCCAAGCCACAGCAGAAAGTGGTGATGTCGGATCGGACTGCCTACGTCATGACCGATCTGCTGGAGAATGTGGTGAAAGCAGGCACAGGCACCAACGCCCGGCTTGGCCGCCCGGCAGCAGGCAAAACCGGCACCACTTCCGACAAAACAGATGCCTGGTTCATGGGCTATACCCCGGAGTATACCGGGGCTGTCTGGATCGGGTTCGATAAAGAGGCTACCATGGAGACCATGAACGACGTTTTTGGGGCGACCTATCCGGCCTATATCTGGAAGGCGGTCATGCAAAAAGCCACCGAGGGCCTGCCGGTGACCGATTTTCCGATGCCCCCGGGCCTGGTCCGGGCCACTGTCTGCAGCAAGTCGGGCCAGCTGCCCAACGCCTTCTGCCCCCAGGATGAGCTTGAAGATGATCTCTTCGTCCAGGGCACGGTGCCGACTGCGACCTGCGATGCTCACGTGGAGGCCACCATCAACCCGGCTGACGGCCTGCTGGCCGCGCCTTACAGCCCCAACACGAGCACCAAGGTGTTCCTGAAGCGGCCGCCAGTTACCGGCAAGTACCAGCCCTGGGATATGAAAGAAGCGCTGCCCACGCAGTACAGCCCGCTCAGCGGCGGACCCGCCGGCTCCACATCGTCAGGCCAGGCCGCCCAGTCCAATCAGATGGTGACCGTCAAGATCTGCACTGATCCCAGGCACCACGGCGCGCCCTATCTGGCCAACGTACCCGGCTTTTTGGAAAGCGGGGGCTGCCCTCCGGAGTTCGTGCAGGAAGAGGAGGTCCCGGCCAGCCAGGCCCCCAAGTTGTACTGTTCGCTGCCGGACCATCAGGTAAAGAAAGCAGGCACCTTGCAAAATCTCAACAATTTGTTTAATAATAACAATCAGACCGGCAATAGCCAGACGGAGCAATATAATTAGAAGGGCTATTTAAACGTGACCACGGTCACGCCGGTGCCTCCCTCGTAATAGCCGCCGAAACGGCAGGAGCCTACAAAGGGATGCTGGGCCAGGTATTGACGCAGGGCGTCTCTCAAAGCGCCGGTGCCCTTGCCGTGGATCAGGTTGACGCTGGTCAATCCGGCCAGGTAGGCAGTATCCAGATACTTGTCCACCTGCTCCAGCGCCTCATCCACCCGCAGGCCGCGCAGGTGCAGTTCGTGCGACACCTCGGCCTGCTGAGCCAGAGTCGGAACCTGCACCGAAAAGCTCCTGGCTTTTTCCCTCTTGGCGCTCCGGCGCAGTTCATGCAGTGGCAGGTTCATCTTCAGGGCGCCTACCTGCACCAGCACATCACCGCCGCCATGCGGCTCCTCCAGCACGTACCCCTCGGTATTGAAACGGGGGATCGCCACCTGGTCTCCAGCTTTCACGCTGCCCATCGCCTCGCCGACCGGCTCGGGAAGAATGCTCCCGACCTGCTCTTCGATCCGCCCGGACAACTCATTCAGCTTGCTGCGGGCGGTCAGGGCGCCCTGCCGCAGCTCTTCCCGGCTAGCCCGGCGCTGTTCCTCCCGGAGAGACCGGATCAGTTGTTCAGCTTCGCTCCGGGCGGCCCGCACCAACTCCTGAGCATCCTGGGCAGCCTTGGCCAAGACATCCCGTTCTTTCTGGCGTAGCCGATCTTCTTCACCCTTGATCCTGACCTGCAGCTGTTGAGCCTCCGCGCTCAGATGCTCGGCCTCCCGGCGGGCCTCGGAGGCGGCAGCCTGGTCCTCCTTGAGGTGTCTGATCAGGTCGGACAACTGCCGCTGCTCAGGCCTCAGAAAGGCTCGCGCCCGTTCTAAAACTGCCGGCAGCAGCCCCAGCCGGCCGGCAATCTCGAAGGCATTGCTCTCTCCCGGCACCCCGATCGCCAACCGGTAGGTGGGGCGTAACGATTCGCTGTCAAACTCCACCGAGGCGTTTTCTGCCCGCTCCTCCGTATGGGCGAAGACCTTCAGTTCGCTGTAATGGGTGGTGGCGATGATCAGGGCGCCGCTACGCATCAGCTGCTGCAGGATCGCCATACCCAGTGCCGCCCCCTGCTCCGGGTCAGTCCCGGCACCCAGTTCGTCCAGCAGCACCAGGCTGCCCCGGCCTGCTTCCCGCAAAATGCGGGCAATGTTGATCATGTGGCCGGAGAAGGTACTCAGGGATTGCTCAATACTCTGCTCATCACCGATATCGGCGTAGATGCCGGTAAAAAACGGCAGCACCGTGCCGTCCCCCACGGGAACGTGCAGGCCGGCCTGGGCCATCAGGCAGAGCAGGCCCAGGGTCTTCAGCCCCACAGTCTTACCCCCGGTATTCGGCCCCGTGATCACCAGGCAGTCGAAATTCTTGCCCAGCCGGAGATCGAGCGGCACCACCTCCCCCTTCAGCAGCGGGTGTCGTCCGCCCTGCAGTTGCACATTGCGCTCATCGCTAAATGCCGGTTGATGCCCCCTCATCTTGATGCCCAACCGCCCCTTGGCGAAGGCGAAGTCCAACAGGCCGAGGAGTTCCAGATCGGTGCGCACCTCGTCGTGGTACGCCTCCAGCAACCGGGTCAACTCATCCAGGATGCGCGCCTCCTCCTGGTGCGTCTCGCTGCGGGCAGCCGCCAGGTCATTCATCACCTTGACCAGGGGGAGCGGTTCCATAAACACCGTCGCCCCGCTGCCGGACAGGTCATGCACGAGGCCCGGAAACTGGTGGCGATACTCCTGCTTGACCGGCACCACATAGCGGTCTCCCCGCACGGTGAAGATCGGCTCCTGCAGGTATTTCTGCCACTCCGGTTTGGTCAGAATCTCGTCCAACTGACTGCGGGCTCTGGATTCCAGGCTCCGGATCTGCTGGCGCAGGCGGGCCAGTTCCGGGGAGGCGCTGTCGGCGATCTCCCCCTCCGGCAGGATGCAGGCAGCGATCTTGTCCTGCAGCGGCCGGCAACCCTCCAGCCTGGCTGCATACTCCTGCAGATAGGGCACATCCTGCCGCACCTGGGCCAGCTCTTTTTTGATCCGCTCGGCAGCTGCCAGGGTCAGGCGGCAGGACAACAGTTCCCGCGGCTCCAGCACCCCACCGATGGCGGCGCGCCTCAGTAAAGGCGTCAGGTTGGAGATCCCTTCGAATCCCAGGTCAGGCAGGATCCTGAGCAATGTCGACGCCTCGGATGTCTCTTCCTGCCAGCGCAGGATATCCTGGACCTGATCCGACGGTTCCAGGCCCTGCACATGGACCACGCTCAGGGGAGTATGGCAGCAGGCCTCCAGCATCTCTCTGATCTTATGAAACTCCAGCTTTTTTAGGGTATACCGGTCCAGCCGCCTCTCCCCCTCTCTCAGGTCCAGCCAACACGCCGCGCAGGTAGTGGCCGCGGGTCAGGCCCTGGGGCGAGAGCCGGTTCAACCGTTCCCAGGCCTGTTTTCCCATGCTCTTGTTCCAGTCTCCCGTCGACAGCAGGTCCAGGGCCCACCGGTAAACCCCGGTGATCTCCAGCACTTCCCCGGCTTGATGGGAGCGGAGTTCCAGCCTCAGGACGCCATACCCGTCCTGTATTATATCATCCAGATGCTCGATCAGACAGAGTTCCCTGGCGTTGTAAAGGGTCATCCGGCAGTGCTCGTCCAGCTGCAGGGGAAACAGGTACCCCTGGCGATCCTTTAATTGGCAGTCACTGCTGCGGCAGAGGCTGGGGCAGCGGTCGCCCTTGTCAGTTGCCGTTCCCAGCGGACAGTGTTCGCTGATCATCAGAGGCAGGGTTCCGTGCACCACCAGCTCCAGACATGACGCGCCCCGGTAGCTGAAACGGCGCAGTTGCTCGCCGTTCAGTTCAGTCGACAGGGTCAGCCGCTGTGCTCCCTGCCGCAGCAGCAGCTGTACCGCCAGGTCATTGAAGACCGGAATGGAGAGATCGGTGGCCGTCTCCAGTCCGGATTTAATGGCCAGGTCCAATCCGCCCAGGTCTCCGGCCACCACGCCATCAACCTGCAACCGGACGGCTGCGTCGATCCACTCGACAGCGCCGGAGGGCTGGTCATCCTTCCAGATCCGGGGGATGATCAGGCAGGCCCGTGCGCCCCGCGACTGGCACAGGTTCACCGCTCGCTCCACTGTGTCCGGGTTCCAGGGCTGCCGTCCCCGGTAGGATACCCCGCCGAAATAGACAGTTTCGGCGCCCCCCTCCAGGGCCGCCTCCAGGCTGGCATAATCGGCCACCGCCACCGCCAATAACGGCTTGTGGCGCTGCTGGCCGGTGGCCTGAACGGCATCCTGGCTCAGGGCCGACCGGAATGCGGCTGCGGTTCGTTCGATCCGGTCCGGCAACTTCCGCCGGAACCGGTCCAGCCGGGCCTGCTCCAGGGATGTGGTGAGGAGGCGCCGTACGGCATTGAGTTCGCTCAATGGATACATGGTGCCCTCGTCCAGGTCGCAGTCCAGGGTGGCCAGGGTAAAGGGCGTGTTCCCCAGGCGCTCCAGTTGGAGGCGCAGCACCTCCGGAGTGAGCGGGTGCTTCAGCGCCGCCTCCCCGGACCACGTTCCCCGCGCTGACACCCGGTTCCCGTCTGCATCCACGGCATCCAGCTCCAGAGGCTGGCCCCGGCGCGCCCGGGCTGTCACCCTGATCGGCGTCTTCAACTGGCCCGGCCTCATATAACTGAGCTGGGCCTCGCTGATCAACCGCTCGTCATGGGTCTTGAACACCCGGTCCTCAGGTCTGACGGCAAAGGGCACTGTGATCTCCACCTCGCTGCCCGGCTCGGCCTCCTGGACCTGCACCGTCGCCATCTGGCCGCTGGCTGCCGCCTGCTCCGCCGAGAGGGCGTCAGGGTGGGCACGGTGCAACAGCATGCTGTGCACCGTCACCCCGGACCGGTCACCCTTCTGCATCCAGAACTCGATGCCGTCCCCGGCCCGGAGCGGCAGGCGCGTCTTGAATACCACCCCCCTGCCGGGAGTCGTCCTCAGCACGCGCCCCAGATACAGGCCGCGGTTGTTGGGCTTGGTGTAGCTCATCAGGGCCGGTCCTGGTTTACCGTCAAAGTAGCCGGCGGTGAACCCCCGGTTAAAGACCTGGGCCAGGTCCCGGACCTCCTCCTCGGAGACCTGGTAGCGCTCCGGGTCCTCACAGGCCCGGTCCAGGGCGTGCCGGTAGATCCTGACCACTGTGGCCACGTATTCCGGACGCTTCATACGCCCCTCGATCTTCAGGGCGGATACCCCAACCTGCACCAGTTCCGGCAACTTGTCCAACAGCATCAGGTCTCTGGTGCTGAGCAGGTGCTCGCCGGGGCAGGCGCCGCCGCGCCCAGAGGGCGCCTGACGCTCCCGGTCGTCCACCAGGCTGAAGGCCAGCCGGCACGGCTGGGCGCAACTGCCCCGGTTGCCGCTGCGGCCGCCGACCATGCTGCTGAACAGGCACTGCCCGGAATAGCTGATACAGAGGGCGCCGTGCACGAAGACCTCCAGCTCCAGAGGAGACTGGCGTTTGATGGCCAGCAACTCTTTATAGGAGGTCTCCCGGGCCAGCACCACCCGACGCAGCCCCAATCCGGCCAGAAACTGCACTCCGGCAGCATTGTGGATGGTCATCTGGGTGCTGGCGTGCAGGGGCAGGTCCGGCAGCACCCTTCCGGCCCAGTTGATCACGCCCAGGTCCTGAACCAGCAGGGCATCCGCCCCTGACTGATACAAAAAAAACAGGAAGTCGGATAGTTCTCCGAATTCCCCGTTGTCTACCAGCGTATTGACGGTCACGTACACCTTGACCCCGCGCAGGTGGGCGTAATTCAGGGCCTCGGCCAATTCCTCCCTGGTGAAGTTTTCAGCAGAGGCACGTGCTCCGAAGGCCTTGCCTCCCAAGTATACGGCATCCGCCCCGTTTTCCACGGCCGCCTTCAACGCCTGGAGATTTCCGGCTGGAGCCAGCAACTCCGGCTTGCTGACCGCTGTCATGGGCTCTATGACGACATCTCTCCCCCAATAGCTATTTTTTGCGAGTCTTGGCGGCGCGGCTGACCCGGATCAGTCCGGAACAGGGCCGGATGGCCACCTTGCGCTGCTCCAGCTCATCGAGCAACAGATTCATCCCCAGGGAATCGCTGGCGATGTGGCCGGCGATCACCACGTTGATGTTGTACTTTTCAGCCTCTTTGCGGTGCCCCTCGGCGATGTGCATGGCGACCACGGTGCCGACTCCGGCGATGGCCATCTTTTCAAATGCTTCCTTGGCCCCGCCGGTGCCGCCGGTCATGTCCACGAATATCTTGCCGGTACGCCGCTTCTCGCTGCCCACCACGATCGCCGGGCCGGCGTTCAGCCTGACGCCAGCGGCGTATTCGGGGATCTCTTTGAGAAGCTTGACGATGGCGCCCACCGTCTCCGGTTTCTTTTCCTCAAAGAGCTTGGTCAAAAAGCTGGTCACCAGGTTGTCCGCCGGGGTGTGTACGCACATCAGCGGAATGTCCAGCAACCGGGCCGCGTCCACCGCCCGGTTGTGGTTTTGCGGCATGATGCTGCGCCCCACCTCGGCAATCCGGCCGATCATGATCCCCTCGGCCACGTTGATCGGCACCCCCAACTGGGCCAGCAGGTCTTCCTGCAGGTGCATCACATTGTGCAGGGCGGCCATCGCCTTGCCCTCGGGGTGGTGGGCGATGATCAGGTCGACCGCCTGCCCCTTCTCACGCAGCCGGTCGGCCAGCAGCACCTCTCCGACCTCCATATCGATCCCGGTCAGGACGTTCCCGATCTCCAGGTTCTCATCCCCATAAAGCATCCGGGTGTCGCTGAAGGGATTGCTCAGCCTTTCCTGGTCGTACTCGGCCTTGTCGCTCTCCTTCAGCTCCTCGTATTCCTTGCGCTGCTTCTCCAGCACTCTGGCGATCTCGGCCTCACCCCTGAGATCGGCCGCGATACCTTTCTTTACAGCTAGATCGTAGATCTCCCGAAACTTCATCGAAACACCTCCGCTGTGATCTGTGCCCCTATTATAGTAATGCTATTGAGGCATTATCATCCATGATTTTTCAACCATTTTTGCAGCTCATCCAGGGGCCTGGTATTGATGATCTCCTGCTTCTGCGCCCAGCCCCGCCGGGCGGTAAGCACTCCGTATTGGAGGTCATCCAGGTAGCGCGTCTGATGGGCATCGGTGTTGATGGCAAACTTCACTCCCAGTTTCCGTCCCTGGTGGACATAGTTATCGCCCAAGTCGAGCCTGTCCGGCGAGGCATTGATCTCCAGGGCAGTCCCGGTGGTGGCTGCGAGTTCCAGCAGCCTGCCCACATCCAGGGCGTAGGGATCCCTCCTGCCGATCAGGCGCCCCGTAGGATGGCCGATGATATCCACGTGTTCGTTTTTTAAGACCGTCTCGAACCGTTCGTTCAGGGCCTCCTGGCTCTGCCGGAAACCGGAATGCACCGATGCTACCACCAGATCCAGCTGGGAGAGCACCCGGTCGTCGAAATCCAGCCGTCCGTCCGGCAGGATCTCCACCTCGCTCCCGGCCAGCAGCCGGAACCCCTGAAACTCCCCGTTCAAGCGGTCGATCTCCTCCCGCTGCCCGAGCAGCCGGTCTTCGGTAAGGCCGCCGGTGAAGGCCAGCGACCGGGAGTGATCGGTAACCGCCAGGTACTGGTAGCCCCGGGCCATAGCTGCTTGAGCCAACTCCTCCAGGGAGTTGGCTCCGTCACTGGCCTTGCTGTGTACATGCAGGTCACCCCTGATGTCGCCGGCCTCGACCAGCCTGGGCAGTTCCCCCAGCTCCGCTGCCTGGATCTCTCCCCGGTCCTCCCGCAGTTCCGGCGGGATGTAGGAGAGACCGAGCATCCGGAAGAACTCCTCCTCGCTGGCCGGGTAAAGAGTGTCTTCTTCCTTCACGATCCCATACTCGCTGATCTTCCAGCCATGCTGCCGGGCCCGCTCCCGCAGAGCGACGTTATGCTCCTTGGAGCCGGTGAAGTGGTGCCATGTGGAGGTGAAAAGGTGCGGCGGGACCACGTAGATATCCACCTGGAGCCCCCACACAGTGATGATGGTGGCCTTCCGATCCCCTTCCGCCACCACCTCCCGGACCCAGGGAGCAGCGGCAAACCGGCCGATCACTGCCGGGGGATCGCCGGAAGCCACCACGAAGTCCAGGTCACCCACGGTTTCCCGGCCGCGGCGGTAGCTCCCCGCCGCTTCCACCCGCTCGATCTGGTCCAGGCCTGCCAGGTAGCTGCCAATCTCCTTGACAGCCATGGATGCCACATTCAACAGCCAGCGTTTTTCCCGTTCCTGCATGGCTGCCAACCCGTGCAGGATCTCGGACTCGGTCTTCTTGCCGATGCCCGGCAAGGCCTGCAGGCGTCCTTCACGGGCGGCCGCCTCCAACTCCGCCAGAGAGGTGATCTGGTTATGCAAAAAGAGCTGTACCGTTTTTGCCCCGACACCGGAGATCTTCAACATCTGCAGCACGTCTGGAGGCACCTTCTGTTTCAGGCCTTCATAGTAGTTCAGCCTGCCGGTGGTCACCAGCTCGACGATCTTGGCCGACAAGGCCTCACCGATGCCCGGGATCTCCTGTATGCGGCCATCCTTGACCAGTTCCCGCAGATCGAAACTGGCGCTTTCCAGAATGCGGGCCGCATTCCGGTAAGCCCTGGCTT
This sequence comes from Peptococcaceae bacterium, assembly GCA_023249405.1. Classification (GTDB taxonomy): domain Bacteria; phylum Bacillota; class DSM-12270; order Thermacetogeniales; family Thermacetogeniaceae; genus Palsa-1188. The sequence continues at coordinate 38,972 of JAHFCR010000018.1, read as the reverse complement.
TGAAAGGATTTTCTCCGAGGATCTCCAGGAGTTCGGCAATCTCGTTAAATATGGTGCAGATTTCCCAGTTGGTCATGCAGCACAGGCACCTTCCTTATCGATGAGCACAGGCAAACCGACCAACCCACGGCAGGTACCCCAGCTTCAGGGTACCGGGCACAGTCTTATTTGATCGCCTTCTCTTCCTCCAGTAACTTGGCCAGACTATCGTAATCCTCCTGCATCTTGTTTAGTTCGTCAGCAATATTCAGGGCGGCCAAAACTGCTATCTTACCGACCGACAGGTGCGTGTTTTTTTGCCCGATGAGCTGCATCTTCTTGTCCACGTATGCCGCGATGCCTTCAATATAGCCGGTCTTGGCATAGCCCTTGACCACGTATTCCTCGCCGTAGATCTTCACGGTGACCTTGGTCTTTTCCTCCAGTTCGCTCATCACGATCTCCTCTCCTGACATCAACCCTTAGATTTGCTGCCTCTAACATTCTTCTCCACCGGCTGCCAGAATCCTGCCAGTGTTTGCTATCTCAGGCGCGCTCCCACCTGGTTCTCCAGGTCTTTGAGAATGCGGCTGTGGGCCGCATTCACCTCTTCATCAGTCAATGTGTGCTCCAATGACTGGAACAATAGGCTGTAGGCCAGGCTGCGACTGCCTGCGGGAACCTGCGATCCCTGGTAGATGTCAAACAGGCGGCACTCCCGGAGCAGTTCGCCACCCGCAGCCATGATGATCTCCCTCACCTGCCCGGCCGGCACCCCCAGGGGCACGATCACCGCCAGGTCCCGGGAGCTCCCGGGGTAACGGGGCAGCGGCCGGGTCAGGGTATCCAACTGTACAAAGGGCAGCAGGGCTGTCAGGTCGATCTCGCAGGCCACCGCCCTGATCGGTAACTCGTATTTTTGCAATACATCCGGATGCAATTCGCCGACCAGTCCGGCATCCACTCCTTGCACCATGATTCTGGCCGCCCGGCCAGGGTGCAGCGCCGGATTGTCGCGCAGCGGTTCCCAGGAGGCATCGGCAACACCCAGTAGCCTCAGCAACTGCTCCGCGATCCCCTTGGCGTAGAAGAGATCCTTCACCTGGGACGGTTCCTGCCATCCCCGGTCAATCTCGCCGCAAGCCACGAATCCCAGGTGCAGCCGCTCCTCGGGCAGGGCCTCCGGGCTGGATGGCCGGAATACCATTCCCAGCTCAAACAGGCCGACATCGGTCTGTTTGCGCTTGTAGTTGTTGTTCAACGCTCCCATCAATGAGGCCAGCAGCAACGGACGCAGTATCCCCTGCTCCTCCCGCAACGGGTTTTGGATCGGCACCACCTGCCGCAGGGGACTATCCCCGGGGATGCACAAACGTTCCAGATCGCTCTCGCCGATGAAGCTGTAGGTGATCGCCTCGTCCAGACCGGCCTCCCGCATGGCCTCACCGGCGACCTCCCGGATCCGGGCCAGGGCCGGGCGCTGACCTGACTGCGCCAGTGCCCCCACCGGTACGGTGGAGGGGATCTGGTCGTAGCCGTGCAGCCGCGCCACCTCTTCGATCAGGTCGATCTCCTCGAGAAGGTCCTGGCGGTAGGACGGAACGTTGACCAGCAGGCTGTCCTGGCCGCAGATCTCACAGACCAGGTCCAGGCGGTTCAGGATCTCCTGCACCTCCACCCGGTTCAGACTGGTACCCAGAACCTGGTTGACCCGCGTCGTGCGCAGGCGGATAGCCTGTAGCGCCGCCGGGCGCACGTACTGGTCGACCACGCCGGCGGCAATCTCCCCGGCCCCGAGTGCGGCGATCAGGTGCGCTGCCCGGTTGACCGCCCGCACCGCCCCCTCCAGGTCGATCCCTTTCTCATAACGCTGTTCCGACTCGGTCCGCATCCCCAGCTTCTTGGCGGTCTGTCTGATATTGAAGGGGTTAAAATAGGCCGACTCCAGGAGTACCGTGCCGGTATGCTCCGCCACCTCGCTGGCCAGGCCGCCCATCACCCCGGCCAGGGCCACCGGCTCCCTGGCATCGGCGATCACCAGCATCTCCTCATCCAGGGTGCGCCTCGCCCCATCCAGAGAGACCAGTTCCTCCCCGGGCTTAGCCCGCCGTACGATGATCCGGCGCCCCTGCAGGCGGTCGTAATCGAAGGCGTGGAGAGGCTGGCCCAACTCCAGCATCACGTAGTTGGTGACATCCACCACGTTGTTGATCGGCCTGATGCCCGCCGCCTGCAGCCGGTAGCAGAGCCAGGCCGGGGACGGGGCCAACCTGACGTGACGAACGATCCGGCAGGCATAGCGCCGGCATAACTCCGGCTCCTCCACCTGGATGCTGATCAGATTCTCGGTGCGCTCCTCCGTTTCCGGCACCGAGACCTCGGGCAGGGTCAGTTCACCCCCGGTCAGCGCCCGCACCTCCCGGGCAATGTTGAGCACCGCCAGACAGTCGCCCCGGTTGGGGGTCAACTCAAATTCCAGGATCTGGTCATCCAGCCCCAGGGCCTCGATGATGCCGGCGCCAGGCTGCCATGCCTGGTCAAGGACCAGCACCCCCAGGGCGTCCCCGAAGCCCCACTCCTCGGTGCCCAGTTCCGTCCCGGAGCAGAGCACCCCGTCGGAAGGCTCCCCCAAAATGATGCGGCTGCCCACCTCCGGCCCCGTGGGCAGGGTCGTTCCGGGCCGGGCATAGGGAGCGTTGGCGCCCACAGCCAGGTTGGGAGCGCCGCTAACGACCTGCGCCACCCCCGATCCGGTCTCCACCCGGCAGATCTGCAGGTGGTCCGAATCCGGGTGCCGTTTCATCTCGATAATCCTACCCACTACTATACCTGCAAGACCGGGTACCGGCTCGATAATCCCTTCCACCGCCAACCCGGCCATGGTCAGCTTCTCCGCCAGCGCCTCCGCAGGCAGGTCAACATGCACCAATGACTTTAACCACTGGTAAGAAACACGCACGATCCATTCCTCCTCGCTGCCCGCCTAGAATTGATGTAAAAATCTCACGTCGTTGTCAAAGAACAGGCGGAGATCGTTGATCCCGTATTTGAGCATGGCCACTCGCTCCACGCCCATGCCAAAGGCAAATCCGACTGCAGTCTCGGGGTCGTAACCGACGTTGGCCAGCACCCTGGGGTGCACCATGCCGGACCCGAGGATCTCCAGCCAGCCGGTGCCGGAGCAGACCCGGCAACCCTCACCCCCGCAGTTGAGGCAGGAGACGTCCACCTCGGCGCTGGGCTCGGTGAAGGGGAAGAAGCTCGGGCGCAACCGGATCTCCCGGTCGGGGCCGAACATCTGCCGGGCAAAGGCCAGCAGCACTCCCTTGAGATCCCCCATGGTGCACCGGCTGTCGACCAGCAGTCCTTCTACCTGATGGAACATCGGTGAATGAGTGGCATCGTCGTCCCTTCTATAAACCTTGCCCGGAACGATGACCCGCACCGGCAGCCGGGGCACCGCCTGTTCCATAGTACGCACCTGCATCGGCGAGGTGTGGGTGCGCAGCAGCATCTCCCGGGTGATGTAGAAGGAATCCTGCATGTCCCGGGCCGGATGCCCCTTGGGAATGTTCAGGGCCTCGAAGTTGTAGTAATCCCACTCCACCTCCGGCCCCTGGACCACTTCAAAACCCATGCCCGTGAAGATCCGCTCGATCTCCCGCAGCACCGTGCTCAGCGGATGCCGGTGGCCGCGCTGCACCGGCCGGCCCGGCAGGGTGACGTCCAGGGCCTCGCCGGCCAACTGCCGCAATTGCTCCTGCCTGCCCAATTCCGCCAGTCTCCGGTCCAACTCATCTTCCAGCAACAGGCGCACCTCGTTGGCCAGCTGTCCCAGCCGCGGACGCTCCTCCGGGGAGAGGCTGCCCATACCCCGCAGCACCCTGGTCAGGTCCCCCTTCTTGCCGAGGTACTTCATCCTGACTGCCTGCAGCCCATCCATAGTATTTGCCGATGACAGTTCCTTAAGCGCATCCTCTTTGATCTTGTCGATCTCCTGTTCCACCCGCAACGCACCCTCTCTTATCCAAGGATATAGTAAAGCCTCCGTCACTCAAGGGACGGAGGCTTGTTATAACCTGCGCGGTACCACCCTTCTTGGCCGTCAAGGCCCGCTTTCGGGGTACATTCTGTAACGGGAAACCCCGGCCACACCTACCAGCCTTTACCAGGCTATCAGTGCAGCGACTTCCAGGTGAACTTCAGAACCCGGGTTCTGGCCCTGCTTCCAATCTCGGCACGGCCTCCCTGGGAGAACCCCCCGGTTCCTACTCTCCTGTGCATCATCGTTCAAACCTATGGAGTTGCAGCTTGCAGTTCTGTTATTGAAGCATCAACCTACGGTACATGATATAAGCAAACGGTGAACCAGTACGTTCAAAAATCAGCCAACACAGGCGAGCCGGCAGAGACACTTGCGTCACGCACCTTTGCGGGGCAGATTTAGAACTATAGCTGCATTATATCATAAGGCCATATACCCTACAACTCACTGCAGATTGTAGACTTACCAAAATTTGCACACTGCTCGGTCCAGTCTAAACCAGCCCACCGTAGTCGACCTGCTAGAACGGTCTATAGCGGGAGGCCACCTTTTCCGCCGCCCTGATGCCATCGACCGCCGACGACATGATCCCGCCGGCGTAGCCCGATCCCTCCCCCACCGGGTACAGGCCCCGGAGGCTGGCCATCAGCTGTTCGTCCCGGTTGATCCGCACCGGCGAGGAGCTACGCGTCTCCACACCGGTCAGCACCGCCTCCGGCATGGCAAAGCCGCGTACCCGGCGCTCAAAAAAGGGGATGGCCTCTCTGATGGTGGCCGCGGCATACGGCGGCAGGCAGTCGTCCAACTCCGCGAAGACCGTGCCCGGCCTGTAGCTGGGCAACACCGGCCCGAAACCGCGGCTCGGGCGCCCGGCCAGAAAGTCTCCCACCAGCTGCAGGGGCGCCCGAAAGCCGCCCCTGCCGGCGGCAAAGGCCAATTGCTCCCATCGCCGCTGCCAGTCAATGCCCGCCAGTGGATGGTCGCTGCCAAAATCATCCGGGGTTACTCCCACCAGCAGAGCGCTGTTAGCGTTAATCTCATCCCTCAGGTAGCCGCTCATGCCATTGGTCACCACCCCACCGGCCTCGGAGGCCGCAGCGATCACCCGCCCGCCCGGGCACATGCAGAAGGTGTAGACAGAACGGCCGCCGGGCGCATGGTAGGCCAGCTTGTAGTCCGCAGGCCCCAGCCGGGGGTGGCCGGCCTGGGGCCCGAACTGGGCGGTGTCGATGAGACTCTGGGGATGTTCGATCCGCACCCCGATGGAAAAGGGTTTCGGCGTGAGGAGAACCCCCCGCTCGTGGAGCATGGCGTAGGTGTCCCTGGCGCTGTGGCCGGTGGCCAGCAGCACCACACCGGTATCGATCCGCTCGCAGTCGTTGACCAGAACGCCCCCGACCGCACCGCCGCTCTGCTCCAGGCCGGTGACCCTGGCCCTGAATCTCACTGTGCCGCCGTTGGCGATGATCGCCGATCGCAGGTGACTGACCACCGTCCGCAGGCGATCAGTGCCGATGTGGGGCTTGTTCAGGTAGAGGATCTCCTCCGGTGCGCCGGCCGCCACCAATTCATGCAGCACCTGATGACAGCGCGGGTCGCGGATCAGGGTCGTCAGCTTGCCGTCCGAAAAGGCCCCGGCCCCGCCCTCACCGAACTGGACGTTGCTCTCCCCATCAAGCTCGCCGCCGTTCCAGAAATCAGACACCCGCCGCCTCCGGGTCTCCACATCATCCCCCCGTTCCAGGAGCAGGGGGCGGTAGCCCATCCGCGACAGGATCAGCCCGGCAAACAGGCCGGCGGGCCCCATGCCGACGATCACCGGCGGGCCGGTCAGCAGCTCCATTCCCGGTTGCACATACCGGTAGGACTCTGCTGTGAACCTGGATACGGTCTGGCCCCGACGCCCGCCGAGCACCCGTTCCTCGTCCTGCACCTCGGCAGCCACGTTATAAATCAAATAAATACGCCCGCGCTGGCGGGCGTCGATCGACTGGCGCAGCAGTTGATAACCGATCAGATCGGCATCCCGGATTCCCAGCAGTGAGCTGATCTTCCGGCGCAGCGCCGGCTCATTCTCGTCAAGTTCCAGTTTGATCGGTGGCAGCTTCAGCATCTGTTTCACCTACCGACTTCTTCGCCTCGCCGGAATGCAGCCGGCTTAATAACGCATTGTAACCGTTCCGATACCGGATATTACCTTAAATTCTGTCACCGATTGCTTCAGGCTATGTTGCCGCGCTGACGCCGGCAACATAGCCTGAAGACCAGGCCCACTGCAGGTTATAACCGCCGCAGGCCCCGTCGATGTCCAGGATCTCCCCGCACAGGAACAGCCCCGGGACAAGTTTTGACTCCATGGTCCGGGGATCGATCTCGGCAGTAGCCACGCCACCCGCAGTCACCTGGGCATTCTGCCAGGACATGGTCCCACGTATGGGCAGTTTCCAATCGGTCAGGATGCGGACGATCTTCTCCCGCTCACCGGCAGCCAGGGTGGCCACCCGGCAGCGCATGTCCAGCACCCCGGCCTCTTTCAGCAGCACTGGGATCAACCGCCTGGAGATCAACCCCACCAGGCTGATCTCCAGGGTTTTGCGGGGCATATTTAAAAAGCGCTCCGCCAGCAGTTTGTCCAGATTCTCCGGTGTCATCTGGTCAAAGACCATCAGCCTGAGCCAGGGACGCTCTCCCATCTGCAGCAACTCTCCTGCCTTCCTGCTGATCTGCAAGATCGGCGGTCCCGACACCCCATAATTGGTGAAGAGGATCTCGCCCCGGTCTCTGACGGTCATCTTATAATGGCCCTCGCCATGCTCCTGTAAAATCTCGGCCGTCCCGGTGAACTTCAGGCCTTCAACCTGTTTAAAAAAGTCGCCCTCCAGTTTTAACTGCACCAGGGCCGGAAAGGGGCTGATGATACTGTGACCCAACTGCCGGGCCAACTCGAAGCCGCTGCCGTTGGAACCGGTAGCAGGCATGGCCTTGCCGCCCGCGGCCAGGATCACCCGGTCACCGTTGAAGGTGGCGCCGTCCTCCATCCGCAGATGAAAGGCGCCATCGGCATATTCGATCTCCTTGACCACGGCGTCGCAGCAGATGGCCACTCCCAGGTCCTCGAGCTCGTAGCGCAACACGTCCAGCACGCTCGAGGCCTGGTCGGACATGGGAAAAACCTTACCGCAATCCTCTACCTTGTGGTTGACACCGAGCCTGCCAAAAAAGTCGATGGTCTCGGGCACCCCGAACTGCGACAGGGCGCTGTAGACAAACTTGGGGTTGGCGCCGTGGTAGTATCGCGCCTCGGTGTTGAGATTGGTAAAGTTGCAGCGGCCGTTGCCGGTTACCAGCAGCTTTTTCCCGATCCGGGGGTTCCGCTCCAGCAGCGTGACCTCCGCCCCGCTCCGCCTGGCGGCGATGGCAGCGGCCATGCCTGAGGCCCCACCGCCTATGATGATCACCTGTCGCCCGCTTTCCGCCTGCACTATGCCTCACCCGAGTCTTTCTGCTATTAATGCCGATTATAATACCAACTCGGCAAAAACTGCCGATAAGAAATACTTCAATGCGAGATCGGCTCAAACTTTTACATCAAAACCGGAGGATTCCTCACTGCAATGAAAAAACTGATACCAACCTTTGACCCGTATACGCCTTAGCGTCCCCTATATTGATCTCGTCAAACACCAGCAAAACAACAGAACCATCCCCGCGTTCGCTGCGTTCACCTGAGGCGCTGGCGCTGCACCTCGTAGATGAGCAGGGCGGCAGCCACCGCCGCGTTCAACGACTCCACCTCCGGCCGCAGCGGTATGCTCACCGCCTGGTCGGCAAGAGCCACCAGATCGCGGCTGATGCCATGGGCTTCGTTGCCGATCACCAGCAGCAGCCGGGCGTGTCTCAGGTCTGCCTGAAAGTAGCTCTGTCCGGTATGGGGGATCGCAACCACCACCTGCCAGCCTGACTTCTTCAGTTCCGGCAACAACAGGGGCAGATCGACGCCACTAAAAGACGGCAGGCGAAAGATGGAGCCCATGGTGGCGCGTAGCACCTTGGGGTTGTAGAGGTCTACGGTGCCCCGGCCCAGCCACACTCCGCTCACCCCGGCCCCGTCGCCGGTGCGCAGGATCGTGCCCAGGTTGCCGGGGTCCCGCAGGCCGTCCAGGGCGAGCAGCAGACCGGCCTGCTGCTGCAGCAGTTCGCTCTGCTGCCAGGCCGGCTTCTGCACCACCGCCAGCACTCCCTGGGGAGTTTCCGTGTCGGACAGTTCCCCGTATAACGGCTCATCCACCAGGAAGGCGGGCAACCCCTGCTCCCTGGCGTGGTCCAGCAGCGCCCAGCCTCTCTGCTGCTGCAGCATCCGCTTGGAATATACCAGGCACTCGATCACGGAACCACTCCGCAGGGCCTCCTCTACGAAGGTGATTCCCTCGATCATGAATCTCCGCTCGACGTCCCGGACCTTCCGCCGGCCCAGCCTGCGCGCAAGCTGCACAGCCTGTCTGGTTGTTCTGATCTCCATGATCCCCACCTCAAACCGCCAAGCTGTCATCGGGCAAAAGAGCTATTAAAAAAAGTATGGACACTTGCTGCCATACTTTTTGTAAGCTCAAGTTAGTGTGATTAGAGCGCTCCGGTTAGATCTTCTCCTTGGCCAGGTCGGCCAGTTTGGCAAAAGCGGAGGCGTTGTTGACGGCCAGTTCCGCCAGCATCTTCCGGTTGACTATGACATTCGCCTTCTTCAGCCCGTTCATCAGCTTGCTGTAGGAGATGCCATTCAGCCGGGCGGCAGCGTTGATCCTGGTGATCCACAGCTTGCGAAAATCTCTCCGGCGCAATCTTCGGTGGACGTAAGCGTAATACAGTGATTTCATCACCTGTTCGTGGGCTGGGCGAAAAAGCTTGCTCTTGGCGCCACGATAGCCGCGGGCTAACTTCAATATTTTTTTATGGCGGTGCCGGGTAACAGTCCCGCCCTTCGCTCTAGGCATAATATTAACCCCCTTTAAGGTTTACGAATAGGGCATCAGCCGTGCCATTCGGCCACGGTCCGCGGCGCTCATGATGACTGACTCCCGGAGGCGGCGCCTGCGCTTGCTGTTTTTGGTCGCCAGCAGGTGGCTCTTGCCGGCGTTCGATCGCTTCCAGAGCCCGCTGCCGGTACGTTTGACCCTTTTGGCTGTAGCCCGGTGCGTCTTCATTTTCGGCATGTTTTATTCTCCTTTCGGCTGTTCCTGGTTCTTCGGGGCTAGTACCATGATCATATTGCGTCCTTCGATCTTGGGCTCTTTCTCCATGATCGCCTGATCCTCCAGCAGCTTGAAGAACTTGATACTCAGCGATCGCCCCAGATCGGAATGAGAGATCTCGCGTCCCCGGAACATCATGGTGACTTTCACCTTGTCCCCGTCCATTAAAAAGCGCTGAGCGTTTTTGACCTTCACTTGAAAGTCATGATCCTCGATCTTCGGCCTCAATTTCAGTTCCTTGATCTCGATCACTTTCTGCTTCTTGCGCGCCTCCCGGTCCCGTTTGCTCTGCTCATACTTAAATTTGCCGTAGTCCATGATCCGGCAAACCGGGGGCTTGGCCTGCGGGGCCACCTCAACCAGGTCGAAGCCTTGCTCCACCGCGATCCGGAGGCCCTCCTTGATCGGCACAACGCCAAGTTGCTGGCCGTCGCTACTGACTAAACGGATCTCACGAACGCGAATCTCCTCATTAATCCGTAAGTCTTTATTAATTATTCGCCACCTCCTGCAAACTCCTGTGAAATAGATAAAGCGGGTAATCCACCCGCTTTCAGCCAAAAGAAAGTTTTCGGCGCAACCCTAGCAGCACTGAAAGCCCTAAGGTGAGAAGCGAGTGGCCTCTACTTTTGTGCCTGTTGTTTAGTTAAAACTGGAATCAAGCTTAGCACAACCGCTATCAGGTGTCAATCATGTTTTCGTCTATTGGTCGCACCAGCCTGATATTTTAGGAGCGGCTTATGCCTTCTGAGCAATATCACTCGCCAGCTGTACGGCGAAATCACCCACTGAAATCCGGCCGAGATCCCCCTGGCCGCGCTTGCGCACGCTGACTGCCCCGGCTTCCGCCTCCTTGTCCCCGACCACCAGCAGGTAGGGGATCTTCTCCAGCTCGCCATCCCGGATCTTGTAGCCCACCCGTTCGTTGCGATCGTCCACCTCCACCCGGAAGTCACGCTGCTCCAGGCTGGCTGCCACCTCGCTAGCAACAGGAATGTGTCGGTCAGCGACGGTGATCACCCGGGCCTGAACCGGCGCCAGCCATGCTGGAAAGGCCCCGGCATAGTGCTCGGTAAGGATGCCCAGGAAGCGTTCGATACTGCCGAAGGCCGTCCGGTGGATCATCACCGGGCGGTGTTTTTCTCCATCCTCTCCGATGTAGGTGATATCGAAACACTCCGGCATCGTGAAATCCAGCTGGATCGTGCCGCACTGCCAGTTCCGTCCCAGTGTATCCTGAAGATGAAAATCGATCTTCGGGCCATAGAAAGCCCCGTCTCCTTCGTTGATCTTGTAAGCGTTGCCGTTCTGCTCCAGCGCCTGCTTCAAGGCGTCGGTGGCCTGCTCCCAGATCTCGTCGGAACCCATGGCGTTCTCCGGTTTAGTGGACAATTCCATCCGGTATGAGAAGCCGAAGGTCTTGTAGATGAAATCGATCAGTTTGATGACCTTGATGATCTCGCCCGTGATCTGCTCCGGCATCATGAAGATGTGAGCATCATCCTGAGTGAAACAACGCACCCGCATCAGGCCGTGCAGGACGCCCGAACGCTCGTGCCGGTGCACCAACCCCAGCTCGCCGTAGCGAATCGGGAGTTCCCGATAGGAGTGAGGCCTCCTCTTGTAGCAGATGATGCCGCCGGGACAGTTCATCGGCTTGATCGCATAGTCCTCCTCATCGATCTTCAGGAAATACATATTTTCCTCGTAGTGGTCCCAGTGCCCGGAGCGCTCCCACAACTCCCGGCTGAGAATCATCGGCGTCTTGATCTCCTGATAGCCCCACTGGCGGTGCAACTGGCGCCAGAACTCCTCCAGCTGGTTGCGGATGATCATCCCCTTGGGGTAGAAAAAGGGAAAGCCGGGACCCTCGTCGGCAATGCCAAACAAATCCAGCTCCTGGCCCAGTTTCCGGTGGTCGCGGCGCTTGGCATCCTCGATCCGCTGCAGATACTCGTCCAGGTCATTCTGCTTGGGGAAGGATGTGCCGTAGATCCGCTGCAGCATCTTGTTCTGCTCGCTGCCGCGCCAGTAGGCTCCGGCGATACTGAGCAGTTTGACAGCCCCCACCATTCCGGTACTCGGCAGGTGCGGCCCCCGGCAGAGGTCGATGAACTCCCCCTGTTTATACAGGCTGACCTGAACATCCGCGGGCAGATCCTGGATCAGCTCCAACTTGTACGGCTCACTCCGCAGGGTGAAATACTCGTTGGCCTCCTCCCGGGAGACATCCCGGCGCACCAGAGGGTGATCCTCCTTGACGATCCTTCGCATCTCCGCCTCAATCGCCGCCAGGTCTTCATTGGTAAAGACATGCTCCGAGTCCAGGTCGTAATAGAATCCGTCAGCGATGGCAGGGCCGATGGCCAGTTTCGTCCCGGGGAACAACCGCTGCACCGCCTGGGCCAGAATGTGGGAGGATGTATGCCGGAATACCGCCCGGCCATCCTCGTCGGCAAAGGTCAGGAACTCCACCTGCCGGTCCTGTTGCGCCTGGCTCTGGAGGTCATCCACCGCCCCGTCCACTCTGGCTGCCAGGGCCTCCTTGCCCAGTTTCCGGCTGATGCCTGCAGCCACCTGGCTCCAGGTGCTGCCCGGTTCCATCTCGTGCAGGCTGCCGTCTTTCAAGGTCACTGTTAAGGAACTCATACCGCACCTCCTGATCGTAGTCTCACCGCAGCATAAATAAAAAATCCCATCCCCTGTTCGGGGACGAGATTTTCCCGCGTTTCCACCCCTATTGGCGGATGTACCCTGTGGCTGCCTCGCTCTTCGCCCTTTTTACAGATAGCCAAGGGGCTCCATCCGTCCTCTCGTCCGCACTGTTACCGGTGTGCCGCCGCTCTCCTTGGCCGGAGAATGCTCCCGGGTGGTCTTCCCCTCACCACATGGTAGAGGCGCTTGCAGCCATGGCGCCGCTTCTCTTCAACCGGTATGAGAGTACTCTTCCGATCATCGCGTCATCTGTTATCGATTGACATGCACATTATACGACGCTCCCGGAGACCCTGTCAATCATCATCTGCGCTGTCATTCAAGCAGCCGACAGAACCTTCCCTACTCGCACCTTCACTTCTTGTGGGCGTTCAGCTGCTTGCACCTGGCACATCCCGGACAACGGCTGATCCGCTCACCGAAGACCTGTTGAATCGTTTGCAGCGGGTCGCAGTCCCAGATCAGATCGGAGACGTGAAAGATGATCGACTTCGGCGCCAGAGTGATTAACATGCTGAGCAGGTAGTCCTTGTAGTTGAACTCGCCGTCGTTGACAGTAAAGGAGGGAGTGCGCAGGTGCTCGCTGCGGATCACCTCTCCGGTCTCGTCACACAAAAAGAAGGTGCCCTCAGTGTTGATAAAGACGTGCGCCTCGTCGATCTTCGCCTCCTGCATATCGATAAAACAGCGCAGCAGCCGCACGAACTCCAGGTAATCCTTGGCCGCCATAAACTCCTGGCTGGTGCGCTTGACCATACGCTGCAGTTGCTTCCAGTAGTCCTTGAGGCGAAATCTGGCAAACCCCTCTACCATCAGTACCTGAGAATCGGCCAGGTAGTCGTAGATACTCTGCAGAATCCGGTTTCTCCGGACGATTCGGAGCTTGGACATGGATTCTGCGTTGCGTTCGATCAGGTCATTCCGATCGTTGGCCGACCAGTAGTTATAGCTTTTATCGATAAACTTCCTGACGAAGTCTGATTCCACGTGGTTGACCAATAGGTCGGAGACCGCCTTGGCAACCGCAAAACGGCAGGCAATCCCCTTCTCTCCCTGTTTCTTGCCCCGTGTCGTATGAAGAATAAAAAAAGACCAAGGAGGATTTTCCACTTCTTCCAACTCCAAGGCCAGTCCTTCACTTGTTAAAAATTTCAGTTCAGAATCCAATCTTTCCCGTACTTCATCAGCATACGCAATGGTGCCTATTATAATATCAGAGGCCAAAAGAATTCACCCCTTCCGTGGCGATGTAGAAACCGCGTCAATACATGATATGTTATTATACGGAAGGGGTTTTCACGTTATACGATAATTTTTCTTGGAAATGATCACAGCCCCGAAGGGCTGTCCCGAGGGGGCTGTGGTGATCACTGCATATCTGGCTGCCTGTCAGAATTGGCCATGAGACCGGGTGGCCTCGATCGGAAACTCGAAGGACGGGCGAGATTCAGGAGCTCTTCGAAAAGCGGCCCCCCGCCCCGAAGTTGAGACCGAAATCCAGGAATAGAGACGCCCCATCGGCCTGCAGCAGGATCTTGTTGCCGCCGATGCAGGCGGCACTTTCATAAAAGGGCCGGCGCTGCCATCTCAACTCCGATCCCCATGATGCCATTCCCTGTCAATTCTCCGTCTATTGGCAGTTGTCCTGTGGAGTAAAGTTTTAAAAATAGGAGTTTTTCCTATTGGAAGGTAGCTAGCACCTGCCTCACCATTCCCGTGGTGACCTTGTCGGCCAGAGTGGGCATGGTTTTATACTCCTCAATCTCCTGGCACACTGCCTCCAGAGTCAGGGGACGCCCTTCGCTGCGGATGCGGCGAATCACCCGGTTGATTATGGTTATGGACAGGTCGCTGGAACTCAGATCCTCTTTGGCACGTTTTGTCATATCATATTTGCTCCTTTTTCATTTTTCCTACAAAAGTATAAACCATGAACTTTTCTTGAAAGGAGATCCTTTTTAATAATGATAACATTATTTCCCATCTAATTAAACCTGATTTTTTATAACAGTAGCTAGAATGTTTTTGGCCGTATTGCTGGGAATGGCAAATCCAATTCCCTGCGCCTCGGCATCGACGGCCGTATTGATGCCGATCACTTCGCCGTTCATATCCAGCAGCGGGCCGCCGCTATTGCCGGGGTTGATGGAGGCGTCCGTCTGGAGCAGGTTACGGTAGCTGCGATCCTGCACAGCGATCGGACGTCCCTTGGCGCTGATCACCCCCACCGTAACAGTGTGATCGAGTCCGTAAGGATTGCCGATGGCAATCGCCCAACTACCCACCTGGATATTGTCGGAATCACCCAACTTCAGATATGGCAAGCTGCTGCCGGCATCGACCTTCAACACCGCCAGGTCCAGATCCTGATCGCTTCCCACCACCCGGGCATTGACCGGCTGCGACTTACCCATGATCGTGACCTGAATCTGCTGGGCGCCATCGATCACATGCTCATTGGTCAGCAAATATCCATCAGCAGAGATTAAAAAACCGGACCCCAGACCTTTTTGCACCATGGTCTCAGACTGGTCATCACCCTGCCCGAAGAACTGGCGGAAAAAAGGACTGTCGAAAAGCGGGTTTTCAACCCGTGTTGTCACCTGTGTTTCTATCTTGACAACCGCGGGTCCCGCTGCGGCAACGGTGTCAGCGATGGTGCCCGTCCCTATGGCAGGCGTCAAATCGCTCTGGATAGCCCCCTGAACCTGTGGAGTCTGCAGGTCAGCCAATATAGCATTCAAGCCAGTACGCCCGGAAGCAAACAACATTCCTCCCGCAAAAGCGATCCCCGTTATAAATGCCCCCAGGATAACTCCTGACAGAAACCGGTTATGCCTGATAGCGTTCATTTCAGATCTCCTCTCTTTCCTTAGAATTCCTCACTCATTTTATATGGCGCCCTAGCAGTCGCTCATCATCCTGACACTTTTGCCATTGGCGATCTGATCGTTTCCCAATCTCTATTTTTCACGATCAACATTAATAGAAGCTTAAAAAAAGCTTAAAACTAAATAAATAATACAGCCCAGCGGCATTAATATGGCCCACCGCTACGTGCCCAATGCGATCATTCACCTTCCCCATCCCCCAAACTGTCATGGCCACATAATAAACCAGAAATAAAAAACTGCTGTAGAGCCCAGATATTTTACACCAGTTATTTTAGGCTATGTAAAATATGCTTTACATTATAAGTAAAGCTAGCTATGCTTATAATGTAAAGCATGCTAAACACAGGTGAGGTGAATTATGGTCAGTCGCATTCAGGAGTTGCGCAAGGAGAAACGGATGACACAGGAAGAACTGGCAACGCTGTGCAAAGTGACCCGGCAAACGATCATCTCTCTGGAGAATGGCCGTTACAGCCCGTCAATCTTTCTTGCCCATAAGATTGCTAAAGTATTTGGCCTATCTATTGAGCAGGTTTTTATTTTCGAGGAGGAATAAGTTATGGATTATGCCAGAAAAACGCTAATTTTTTTTAGCATCTTCACGGGTGTTGGTGTTATCGCTTTACTAGCCGCCCTCTTTGTCCACCTCCCCGACGGTTACCGGATGGGTTTTATTTCTGGTATCGCCGGCGGTTTTATCTGCACTGGTACAATTGGCATCATTATCAGTGCCCTCTTGATGAAGAACCCCAAAAGGGCAGCAGAAATCGAGCTGGGTAAAAACGAAGAACGTACCCAGCTGATCAGGATGAAAATCAACTCAGCAATTTATCGGGTGATGCTTTATTTGGAAAGCCTCGGTACGCTTGTGGCCGGATTGTCGGGCTACAAAGAGTTATCAATAACGCTGGCTGCCTTGTTAATTGTCCAGGTCATTTTATACATTGGTTTTCTCTCTTATTATGCTAAAAAATATTAAATCCGTACGCAGTTTATAGCCATATTGCAGCTTGGCCGCAAGGATTGCGTTCAGCACCCAGTATATGTAACATAACTGGGAACGGAACAATGTCTGCCTTTAGCAGCGGTGCTCAATCTAAACAATGGCTGCGCCGATAACCTGAAAGTTAAGGGCCTGTGCCGGTTGGGAACAAGGGCAAGGTGGTTGAAGTATATGCTCCCAACCACTTTTATCTTTTATCTGGCTTTAAGCTGGCATCCGCATCCGTAACAATCCGGCTTGGAGGGTGGATTGGCTTTTCCATGAAATGCACGGGCATCGATAGTAGTCTTGGAGATGAATAACGCCTTTATTTTTTCCTCGTTGAATCCACGCCGTTTGTAATAGACATAAAAATCGAGAGGCATCTCATATCCTAAGATGTTAACTGTCACAGAATGAGATTGCATGCGCTCAATCCCCCTTATTGGCATATTATTCCTCCATTATATGATTTTTATTATTTAAGTGTTACAGCCATAGCAGACGGCAGAGCTGTATTTTCGACTGCTGCCCGGAGTGCGCTATAACAGTTGTTAAATATAAGGGCCCGGTCGGCTGCCCGTGCTGCTGTCCTATATTTGCAGAGGAAGTAAAACCCGGGCACATGCCCGGGTTTTGAAGAGGATATTGATGTATATGAGGGGAAAGATCATAATTACATCATGATTGGTGCGATTGCGACGCCGTCCAACCGATAAAGGCCAGGCAGATCAGAAAGCCAGCAATAAAAGAGGTCATTTCCATTAAATGAGTCACCATCCTAAAATCATTTTTTGTAATTTACATAAGTGTAGCACCTTTTTCTTAAAAGAATCTGAAATTAAAGTTAAGATTGCATTAAAAAATGGCCCGGCAGCAACCATCGGGGCCATTATCTGGGTTTTTATCCTCTTGCAGCCTGTTTTATCCTCTTGTTGCATTAACGGCTGTATCACACTTTTCTTCGTCGGCAACACCATCATTTTGACCGGAAACGGGGTCACCATCATCTTGCCGGCCCGGTCACGAAGATCATAAACACAGCCTCCGGTTCTCCCGGAGGCAGGCTTTAGGCATTACGTTCGCATCCGCAACCACCCGGCTTGGAAGGCGGGTTGAAACCATAAAATGGACGGGCATTAATAACGGTTTTGGATGTAAATAACGCCTTTATTTCTTTCTCAGTCATTCCGCGTCGCTTATAATTTTCAACAACAGCAGGAGGTATACCATATAAGACGCTGACAGCAACAGGTTGCGATTTCATATCTTACCCCCTTTTGGCATATTCATCCTCATTATTATATGGGCTGCATTATTCAGGGGTTACAAGTCTCAACTGCTCTAAAGACAGGAAAACTCCGGCCAGTTACCGGGGTATTTTAAATCTTATCAAAATCCCTGCGGCATCAGCTGCTTAAATGCCCAACCACACATTGCAGCCTACGATCGGTCAGCAACGGGTAAACAGTATGCCGTTTTATTTGGCCACAATTTCTTGGGTGCCTTGGATGGCAAGCAATTCTGAAACCGTCACCAGTTGGTAGCCGCGTTGTTTGATGGTTCCGATCAAAGTGGGCAGAGCAGCAAGAGTGCTCGCTCTATCCTCATGTAGAAGTATGATCGATCCTGGTTGCAGGTTGGTAAGCACATTAGCGATGATCTTTTCCGGGCTTGCATACCAATCTTCCGGATCAATGCTCCAGAGGACGACTTTCAGGCCCATGCCGTTGATCATTTTGAGCAGCGATTGGTCCAGATGACCCCCTGGAGGTCTAAAAAGACCAACTTGCCTTTGCGAGTCCTGCTCAATCAGCTGTTTGGCCGACTCGATATCCTGTTTAGCCGCGTTCGGATCCATTTGCTCAAGATTTCGGTGATTGAAGGTGTGGCAACCGAGTTCGTTACCATTTTTGACGATCATAGCGGCCAGCCCTGAGTTTTCCCGAACATGGCGACCGATCAAGAAAAAGGTTGCATGGACGCCGTATCTGTTCAGTATTTTGAGGTATAGAGGAGTAAACTTTCTGGACGGCCCGTCATCAAAGGTGAGGGCCACCACTTTCCCGACATCGGGGCAACTGCGGACAACTCCCTGCAAGGGTGGTATTGACTTGACCGCTGGGGGCGGCACAATCCGGCTTCCCTTAAGGGTGGCCATTCGGCCTGGGATCGAAGATCTGATGAACTTATTCAGCAACCGTCCGCCACCGGCAGTGGCGTACAAGGACATAAGAACTGCCAGGCATACAAAGATCGCTATGGTGAGTCTGTGTCTTGCATAATTGGACACGATGAACACCAGGTTTTCTTTAAGTGTGGAGAGATCAATTGGGTATTCCCTGAAAGAACACGGATAACAAAGCTGCTTATGCCAACACCTGCATCACGTGACGCCTAGAATTGTGGTTACGGTTATGAACTTTGTTTGTTACCGGATGCGGCAGTTTGCCCTTTATCCTACCCAATATTTTAAGCAATATGATTTCCTGGCTGACCGATAATTTCCTGGCGAATGATACTGCCGGTTATCTAGCTCTGGTATAGCAGGTTCTGCATCGGTGAGCAGCCTGATGAAGCCGGCTTTTACAGTTGTATGGCAATATGTTACTTGCCATTCTGCCCTGCAAATATTTGGGCACGAGAGCCACCGGATTCCGGCCTACGTCATAGCCGGAGACCGGCCACCCGCCAGGCCGGAAACATGACGCCGTCATCGGCGATCTGTAAAAGAGACCCCGGCAGCCATCGTACGGCTCCGGGGTCTCTTGCCATCTTACGCCAATAACTTTATTGAGCTGCCTGCTGTTTGGCAGACGGCTGCTGATGGCGGTCTTTTATTTGCCCGAATTTTTGGATCTGAGCGATCCAATCGCCTGAACTGATACTCTGCTCAAGCTTGCTGTAAATCTGGTTTTCCTGATCCGCAGTCATCTTACCGCCGCTGACTGATTGATCGAGTTGGGCCTTGACACTGGTCAGAATTTCGCTCTGGAGTTGCTCAACAGTGAGGTTCTTGACCGCAGCTAAATCGGAGACGGTCTTGCCGCTTTTCAGGTCGGAAATCAGATCCTTCGAATCTATACCCAGGGCATCAGCTAAAGGCTTTAACGCTATAAAGCCGCCACCACCAGCCCTGAAACCTTGCCGACCATCCGAGTAAACGCTACCTGCAACCGATCCGCTACGCCCAGGACCCATTCCTGCAATCCCGATGGGCAATGTTCCGCTGCTAATACGGGCAAGGATCTTATCAGCCTGGTCCTGTGTAATTGTGCCGTTCGCCACTTCCTGGCTCACCGTCTCGGTGCTGGCTGTCTTCAGGGCCGCGGTAAGCGTATCTTCGCCGACGCCCAATGTGGTAGCCAGATTGCCCAGGAAGAGCTTGGCCAACTCCTGCCCCTGCTGGAACTGAGGGTGGTTAGGAGGCGTGCTCGCAGAATTAGCGGCTGACGAACTATCAGCCATCGCCGCTCCTACCGCAAAGGTTCCCATGATGACCACCGCCAGGGCTATCCCCAGATATTTTTTCCCGTTCTTCATGTTCTCACCTCCTCACATTACCATGATCTTTTTTACTCCATGAGTTTATTACTACTACCTTAAATCAATCTTAAAAATATCTAAGAATTTAGTAAGAGAAATTAAAAATAGCCCTGGTGTCCATTGCGATCACCGGTGTCTCCATCGTTTCAAAGCCCGCAAAAGAGCTTACGGGGATTTTTTTAGCTGATTCCGGTTAGTGGGTGGGATATCGCATCCTGCGGAATTCCATCAACCTCATACATATCAGCCTATTGCAATGTTTTATTAAAACGAGAAGACCCCAACGGCAGCCGTGGGGTCTTTGATATTGCCTGCATTAGGTTATTTAACGGCAATCTATTTCCTTAGGATCGATCTCAATTGAACATATCCGATCGATCGGGATAGCGATTGCCTTCATGATTTCTTTTTCAATAACCCCATCCTCACCAAAAGCTTTCAGAGTGAGAACGTCGTGATCTGGAGGAAACAAAATTAGGAACGAATAAACTTCGATGGCTTTAACCGCATTCGTGTTTATGTTAATGGAATTGTGATCCATAGATTCCATATTATGTTGAATATCTGGAATATGTTACTAATATTCTTATGCAGAATACCCGTAACCCCATTTGCAGACGCCTTCACTTTCATCCGCTGTACTTGTCTGACGCTGAGGCCTAAAAGCTCTGCAGCCTGATTGTTGTTAAACCGGCCCGCCAACAACTCTTCGATGATGGTTACTTTTCTGGCATCTTGCTTGCTCATTAGTATCATCCTCCCATTATATCTGTGCTGAGGGGGATGACATTTTCCCTGAGGAGTTATACCATGACATTATCACTGACCGACGACAGGTTTCAATAATATTCTTGCTTTATAAATCCATCGCAGTTAAACTATTAAAGTTAAAATATCGCTCAAGGGGATGAAGCACATTATGGACGAGGAGAACAAGAAATTGAACTGGGCCGGTTTTGTCGAGACAACCATCGTAAATTTTTTTCAGGAAAATGACCTTGAAAAGCTGCAAGTTGAAGATGGCAGGGGAAACAAAGCAAAACTTACCAAGCAAAAGGACAATGGAATTAAAGCGGAGTATACATCAACCACAAACTTATAATGCCCAAAAAGTTCCGCTAGTCGTAAAGACCTCGGTTAATCACCGGGGTTTCTTTTTTTTAAAATCTCCTCAATGCCGCAATCGCCCGAGCGCTCGCCCACACGTACTATTGCTATATCGCGAATCGCCAACACCGCCCTTCCCGCGGCGCGTGTTCCCGGCCCCCTGGGCTGGGGCTGAGCCGTATTTCCGGCGGGGTATACCGCGGGGCATATGAGGCACGACGCCTCCGACTGGCCGCTTATTCTGGACCCGTCTGCCGGTGCCGGGCTCGATGTCAAACTGACTTCGAGTGGCGTCTATCATGTCAGCTTCGCTGGCCGACTGCTTTCTTTTTTCATAGCACAAGATTTCGGAGCCTCCTGCGCTAGCCAGGTGCCGATCTTGGCTTGCGTCTGGAAACGATAATCCAGCCCCCGACAGAGACCTGACGCAGGGAACGGGTCCGGGCGCTTCTTGCCCTGGCCCTGGTAAGGCAGGATGCCATCCCGCCCCCGGACTCAATATATTCAAGCCCGCTCTCCCCGTTCACGTTTGATGGACTCAACAATCCATGACCGGATCAGCGTCTGGTAAGGAATATCTTTCTCCCTGGCGATTAGTTTGGCATCTTCGATCTGGGAAAGCCGAAGCCTCAGCGTTACTCTCTTAGTTTTCGACCTATCCTTGGCAGTCAATTCAGGAGAAAGTTCCAACGCTATAGTTTCATCGCTTTCAAGATACTCCATAGAATTATGGGTATCCCAGAATTCAGCTTCTTCCTTCTCAGTTTTAAACTCAGGAATTTCTTTTGCCATCGTCAATCCCTCCTGGCTTGCTGGTAATACCTGCGTTCCCACTGGTTGGAGTCCCTGGCCGTAACGATACGGACCACCCCGCCCGGCTTCAGGTGAAAGATTGCTGTGAGATATCGCCCACTGTCATCTTGTCCATATGCTGCAAGCCTTCCGCCCCGCAGCTTACGTATAACGGGTTGGTTGTAGAATACTTCTTCTGCCTCACCCTCGGAAAGGCCGTGCCGCTCAGCAATGTGCCTGGCGTTAGCTTCGTCCCACTCAAAATAGTGTATTTTCATTATCTCCCACCCAGTTTATCTTAACAATGTGTCATGCCAATGTCAAGACACTTTAAATCCTACCGGCTTCGATCATCTTTATTACATCGTGTTTATCCACCTTCATCATGCAGCCTTTGATCTTGTACCCATGTAGCTGGCCATCACGCATCATTCGATATGTGGTCATGGTCGGCACGCATAGGAGCCGTGCTGCCTCGGAGACCCGGATCAACTCGATCTCTCTTTCGTCATCTTTCTTTAGAGAGAATTTCATAATTCCAAAACAGGCAACATGAACACAATCAGCAACTGTGCCACCCTTCATGGCAACAACCGGGCAGCATAACAAGGGCGTGCAGTCCGTTTCACTACTTAAAAGAGACGATACCAATCCCTTGGGTCTATCGACATTGACCTGTTTTTCTTGAATATGTTTGTGTATTAAGCTGTTTTCTTAACTGTTTTGGCTCTATTCATCGTCAGCACCGTGGCCAGCAGGGAGATGGCGCACAGGTAAGCATGGGTCTCGATCTTCTTGATGCCTCTCAGGGTGGGCCTTTCCAGACCCAGGTGTTCTTTAGACCGGCTGAAGTATCGTTCAGCGCCGGTTCTGTCATCGCAGAGCTTCTGCCAGTTCTTCGTGCCTCGGTGGGGGTTACAGAACAGGCGGGGATCATCCTTGACGCTGGTCTTGACTACCAGGCCGTAGTTGGAATCGGAGCACCAGTTGGAGCCGAAAGGGCAGTCGGCCTTACCCAGGACGTGGGGGCAGCGGAACTTGTTGAAACCGTTGTCGCATCCCCAGTAGATCATTCTAAAACCGGCGGAGCAGACGGGAGTGCCGTCAAAATCGAAGCCTTCCCTGGGTTCCTTTGCTCCCCTTAAGTTCAGGGGAATGATTGCCCTGCCATGGTAGTCGTTCATGATCTCCTTGTAGATATCGACGCTGTCGTAAGCTGAATCCATCAGGTAGTAAGACGGTTCTTTGACAAGATTAGCTCTCGCCTTCTTGACCAGTTTCATGGCCACCGTGCTGTCGTGCACACTGGCGGGCGTTACTTCTATGGCTACGGGCAGCTCTGACTTGGCGTTAATGGCGGTGTGCTGCTTGTACCCGAACCAGGCTATCTTGTTGCCGTCTGTATTCTGCTTCACTCCCCAGTCAGCGCTCTGGCCGTCATTGGAAAGGTACTTCTTCGGTTTGGTCTTCTCGTAAGCTTCTATCTTGGTGGTCGTGGTATTCCCGGTTACGGCCAGGAACGGCGTCACCAGCATCTTTAAAACCCTCTCAAAATCATTACCGCCCATACATTCCAGCCTACGATCAGGCAGTCGCCGGCAAACAGCACCGACGTCCCCCAGAGGACAACCCTGAAGTTTTACGGGCAGCGTAAATGGCCACCAGGATGATGCAGGAAACTCATTTTCATTGCTTCCGATTATTTTTCTACATAGAAAAACCTTCTGGGCGCACTATAAGGATAAGATGCCTCAGCCCCTTAATGAGAGCGGGGATAATACATGCTGGAAAATGGGCGTATCAGTAGTGTGCAGCTTCTTCTCCTGCTGTTTTTAGTAGAAGTGGCCACTTCTGTTTTCTATATTCCAGCCAAGATTGCAGAAATAGGTGGTGCGGATGCTTGGCTTTCATATATCCTAGCTTCGTTTTACGGTCTCCTGGTAGCCGGGGTGGTCATTACGTTGGCAAAAAAATATCCTTTACAGACATTTACCGAATATTTGCCCGATATTATTGGCAAGGTTCCCGGTAAACTTCTGGCGATAGTCTATACGCTGGCGTTTATCCACCTTGCCTCATTGATTTCAAGCCAGGGAACAAGCTTTTTTCAGACTGTCCTTATGCCTTTGACCCCCAACTTAGTTATCGATCTCGTCTTTATAACAGCCGCTATATATGGAGCATATCTTGGTATTGAGTGCATCGCCCGGGAGAATATGCTGCTTTACTTTTCGTTGTATTTACTTCAAATTGTGGTGATATCTTTTTTGATACTAAAAGATCTTAATTTCAATAATCTAAGACCGTTTTTAGAAAATGGTTTTATGCCTGTAATTAAAGGAAGCCTGCTTCAATCTCCCTTGCGAGGAGAGCTTTTCATCTTGCTCATGCTTTTCCCCTACCTAAATCAGAAACATGAAGCCTTTAAAATCACCTTACTTTATCTTGGGGGAGCCGCTATCTTATCTGCAGCCGCCGAATCAATTACTCTTGGAGCATTCGGCAATCTAGTGGCAGCGCACATATTATTCCCAGATTATGAAGTGGCCCGTTACATCTCAGTAGCTCATTTCTTACAAAACTTTGAAATATTGATTATAATCACTTGGATATCCGGGGTGATTTTAAAATTGGCGGTTTTTTGTCATTCCGCCAGCGTTGCCGCCGCCAACGTCCTGGGTACGAAGAATTACCGGCTCATGCTGATTCCCGTTGCAATGGCTATCCTTCTCCTTAAAAAAATTATATACGAACCAGGCTTTAACCTTCTTGGTTTCATATATGGCCCGTTGTGGACCACCTATTTTACTGTCATTGAATTAGCTATTCCTGCTCTAATCCTTTTAATTGCCATTATCCGGAGAAAAGAAACCCCCCAGAGAAGCTGAGAAGAGGAGACCGCTTTTTATTCTCAATGGCTGTTGCCAGCTTTCATTAGACATGGGCTAATCAATGCCGCGGAATCATCTGCCACCCGGTGCCCATAGCCTCATCCTTACGTTTCTGCCTGTCTCTTTCGGCATCGCTCAAGGGTATCGCATCACCCATATCACCCCGAAGATTAAAAACGCCCACAAACAAAATAGCCAATGTGCTCCAGAGAAAGAAGGAACCAGATGCCTGATCGTTGCATTCAGGATCGGATTTCAAAACCGGTTGCACTCCAAGCAGCGTTCTTGGGCTGAATGGTAAAATAAAACAACCCCGCAAATGCTTGCGGGGTCTGACTTTTTAAATGGTGGGCGCGATAAGGATTGAACTTATGACCCCTACCGTGTCAAGGTAGTGCTCTCCCACTGAGCTACGCGCCCACATCCACTTCATAATTTCATTGAATTCCGCGTACATAATTATAACGGCAAAAATGTCGCCGGTCAAGAAATACGGCGTTTTTTGTTTGGCATCCATTGCTGCTAAATGTTTAAGAAATGATTTGGGGAATAATAAGGTTTGTCATTTTTTTGTAAGGGGATGTCTATGTCGCGCTTACCGCTCATTTGCAGATTCTGCCTGTTAATCGCTCTGGCGATCATCCTCACCGTTCCGGTCCACAGAGCGCAGGCGCGTTCTGCGCCGGCCCTTGCCGCAGGCGCCACAACCAACCAGGCCGAACAACCGCAGAGCCGCCCTGACGGCGAGATCAGGTTAGTGATAGACACCGATAAAAGGACTCTCACCGTTTTAGCCGGAGAGGAGATCCTCAACGCCTACCCGGTTGCCATTGGCAAGTGGAGCACTCCCACCCCTATCGGTGAGTGGAAAATTATCGATAAGGGGTACAACTGGGGGGGACCCTTCGGAGTCCGCTGGCTGGGCCTCAATATCTTATGGGGCGTATACGGTATTCATGGCACCAACCAGCCTGGCTCTATCAGCTACGAAGCCTCACTCGGTTGTCTGCGCATGTTCAACGACGACATTCTCCAATTCTTTGACCTAGTCAAGGTCGGCACCCAGGTCGATATCATCGGATCACCGCATGAGACCAATATCTGGCACCGCAATCTGGGTACTGGTTCCGTAGGGCCTGATGTGGTCTACGCCCAGCTGGCCTTAAAGAAAAAGGGATTTTATCCCTACCGCTGCGATGGTGTGTTCGGCCGATTGTCGGATCTGGGAGTGCGCCGGTTTCAAGTTCTGGAGGGATTGCCGGTAACCGGAAAGGTGGATAAGGAGACTAATCTCCGTCTGCTACGGCAAGATCCTGAGCATGAAGATCCTGATAATAAAGCCAGAGAAGAGGATGGAACCCCCGGAAACGGCCAAACTGACTGAACTGCTACCAGCGCCCCCTGGTCAGGCCTGCCCAAAGCCGGTAGCCTGCAGCCGAATGACAGAGCAACAGACCCGATAATGGCATCGCATTCCAGATCTTCATTTTCCGGCAGTCTCTGGTAGCCAGGCTGGCTACGGTGTCCAGAGCGTGGCTATCCATCTGCGACCACAACCTGCAGAGTTTCTCCTCAACCCGGAGCTTTGGCCGCAGGAAATCCCGGATTACAGTCGAGTAATTCTTCATGGCCTGAGGGAATTGCTTTTCTGACAGATTTCCTGACCGGACGGCGATCCACCTGGCAGCAAGCTGTCCAACCGAATAAGAGGTATCAATCCCACCCCCGTGCAACGGTGAGGCACAACCGGCGGCGTCTCCCGCCAGCAGTACATTGCCGTATTCCAACTGTTCTCGCAACCTGATAGGTACAATACCGCCATGCCTCCGCAACACCCGGCCCTCGATCTGCTCCCTGGCGTTCAATCGGTCAAGTGCCGTCCACAGGCTATCCCCATAATTGTTGGCTCTTTCCCGGAACATCCCGATCCCTACATTGGCCATTGAACGTCCCTGGGTATCCCGCCCCTTGGGGAAGACCCAGTAATATCCCTCATAGTTGGGGAACAATACAAATTTCACCCGTTTTCCAAAGCGGGAAAAGTCGCCCTCCATCACGTACTGAGCGGTATAGGCGCTGAACTTCCGATAATAATCACGAAATCCATGCTGCAGGGATGCCAATGAGGGAGCGCCGCTGGCATCGATCACCCAGTCGTAGTCTTGCTGCAGGTCAAGGAACCCCTGACCGTCGATCCGGGTATGCTCATGGATGCGCGCGCCTGCAGCCCGGGCCTGCTCCGCCAGGCTGCGCTGCCATTCAGTCCGGTCAATCATCCAGATCCGGACACCTCTGCACCGGATCTGGTATTCCTGTTCCACCTGCAGCAACGCCTCGTCCACCTTGAAGCGCACCCCGGTCGCGGGTTTGCCCATCTGATGCATGGTATCCACGAAACCTTCGGCGCACCTGATATGGTCACCCACCCTGTTGCGTTCGAAGAGGTCGACTGAAAGCCCCAGCCCAGCTGCTTCGATGGCAGCCGCCAGGCCGGCTGGACCGCCCCCAACGATGCCAATCTTGGATTTACCCATCGCTTGTTCAAA
The DNA here is from genome assembly GCA_023249405.1 of Peptococcaceae bacterium. Taxonomy (GTDB): domain Bacteria; phylum Bacillota; class DSM-12270; order Thermacetogeniales; family Thermacetogeniaceae; genus Palsa-1188. The sequence goes on along the minus strand of JAHFCR010000018.1, from coordinate 12,229 downwards.
CCTCCCCGTTCACAAACCAGGCTAAACTATTTCTACTATATAATAACCAAAAAATACTCCCCGGCCAAACCCTCAAGCGATCTTCGGGCCGCGCCTGTGCCGATCTCTATTATATCTTTTAAAACCACCCCTGGCAGCAGTGCCGCCAAACGTCCCATGAAGCAGATAAAAAGCTCCGGGGAGTACTCCCCGGAGCTTGCAGTTTCATATCTGCGCCTGACAGCGCCCCTAGTTGGGTCTGATTAGAATGACCCGGGCGCCGTCCCGTTCAATCAGGTAGCCCTCATTGGTACCTATGGCTCCTAATGGCACCATCAGACGGTCATTCATGATCTCGGCCTTCCCATCCATCTGGATCTTCTGCCCGTCAACGATGAGGACGTCGCTTCCGGGCGTCACCTCGATCCTTCTTGCGGCCTTGGGAACGGTTCTCTTTGTAGCCGTCCAAGCCTCCATCAGGTACCAGATCCGGCCAATGGCGCTGCCCATGTCGGCATACTTGGTAAACCATTCAAAAGGAAACCAGGCCTCATCATTGTCAGCCCATCTTCCGCCCCAGGTGTTCCAGGTGAGCACTGCCTTCCGGGTCATGCTGTAATCCACCAGCTTGACGGCATGAGCGCCGAGGATCCGGCCTGAAGGAAACGGCACCAACCAATCGGGGCCCTTCACATCAAAGAAATTCTCGGCGACGATGATCCCCACCGCAATAGGCCCCTCTTGATTGATGGCATTACATATCTGTTGCGCCAAGGTACTCCGGTCGTTATCCGTAACTGAAGCCAACTGGGCATAGGTAGTGATCTTATAGGGCTCCGCCTGCGGTTTCAATGTATCCGGAGGCATCGGCAGGTCTATATCACTGGTCATTTCAGCGTACGGATAGAGATCATCAGGCACCACGCCGTACTGCTGGCAGACCTGCATGCAAATTTTTAAAGTCGTGCCGGCGCTGTGCGGGTCGCCGTCGATATTCTTCTCGATTGCATAACCATACCTGGCCGACAGACCATTAACGGGATAGTTGCCGCCCAGCATCGCCTCGAAGGCTAAAAACCCCGTAGTGGCCGAGGCCATGGTGCAAATGCCGAATTGGCCCTGGTCAAACTTTTTCTCCCGCCCGGGAAGATGCTCCCGATTGCTAGTCTCGGCGGGAAGCGACAGTATGCCTGCCTGCGGCTGGATCAGGCTGTATTTATAATCCCGGGGATCGAAGTGCGAAGGCTTCAGATCGAGCTTGATGCCTGCATGACCCTGGGGTGTCTCCTCTTCAAGAAAGCGTCTTAGATGGTACCTGGCCTCTTGCAATCCCAATTCCTCCCTCCTCTCCTATCATATTCACTGCTCCAGAATATGGCTCCACGTGCACCCCTGAAACATATAAGTGTGTCTTTTAGAACAATGTTCTCCTTAATAAAGCAAAAAAGAGCCTTCATGGCTCACAAAATTTATCTACATCAGAGGACATCTCCTAGCCGGGGCAAGGCAGTAAGGCGCGCAGACCTATCCCCGCTGATGGGGGAGAACTTTTATGAAAAACAAAAATAACAACAGACAGTAACAGCCATAGACAAAAATAATCCCCGGCAAACCCGCAAAACCAAGAATTCCAAACATGTAATGATTCAACACCCCGAACAGTCCAATGAGCACCAGCAGCAAGAAAGCGTACACAGGCTCCCCTCCCATTCATGTTCGCTATATTATATAAACCAGGGCAGCAAAAGGTCCATAATGATAACCATGATAAAGGCCGGCACATCTCCATGCCGGCCTTTCCACTATCTGTACGTAAAGCAATAAACCCTGAGGTGCGGCCTCTCAGCTTATATCAAGCTATCAAATGGTTATCAAAGATTTTGCATTGAACTCCAGCGTTTCCTCGCTATCCAATATTCTGAGTATCGTGGTTGATAATTCATCTTTCAAATTAGCGACCCTGTTTGTTTCTGACACATAAACCTGCGGCCGCAACAGCAGATAGGGATCGGTGTCTGTGACCACGCCTACCTCTCCCGTGCTGAGTCGGACCATGGATCCGACAGGGAAGGGAACCACGCACTGCAAAAAGGCATCCAGTACTTTTCGTCCGGTAACGGTACTACCCGCGGCCATTAGATACTCATAGACCTCATTGCTAGGGATAGCCTTGCGATAGACCCGGTCAGTGGTCATAGCGTTGTAGACATCGGCAATGGCGCAGATCGAACTCATCTCATCGATACTATCACCTGTCAACCCTTGAGGGTAGCCTCTGCCGTCCTGCCTTTCGTGGTGTCTGTGGATAATCGATGTTGTGCTGTCTTCAATATCATTCTGGATCTTTTTAACAAAGTTACAGCCGTCGCGCGGGTGTCTCTTGATAATGTCATACTCCTGATCGGTAAGTTTTCCGGCCTTGTTAAGGATCTCAATTGGTGTCTCCACCTTCCCCAGGTCATGCAGGATGCAGCCGATTCCCAGCTTTAGTAGCTTGCGTTTATCATAATTTAGACGCATTCCCGTCTGAAGAGCCAGTAGGCAGACATCAACTGAATGCGCGTAGGTATAGGCGTCAGTAGATGATATTTCGGTCAAGGCGCCTACGGCCATTTTGCCTGACATCAATTCCTCCATGATATTCTCAACGCTGAGAGTAATAGATTTGATGGCATGGGCATCACCTTTTTCCGCCAGCCCCCGGATCGAAGCAAAGGCATTAGCGCGAATTGTTTCCTCGATCATTTCCTGCTGATGGAGGATGAAAGACTCGGGAATGGCAACTCCCTCAATATAAACAGTCAGAATGTGGCGTTTCTGCAAGGAGGCAATGTACCTATCTGTAATAACAGTTTCTTTCTTCAGTAAAAATTCACCGTGTAAATCGTAAATCGGATGAGCAAGCTTCATTCCGGGCAAAAGATAGGAGACAAGTATTTTTATCGGTTTTCTCACACTCATTTAAGTCACTCATCCTTGAGCATTATTACCTCATTATACTCACAATCCGACACTTGAAAATACCTGATATTCAAAGAAAGTAAAAATCATCGCCCTTCCATGTCGCTTCTTGACATCAATAATGAAACCGGGCCTCAGCCCGGTTTCATTCGAATACGCTAGAGTTGCCACCTTGCTTGTTTTTATTACTTTAATCCGGCGCTCGTTGACACACGGCCTTCTTCGTACGCCTGTATCATATGCCGCACCATGTGCCCGCCGACAGCACCATTATCCTTGGAAGCAATGTTGCCCTTATCCGCCTGGCTGTAGTCGAGTCCTATCTGCTTGGCCATCTCAAACTTTAACTGATCTAAAGCCTTCCTAGCTTCAGTAGTTATAAGCGAGTTACGGGCCACAGATATGTACCCCCTTTCTTCGATTATTAAATTTATTATGGATCTACGTATAGTTTCACCAAATGCTATGGCATGATACTAGCAATTAAAAGGCAAGGCACATAATATCTGTATTATTAATTATTTAAAGCCATGTTGATTGATTATTTTCAGTATTTCCAAGATCACCGTACAGGTGTAAATAGGTGCAGATAACAATCTTAAAATTTCGAATATCCAAGCTCTTATGCCTCGCCAGGCTACATCCCGCCAGCCACTGGCTTGGCTGGCATGCCCTCGCTAGTCAGTTTGCTAATCCAGGTGACCACCGTATCGATCATAATGATCGCCATCAGGACCATTATGTAGTCCATGCCCACGGCCAAAGAAACCCCGCCACCGGGCCGGACGGCGACGTTCTCACCAACCATCTGGCTGAGTATCGGCAGCTTATCGACATGCATGCCCAGCTTGGCAAAGGCAGCGGGCAGGGTGTTGATGGCAAAATAATCCGCGGGCCGCATGACTGTCCAATAATAAATCAAAAGTTTTGAAAATAATGATTCTAAAAAAGGAGACCTTTACACAATTGTCTAAGGATAGACATAATCACGCATTACCGAGAGAGAGATACCAGATGCTGTACGAGCTGCTGACCTATACGGTCGTAATAATTTATCTTTACGTGGGCATTAATGTTTTTCGCAAAGATCCCAATGCCAAAATGAACAGGCTCTTATTCGTGCTGTGCTTGGTCCTGGCCTATTGCTCGGCCATCGATCTGTTCAGCTACAATCAGAACAACGTAAGAACCCTTTACTTTCTGAGACAGCTGGCGATGGCCGGCTGGGCGATTTATCCGGGGTTGATGCTGCACATATCGTTGATCATGGTGCATAGGGACCGCATCCTGAACAGGAGCTGGAAAATTGCTGCGATCTACCTCCCCGGAATTATCTTCAGCATCCTGGAATTGGTTTTTAATACCTATGCCAACAGAACATTAATATTGCAGTCCATTTTTTTGTATGCGGAAAATATCTATTTTTTTGGCTACGACCTGACTAGTATCGGTTTACTGTGGCAGCTGAACAGGGCCACAGAATCGCACAGGGAGAAAAAACAAACGGCGATTGTCGTCACCTTCTCACTGGTTGCAATCGTGCTAGGAACAATCAACGATTTATTCATCGGGTATACGGTTCCCAATCACGATCTGGTGCAGTTCATAATGCTCATGTTCTTTATGGCAATCTTATATGCCAATACCAAGTATAAATTCTTAAGCCTGTCTTCGATTATCTCCGCAGAAGACATTGTTGATAAAATCACCGATATCGTTATCCTGGCAGACTCTCAAGGCATTGTCACCGGCGCCAACCGCCGGGGAGTGGAAATGCTGGGTTATCAGGAGGCCGATCTGGCCGGGAAGCGGCTGAACATGATCATCGATTTGAACCTGGACGCATTGCTGCAAATGGCGCAATCCGGTAAAAACTATGTGTCTGAAGAAGCGCTGCACTGTAAGACCAGCATCGGCCTCGCTATACCCGTGGGCATCTACGCATCCCCCGTTAAGGACCAGACCGGTGATATCGTTGGTATTGTCGTTATTATTCAGGATAGGACCCTCGTCAACGAGTTGCAGAACGAGATCGGCGAGCGCAAATTGAAGGAACGCCAGCTTAACTACATGAGTCTGCACGATTCCTTAACCGGACTGTATAACCGCAGTTGCTTCGAGCGGGATCTAAAAGAGCTGAACGGCGAAGGCAAATATACTTTGGGCATCATTGTATGCGACATCGACGGCCTGAAACTTGTCAATGACATGCTGGGACACGATGACGGAGATAAATTGCTGATCGCTGCTGCGGGTATCCTAAAATCTTCATTGGGAACAGGAGACAAGCTATTCCGCACCGGTGGCGATGAATTTGCCATACTGTCCTTGGACAGCAGCATAGACCGGCTCAGTAACACTTGCGGCAGAATACGCCAGGCGGTTCAGGATTACAATGCAAGAAGTCCGCAGTTTCTTTTGGATATTTCCACCGGCTTTGCAATGGGCAACGGTTCAAGCGAAAATATCATCGATCTATATAAAGAAGCCGACGATAATATGTACAGAGAGAAACTGAGCCATTATCTAAGCGTACAGAATACGATGATCCAAGTGCTGACCCAAGCCCTGTCAGCCAGGGATTATATCACTGAAGGGCATGCTGATCGGTTGAGAGATCTGGCCCAACGGATGGGAACATACCTTGGCCTGCAGGAGAATAGAATTGTTGGAGTCCAACTGCTAGCTCAATTTCACGACATTGGCAAGGTAGGGATACCAGATCAGATATTGTTTAAACCGTCTGCCCTCACTCCCAAAGAAAGGGCTGCCATGCAGAGGCACAGCGAGATCGGTTATCGTATAGCCCATTCGGTGCCCGATCTCAATTCCATATCAAGTCTAATTCTCAAGCATCATGAGCGCTGGGACGGCAAAGGTTATCCACTCGGCATCATGGGGGAGGAGATACCTATAGAATGCCGGATCCTTGGCATACTCGATGCCTATGACGCCATGACCAACGACAGGTCCTACCGGAAGGCCATGACCCCGGAGGCTGCTCAATTGGAGTTGACCAGCCGCGCCGGAACTCAGTTCGATCCCGCTCTGGTGCCGCTGTTCCTGAAGATACTCGGGGAAACCGAGCCGGAGCAGCGCTCTTGTTAATTTCATCAAATAATAACGGTCTTTAGCGCTCTGCTGACAGATTATAATTTGCCAGTTTTAATCTGCGCATTCCTACCATACTACTCTTCCCTCTTGTTGCTCAATTGCACAAAAATTGCGATTACCGCTTCAGGCGCGGCCTGCATGGCTTTGTGAACGATAAATGATCATATTGATGTCCTGCTTTTTCGGTTGCCGCTCACTCATCTATATTGCCACATCCCCACTGGATATGGTATTCTATGGGGGTCAGAACTATATATCTATCACCACTTGACCCCGGCGAGGGGTTACCTTTTTTACCATTCAAGGGGGCAATCATCATAGTAAAAATACTGCTTCTCATATTAGGCGCAGTTATCATTTTCATCGCTGGCTTTATCGCTGGAGGAAAGCGCCATGAGGCAAAAATTAGAAATACCCAGTATTTTCACCACCCCTACAAAAGGTTTTAAGCAACCACGTCATTACGTCTCCCTTTTTCCCCGATCCGTTCTTGCAACCCCTTTAGCCGGAATACCCTGGCAATATATTTATACCTAACTTGTTTGGCATGTTATTTGCTTATATTTAGCGTGGGAATTTAAAATCCCATCGTATAGGCGGGTGCAACTTGTCCTCCTATACCTCATAGCGCTAAACCCTTAAGCGCTTTTACCCTTCTTTGCCGTCAAGCTTAACAGCTATTGGCGGTATTTTTTTGCATTGAGCCCATGCCCTGGCAGTTTTTTTCTCCCGCTTGAACTCGATGCCTTTGAACCCGTTTGGCATAGCTTTTGCATAATTAATTGGTGGGACTTCACACCTCCCATAAATGCTGGGCATCACTCCCGGCATCAATCCCTCTGCATACCGTCAGTCTCCCTAATCTGGTGGTATGCCTTTTTTTCTGGCCAGAATCCGAAAAGTCGGAAACGTTCCGTAGCAGCGGAAACAGTGCTCTTGTCGGATACAACTTGCTTTTTCCAGATATCTGGGATGTAAATGACCTCATTCTCTTTATCTACAGCAAATATTAATTTGCCCGGCATAGTTCGGTTGTGTTATACTGCTCATCGTGTTCCTCCCTTCCTGATATAGGTGGGGTAGCAGAACCCCCCACCAAATTCCCATATGTACCGCCAGGTTGGCATAGCCTGGCGGTACATTATTTAATGGCGTCACCTAGTATTGGGATTTCAACTTTCTGCGCCATCCGCTCCCTGACGGCCATACTCACTCTCCAGGTACGCATCTACTCTGCACCATAAATCGCCCCACCGGTGTCCCTAGCAATCGCCATTCTGTAATCTTCGGCTTCTGCAATCAAATTATAATGCTCCCCAGATCCAAGAAACGGAACCAAAAAATTAAGTTACAATGGGAGCATGAAAAGCGCAATCATTATTCAGCCGGGGCACAAAGCCAAGGTAATCCTAGAGGTACTCCGGGAAGAAGCCGCAGTGAGCTACAATGCCTGCCGGCTGCATTTCTTCACTGACCGGCGACTGCCCGGCAGACTACTGCCTGAAGAGCAAGCTTACTGAAGCTGCTTGATACAACAAATAACAATTTCAAATCCAGGGAGAGACGATATTGTCTGAGAATCACGAATATCCAGCACCTTATTTCCCTGATAGGATTCGCCGCACTCTACAAGCCGACTGCGAAAACTGTTTTGGCTTGTGCTGTGTCGCGCTTAACTTTTCAGCTTCGGAAGGCTTCCCCATCGACAAAGATGCAGGTCAGCCTTGCCCCAGCCTGCAATCAGACTTTCGCTGCAGTGTTCACAAAACCCTCTGGAAAAGGGGCCTTAAAGGCTGCACTGCTTATGACTGTTTGGGGGCGGGCCAAAAAGTTGCCCAAGTAACCTTCGGCGGACACGACTGGCGGCAATCTCCAGAATTCGCAAAGCAAATGTTCGAGGTATTTCTGATCGTGCGACAATTGCATGAAATGCTCTGGTACCTAACCGAAGCGCTGACGTTGCAACCAACTCATCCGATCCACGGTGCGCTCAGTTCCATGCTTGATGAGACTGAACGCCTTACTCACCTCAGCCTTGACTCTTTCATGAAATTGGATGTTGCGGCGCACCGAGCAGGTGTTAATGCGCTGCTACAGCATACCAGCGAACTCGTAAGAGCCAAAGTCCGTCGTGGGCAGAATGCTTATTCGGGGCATCAGAAGACCCTCGGCCGAGGAGCTGACCTGATTGCGGCTGACCTCAGAAAAGCCGACCTCAGAGGCGTAAATTTGAGAGGGGCCTACCTGATTGCGGCTGATCTCAGAGGAACCGATCTGAGTGGGGCAGATCTCATCGGAGCTGATTTCCGGGATGCCGACCTCAGAGGAGCAGACCTGACCAAGAGTATCTTTCTCACCCAATCACAGATCAACGTGGCGAAGGGCGATGCCAGCACAAAGTTGCCGTTGTCAATTGCCCGCCCAGTTCACTGGTCCAACTTCAAAGTATAAAGCCGTTGACCGCGAGAGAAGGTTAGCTGAAGCTGCTTGCTACAACATATAGCACGAAGAAGGATTAACTTATTTTTTAAATCCGTGTCTTTACTTTACATGAGGAGCGCCATAAATGGGCACCAAAAAAGAAAAATGACCTTCTTTTTGAAGGCCATCGATCGCTGTAAGTGGTGCCGGGAGCGAGACTTGAACTCGCACGACCCGTGAAGGTCCCGGGATTTTAAGTCCCGCAATGAGTGTGTCGGCCTGTACTTGCTAATTCCATCCGGTGTCAATTTTTCAGCAATATCAAGACTTTGAGGCGGGGGCAAATACCCATCTGTATCTGTTTGTATCTAACTGAATTTACTTTTTCAGTAGCACGTTAGTAGCACGAGCAATTTTGAAATCGAAAATTACTGCTCACTCAGTTTTTTTTATGATCCCCTGCTGGCCGGAAAAACCCGGGCTTTTTCTTTGAACGATTTTCCAATGTCGGTACTTATTGTTCGCTGGACCGTTTCATACAACCGAACCTTATTTTAGGAATGCTCGTACGCTCTCAATCTTCCAATAGAGAAAAGCGCATCCTGCCCAGCCTCCTTCGTGGGGGTCGGGCTTTTTTTGTTTATATACAGGAGGCGATCAAGCAATGAGTTCAGACACTATTATTCGGGTAAGTAAAACAGAGAGATATGCGATCATCGATAAGCAATTTCTTGACGATGACGACCGGCTCACATGGAAGGCCAAAGGGCTGCTGACCTACTTTTTGGCTAAGCCTGACGGTTGGCAAATCAGGCGGAGCGATCTGCTCAATAGGGCTGCTGACGGAAAAGATTCAGTGTCTGCGGGGTTAAAGGAGCTTGAACAATTCGGCTACCTCGAAAGAAAAATGGTCCGGCAGGGCGGCAAGTTTGGCTATGAAAATATAATTCACGAAAGGCCTGAAATGCCTGATAATAAGCCATTTCCACCAGGGCGGAAAATCCGCTCCGGTTCCACCGTGGCGGAAAAACCGCTCCGGAAAATCCGCCGCGTATTAAGTAATGAATTACTAAATACAAAAGAACAACAACGATCGATCAGCGATCATAGATCGATAGTAGATCGGGTCAGCGATGAAAAAGTTGTTGGGGCTGTTGATGCCTCTAGCCAGCCTCAAATTTTGACTAAAAAGCAGCAATGCCCCGCGACGGATAACAGGGCCGAGAAAAAGTCCGTGATGCCAACGCCGTCAATGAAACCAGATGTCAAGCCGACAGATAAACCGGCCCGGCCAGTACTGGCCGCTGCTGCTGTGGACAGGCCGGACGTTCCCCACGTGATGCTGCGGGAAGGGCGACAGTTAAGAAGCAATGCCCCAGGTCGGGGCCTGGTCCATTCCGTGGGCAACAATGCCCGGCCCAGGGGCATTGCGAATAATCCAGCCGTTAAAGAGGTTATTGACTACGCCGCCGAACGCGGCGTCTGCAACATGAACGGCAACCTGGCCTTGACGCTTCTGACAAAGGCCGGTGGCAGCCTTGATCGTGTGAAGGGTGCGGTAGATAGTTTTGCAAAGTTCGCATCCACGACGCCCGTTCACAAACCCAACAAAGTTTTGATTGACGCCCTTGACTGGCCGCCAGAAGTAAAACTTGATCGTAATATTTACAAGCAGCACTTGTCCGACGAGCGAGAGAAACGGCTTGCCGAGCGAGAAAAATACTACGAAGACGTGTACGCCAATTGACGAGGCCCAAGCACATTTTTCTCAGCCCTACACTTGTTCCCAACAGGTAAAGTTAAGGTCTATAAAGAAAATTATGTGCTTATGCTCTAGCTATCTATGCCATATTAACTATATGAAATCTATAAGTCATAATTTTTATATATTATTGTATTGAGCGTAAAAATTCCTCGAGATCAGTAGCTTCGATATCACTAAATTGCATTCTTCGTGCAATACGCCAATTTGCATTCTTTCCCCATGATGGATCAACGGCATTAAGCTTCTCATAAGCGCCTAGCGCATGATATGTAGTATCATTCTCTGCTTGTATTGCAGGCTCCGTTAGATAATTTTCCATGGCACGTCGCTCTAGTGAATGGCATGAAATCCCTAATCTTTTACATACCTCACAAAAACCTTGGCGATCAGGGCTTAAAGATGCTGTCTCTGACGCCCTTTCGCTATCAATCAATGCATAAAAATTGGCCGCGGGTATCCGTTTGAGTTCTTCTAGCTCTTGTTCTCTATCAGCATTTATTAACGATCCTCCACCTAGCGGGATTAAAAGGATATTATGATCCTTTTTAATCATTCGCAAGAACTGCTGCACTGTTTTTATATCGGTCACGCCTTCTACTAAAAGCACAGAGTTATAACCAAGATCTCGATATCCAGAATAGCTTAATTCTCCCACAAATTCAGTAAGCCTTGGCATCAGTTCAAGAGGCTGAATTTCGCTTATACTTTTTTTAAGTCGTAAACCGTAAATACGATCTGCAGATGACCGAGCAAGACCAATGTTATGTGTAGCAAAGAAGACACCTTCTCTTGCATATGATCCGAGGGTCGTTAAAAAATCCAGCTGTAAGGAAGGGTGCAAGTTAAGTTCTGGTTCGTCAATAAATATGTATGCAGGATTTATTATTGAAGCATTGGCAAGTAGTAAAATAAATTGGGTTAACCCTGCTCCGACTTCATTTAATATGTAACTTTTTTCATTTATAAATAGCTGAAGAGTTTTAGAATCGTCAGAAGGATTTATTTCAAATTGTTCAAAATCAAAAATACGTTTTATATCTTTTGTTAGTCTCAAAGCTGCTTCATTTTGGCTTACATTATCACCTGTTTTCATAGAGCGCCATTTTTTTATAAAAGCTTCCCCAGTTTGTATATCATAATAATCATCATTGGAGCCTACGTTAATGGCATTTCTAAATGGTCCTATGTAAAGTGAATTTGCTAAGTTTTTTAATATTGTCCAAACCGGTTGAATATATATCCCAGTATTACCGCGATAATTTAAATAATCTCCATTATACTTAAAATCATCTTCTATATTCGTTATTTCTAAAGAAGGTGTTTGAATCCTTTCTAGACGCCAAACATAATTTTTTTCTAGCACATAATAACAAGTAAAAGGGTGAAGGCTAGGGCCTCCCATCCCACGCTCGTGGCTTGTTATAGAAAGAGTTAACGCGCGATCGTTTTTATTGCAAAATATCTGCTGTCTATCTTTTAACATAATATGCTGCTCAACATTTGTATTTACTGAAACTGCAACATTAGCATAGTTAATTAATATATGGCGCAATTCATAAAAAAAACGGAGTAGGGCGGACTTGCCTGAATTATTAACTCCTACAAATGCCGTAAAACCAGGTTGGACAATAAACTTCGCTGGTTTCTCATCTGAAAAACAACGATAATTTTTAATCTCGATTTCAAATTGCATTTCTTTTCCTCCCGCGTTGTCTTAAAGGGCTAATTTTAACAAAATTGTTTTCCATATCTTCTCTATAATATAAAGTAATTCCTGCCGCAGAAAAGGATGTTTAAGGCAAATTAAATACTCGAAAATACCTCTGCAAAACTTATTCCAAGGCCGAAGTGTCTGGTAGTTTTGTAAGGCAGGATAAGGGGTGCTCCCGCACCCAGTCCACACACACCCGGCAAAGCCGGGTGGTTCTTGTAAGAAAGACAATCCATTAAATGCTCCATCATATATTTTCAGCATCCACTAACAGGGAT
>JAHFCR010000134.1 GCA_023249405.1 Peptococcaceae bacterium | reverse complement strand
GCCTTCATTGGACAAAAATCCAACCTATGGCCCTATCATTCACTTGAAAAGGTTCTGTGGTGGCAACCGTCTTATTACTGTATACAAATTTCGAACCATGTATCCGTATTCGGAATATCTGCAACAATACGTCTATGAAAGAAACAAGCTTGCCCAGGGCGGCAAGTTCAAAGACGATTTCAGGGTCACAACGTGGGGGGCGTTTCTCAGGAAGACCTGGCTCGACGAACTGCCAATGCTATACAACTGGCTAAGAGGGGACCTAAAGCTTGTTGGGGTTCGGCCCCTTAGCAAGCAGTATTTAAACCTGTATGATTTCCGAATTCGTCAATTGCGAGAAAAGGTTAAGCCTGGCTTAATACCACCCTTCTATGCAGACTTGCCGGAGACCCTCGAAAAGATTCAAGAATCGGAAGCCAACTATATTGAATCATATTTGCGGCGGCCTTTCTTGACCCAACTCATATACTTTTACAAATCGGTCAATAACATTTTTTTCAATAGCGTTAGAAGCGCCTAAAAAGTAATTAACGGATTATGATGTGATTCAACAAAAAGCCTTCAAGGGCCGGAAATTCCGGGCCCAGGCTTTGCAGCTTGAGAATAAGATGGCTTTGATAACCGGGGCCAGCGGGGGTATCGGCCAAGCGCTGGCGTTCTCCCTGGCAGGGGCTGGAGCCTTTGTGCGCAAAGACCACAGAGTTATTGGCGAGGCTGGATTAGCATATTTATCAAGCTCGATAGCATGACGGTAATCAATAAGTTTTTGGATGGGGGGACCTTGTGGTTCCTTTTTCTTATTTTGGGAGGAAGGAACTCTTCCCGCAAAAACCATAGGGAAGATTGCACTATTAATATGTCAATTACCAAGGGGTCTTCTGTCCAAGACCTTGAGATTATAAGGCATATAGGTGCCAGTTTTTGTCTGAAAAAGTCCCGTTGGGACTACCATTTTGCTTGCTCCTATTCCGCATCCAGAGCCCGCCAGCCGTAACTTTCCAGGTAAGTCTGGAGCTTGTCCCGTTTTTCCCGGTATTTTTCTTCCCGGAGAGGCGGGCAGTCATTAAGGCTGATCTCCCCTTCCCGCAGGGCCGCGGCGTAGGCCATGCAGGTGGGATAGCCGCAGGCCTTGCAGTTGGTCATCGGCAGCAGCTTCAAAATCTCCATGATCTTGAGGCCGGCCTGACTCACGTAGCGAGGGGTGATGTGGTCCCGGCGGTCGTAAATCTCGTTGATCTGGCCTTTGATCCATGCCAGCAGGGCGTGGCATTCCTCTAGATCCCGGGCCCCGCGCATGGCGATTTTGTGGGGGTCTAGGGTGATCCACTTGCCGTCGGAAAGCTTGAGCAGGAGCACCTGATTGGTTTGATCGTAGTCCCAGCCACCTAACTCAGCATTCATATAAGGGAAGGCCGGGGAGATATCAACCTCGAAGGTGGCGATGGCGTGCAGAACTTCTTTAGAGGAGTCCATTTTAGGACGGAAGATTTCGAAGTTTTCAATCCGCTCCAGTAACATGTGGGCCCCCAGTTATAGGGTTAACTCACACCAGGGATGGCCAATCTTCCCCTACGGTAGTTTTTCCCGCAGCAGGGAAATAAGCTGTTGCCGCATCTTATCCCGCACCTCCTGGAAGGCTGCCATGATCTCCGCTTCGGTGCCGGTGGCCCGGGCCGGGTCCGGAAAGCCGACGTGCCTGACTTCGGTGTCTCCGGGAAATAAGGGACACTGTTCCCGGGCCTGGTCGCAGACCGTGATCACCAGGTCAAACTCTGCACCGGCCAGATCGTCCACGGATTTGGCGCGCTGGTGGCTGATATCGATGCCCAACTCCGCCATCACCTGGACTGCCCTGGGGTTGACCCGGCTGGGCCGCACCCCGGCGGACCAGGCCTGCACCTGACCGGCCAGATCATGGTTCACCAGGCCCTCGGCCATCTGGCTGCGGCAGGCGTTCTCAGTACAGAGAAACAAGACTTTCAGCATGAGTTGCGACCTTTATCTTTTGTTAGCCGATAAGTTTTTTGATCTCGTCCACGCTGGGCACCTGGCCCACCACCTTAACCTCGCCGTCCACCACCAGGGCCGGGGTGGTGAAGATGCCAAAGGCCATGATCTTGCTCAGTTCGCTCACCTTTTCCACTTCATAGTCCCCGCCGAGAGCTTTGGCGGCCTCTGCCGTACGCTTGGCCAGTTCCACGCATTTGGGGCAACCCGGCCCTAAGACTTGCAGTTTCTTCATGGTTTAATTTAACCTCATTATATTTGATTTTTAGCCGCCGAACTGGGAGAGTTTTGCGGCTACGTCCTCTTTCGCCACCTCACCCACGGCCATCCAGAGCATGTGGCTCTGGGCGTCCAGAAAGAGCAGGGCCGGCAACTGGATGAGGTGGTACTCGCCGATATACGGCACCGCGGCTTGCCGGTCGGTGTCGTAATCAATGCGCTTCAGCAAGGCCTGGCGCGGCCCGGTAAAGGTCCGGTTGACCAAAGCGTCCGCGGCTTGCACGGTCTTGGCGCTGCAGCCGCAGGCTTTACTCTTGGTGATATAAACTACCTGGGCCAGTTTGGATTCCGCCCCGTAGGAAGAGGTTGGTCCGCTCCCCCATAATAGAGTTGTCAGCACGGCCAGAATGATCAAGTTAGTTTTTAAATTGCCCATCAGTCTCACCCCGGTTATTTTTTTGCTGGATAGCTTCCAGCAGCCACTCTTTAAGCATTTTGGTGGTCGGCACCTGTCCTACAACCTTAACCTCGTCATTGATCAGGAGCGCCGGAGCGCCTAAAACTCCGAATGCCGCGATCTCCCTCACATCTCGGATATGCTCCACATCCCCCGGGAGGCCCAACTCCCCCAGCACCGCCATGACAGTTTGCTCCAGCCGGTCGCAGGAAGGGCAGCCGGGACCGAGAATCTTGATGCTCAGCCCGCTGCTCTCCTCTTCCACCTTTTCGCCCAGGGCCTTTTTGAATTCCCGCAAGAAGGCCCGTTTATACTCCTCCTGGGCGGAGGCGGGAATGTAGTTCCTGGGCTGGACCGCGGCAAGCAAAGCCTGGGCGATCTCTTCCTCGGGACACTCCTGCCAGGATTTTACCTCTTCGATGGCGGCCTTCAGGCCGGTGATGCCGACCCGGAACCGGCCCAGGGAAATCTGAGTGATATCCTCGTCGGGCATGGCGCTCATTCAACCTCCATATTTGCCTGGCCTGTCATCGGCAGTACCGGCTATGACCGCACCAGAAAAGACCATCACATAATCAAGTTGAAGATAAAGCCCACGATAATAATCCCCACCGTGACCACCCCGACGAACACCGCGATCAGCTTGGGCTTCAAGACTTTTCGGAGAATGACGGTTTCCGGAAAGGAGATGCCGATAATCGACATCATGAAGGCCAGCACCGTGCCCAGGGCCGCCCCCTTTTCCAGCAAGGCCTGCACCACCGGGATGATGCCGGCGGCATTGGAGTACAGCGGCGCGCCGAGGATGACCGCCACCGGCACCGACCACCAGGCTTGTTTGCCCATGAGGGCCGCCAAAAAGCCTTCGGGCACATAGCCGTGGATCGCGGCCCCCGCCCCGATCCCCAGGATGATATAGATCCAGACCCGCCCCACAATATCCCTGACCTGGTGCAAGCCGTAATCGATCCGGCTCATCCAGCCCAATTTTTGCAAGAGAGCCGGCGTCTGGCCCATGCGAATCTCATAGACCCAGTCTTCCACCTGGCGCTCCATATTCAAGCGCCCGATAATCAGGCCGGTAACCATGGCGATCAGTAACCCCATGGACATATAAATCAGGGCGATGCGCCAACCGAAGAGGCCTAAGAGCAGCACCAGGGCGATCTCGTTCACCATGGGGGCGGAGATCAAGAAGGCGAAGGTGACGCCGATGGGAATGCCCGCTTCGACGAAGCCGATGAACAGCGGCACCGCCGAACAGGAGCAGAAGGGGGTTACCACCCCTAAGAGCGCCGCTAATACGTCCCCGAGAATCTCCCGTTTGCCCGCCAAAATGGTCCTGGTCCTCTCCGGGGTGAAGAAGGAGCGCAGCACCCCGACGCCCCAGATCACCAGAATCAACAGCATAAAGACCTTGGGGATGTCCAGGA
>JAHFCR010000077.1 GCA_023249405.1 Peptococcaceae bacterium | reverse complement strand
GAGAGCACCGTCTGCGGCTGCTGGTTGGCCTGGGCCAGCATGGCGGTGGCCGCCTGAACGAGGATGCTGTTCTTGGTGTAAGTTGACATCTCCTTGGCCATATCCACGTCTTCGATCGTGGAATCGGCTGATTGCAGGTTCTGGGACGAGGTGTTGAGGTTGTTGATGGTGTGCGTAAGACGATTCTGGTAGGCGCCCAGGGTGGCCCGTTCGGCTGATACGGCTTGAATCGCGGTCTCGATCGTGGTGATGGCGTTGCTGGCGGCGGCTGAACTGGATGATACGTCGATACCGCCGGCGGCTATAGCATCTGCTGTCTTCTGACCGTTGGCGAAGGTTGTGGATGTTGAATAGGTTGTAGCCATCGTGAGTGTGGCGGCGGCGGTTGTGGTAACGCTGGCGCCGGGGCCGGAACTCAGGTTGCCGTTCAGGGCCAGGCTGATGCCCTTGAAATGAGAGCCGGTGAACGCGACAGTGGTGGCGTTGCCGGCAACAACCTTTGTTTCGGTATCCGTTCCTTTCGTCATCGTGAGGGTGATCTGGTCCTGAGCGCCGCCTGAGATTGTCCCGGTACCGGCGCCTGCACCAGCCGTTGCCGCGCCGGTGGCGGCAAATTGAACATCGGTGATGCCGGCAGTTGACAGCGCATTGTTGAGCGCAGTGTTAATCTGTACGGCTGTGGATTGATTTCCTGCTCCTGCTGCGTCGGAGAGCTTTAAATTGATCACCTTGGATGTCGTGTCAACTGTGGCAGTTTCATTGCCTGCTGTGGCCCCGTTGGTGATATTGATGGCATAGCCGTTCAGGGAGTCGGAGTTGTCTGCCGTGGCGTAGGTGACGCCGCCGATAGCACTACCGGCTGTCGCCACGCTTCCGGCCGTGGTCACCGCCGCAGACAGAACGAGACTGGCCCCGTTGGTGATGTCATTGCCGAGGGCGCCGGCGACGGTCGCCCCGGTAACATCGGTGGCGCCGGAAAGTGAGGCGGTGGCGACGTCGCGCGATATCCCCAAGGATTTGGCATCCATGGCGCCGACGGAGAGGGTCATCGACTGCCCGGCATTGGCGCCGATCTGCAGGGTGTCCGTGCCGAGGCCGCCGGAGGTGATGCCGCCGTTCAGCAGGGTCTGCTTGTTGAACTCGGTGGTGTTGGAAATGCGGGTGATTTCAGTCGCCAACTGGTCTACTTCCTGCTGGATGTTCTGGCGGTCCTGGCTGGTGTTGGTGTCGTTGGCGGATTGCGTCGCCAGTTCCTGCATCCTCTGGAGAATGCTCTGGGTCTCGTTGAGGGCGCCCTCAGCCGTCTGCACCAGGGAGATGCCGTTCTGGGAGTTGGTGGCGGCCTGGTCCAGGCCGTTGATCTGGCCCTGCATCTTCTGGCTGATGGCCAGACCGGCGGCGTCGTCGGCGGCCGAGTTGATGCGCTTGCCGGAGGACAGCTTCGCCAGGGCGCTGTTCATGGCGTTGGTGTTGCTGCTCAAGGCGTTGAAGGTATTGAGGGCGGCGATGTTGTGGTTGATGATCATACAGATTAACCTCCTTATTAATTTTTATGAGACTCTGTCTCGCTGTTATATCAAGCAGCCGCCTACCCGGGATAATTGGCTGCCTAATACCTGTTTGCAGGATCGCCGCTCACGGCGCCATAAAGGAAATCGTCATGATATGCTCTTCTGTTCTTATTATCGTTTGACGAATTGAAGACTTTAGTGAATACCATAAAAATATTCTAATGCAAGCGGATAAAAGGAGTTTGGGCATTATAAACAGGACTCAAGACCTATCGGCCGAGTTATCCATAAGCAGGTGCCCGTATTTAAAGAGCGCAGTTCCGATCGGCCAACTGCCGGGAGCCGGTTCGGGCTGCCGGCGCCGGAAAAAAAATGCCTGCGCCGTTGTTGAGGCGCAGGCATTTGCTGCACGAGCCGGGCTACCGGATCATGCCGACCAGGTCCGACAGCATCTGGTCGGAGGTGGTGATCACCTTGGAGTTGGCCTCGAAGCCCCGCTGGGCAGTGATCATGTCGGTAAACTCGGAGGAGAGGTCCACGTTGGAGGCCTCCAGGTTGCCGGGTTTGATGGTGCCATAGCCGGACTTGCCGGCATAGCCGGTCTGGGCGGTGCCTGAGTTGTTGGATTCCGAGAACATGGTGCCCCCCTCTTTCTGCAACCCGGAGGGGTTGGCGAAGTTGGCCAGGGCCACCTGGGCCAGGGCCTGGGTGACGCCGTTGGAGTAAACTCCGTTAATGGTGCCGCTGGTGTCGAAGGTGATGCTGTTCAGAGAGCCTGCGGCGTAGCCGTCCTGGCTCTGGGCCAGGGCGCTGGTCTCGGCGGAGTTCTCAGTGATGGCGGAGAAATCTGTTATTATGGAGACCTTGTCGGCTCCGGTGCCCGGGTCGAAGGAGACGGGACCGCCGGTGACGGTTTGGAGCTTGCCGTTGTTGTTGAAGGTGATCGTGCCGCCGCTGCCCGGGTCCGGTGTGATGACGGTGCCGTCGCTGGAGGCGATGGTGCTGCTCCAGTTCCAGTCCAGTGAGCCGGTTCTGGTGAATGTGGTGGTGACGCTGTACTGGTTGCCGAGCGAGTCGTAGACGTCTTGTTGCACCGGTACCGATGGGGGGGTGAGAGTGAATGTGCCTGTGCCGGCGGGCAGGGTTACGGATCCCCCGGTGGCTGTAAAATTATAAGGGGTCTGCCCTACGGCCGGCAGATTGATAGTGACGAGCGTGCTTCCTGAAGCTGATGGGGTAATTGTCAACGTGCCCGATGCGCCACCGGCCGGATTGATTGATGTTATCTGACCGGTGTTATCCATAGCGAGAGTACCGGTGGCGTTAGTACCGGCAACTGTGCCGCCGCTGGCGGATACGGTATAGTTCCACTTGCCGAAGGTGTTGGAAGGGGTGAGGGTGATGGTCATGGTGGCAGTGTTTCCCGCCGTGTCTTGAACTGTATATTTGATCGGGTCGATGCTGCCTAAATCCATCGAACTCAGGTTGCCGCCCAGGTAGGACTTGCCGGTGGCCTTGGCGTTGATGGTGGCCCCCAGGGTTGGCGTCTTGATATCGCCCGGGGTGGTTTTGCTGGGGTCCGGCAGCACGCCGTCGACCGCCGTCCACCCCTGGACCTTCATCCCGTTGGCGCTCACCAGGGTGCCGTCGCTGTCGAAACTGAAATTGCCGGTTCTGGTGTAATACTTCTGATTTCCGTCGGCAACGCAGAAGAAACCGCCGCCGTCGATTCCCAGGTCGGAGTTCTTGTCGGTGCTCTGCAGGGTGTTGCCGCCCATAATGGTGTCGATGCTGCTGACGCTGACCCCGGGGCCGATCTGCATCGGGTTGGTGCCGCCGATGGCTGATGACGGACGGCTGGCGCTCTGCATGGTCTGGTAGAGCATATCTTCGAAGGAGACCCGGCTCTTCTTGTAGCCGGGGGTGTTGATGTTGGCGATGTTGTCGCCGATAACGTCCATCCACTCCTGATGGGCCTTGAGCCCGGAGACGGCGGATGAAAGGGATCGCATCATAATAAATAACCTCCTTAATGTGAGAGCGGTTTACGCTGTCGCCGTGTAAACTGAGCCCCCTCCGAGAGGTCCGGCTCATCTCTCTCTTGATGTTTGGTCTGGTTAGGCAATGACCGCGCTGTCGATGTTGGTGAACACATTGCCCTTGATGCTGGGGCCGTCGATGGCCGTGATCACCGTGCGGTTTTTGACGCTGACCACCAATGCCAGGTCATCCACCAGGATCAGCGAGTCCCTCGCTCCCTTTGCGGTCGCCTTCTCCACAGCGTCAGCGATCCGCCCCATGCGGTCTGCCGTGATGTCGATCGACCTTTTGGCGATCATCTCGTTGGCGTGGCGGGAAAACTTGAGCGTCTTCTGCGCCAGGATCTCCTCGAATGAGGCGCCCGGCGCCTTGGACTCACCGCTGCCGCCCGTGCCGCCCGATGGCCCTGCCGGTTGTATCGGCTGTGGGATGAAAATTTGGTCTACCATGCTAGCCAGCCTCCGAGTCTGCCAGCGAGGTGCTGCTGATCCATGATGCAGGAATGGACTGCCCGTCTACCGTAAAGTAGATCTCACCGTTTTCAATTTGGTAGCCCTGGACAGTTCCGCTGTACGTGGCGTTCGTATCCGGGTCCGTCGCCTCCACACTCTTGCCCAGCATGTTTGTTGCGTACAGAAGATAGTTGTTGTCCCCGTTGGTCTGCTGCAGCGTGATCAACTGGCTGATGCTGCTGTTCATATCCTGCAGCTGTTCCAGGGAACTGAACTGGGACAGTTCAGCGACATATTGTGTGTTGTCCATCGGCGACAGGGGATCCTGGTTCTTGATCTGCGCCACCAGCAAGCTTAAGAACTCGTCCTTTAACTGGCTGGTAGTGGTGGTTGTTGTTGTGCTCTGGCCGCTGTTCGAGTTTGTGGCAGAAATATTATCGACCGACATGGTTTTCACCTCCTTGGTGCAGCTTCTGCAGTAGACTTGAATCTAAATGATGCAGTTTAGCGCTCCCGTCCCGGTCCACTGGTAGGCCTGTGGCGCCGGCGGGCCATTATTGGCGGCGCTGCCGTCATACCCGGAAACAAACTGCATCTGAGGCTGGCTCAGCTGTTGCTGTGACTGGGAAGAGGCGCCCTGGGAGCTGCCCTGGCCTCCGCCGCAGGAGACGTTCAGCTGCTGACATGAGACCCCCTGGTCGTTGAGAGCCTGCCTGAGTTCCGGTAACCGGGCGGCGATCAGGTTTGCAGTCGTCTGGTTTTGGGCTACAAAGTGAGCGTTGACTATCCCGTGCTCTACCTCCACGACGAGCTTGAGGTCGCCCAGAAAATCCGGCTTGAGCTGGATACTCATCGAAGTGTTGGAGTCCTTCAGGGTCAGCCGCGCATTATCGACAATCTGGCTGATCACCTTGCCGCCCAGCGCATGGTCCCCTGTCGTGCCTGCGGCAGATAGTTCCGCCCCCGTAACGGAGGAATCGCGCCGCGGTGGCGCAGCGCCCGCGGAGAAAGTAAGGGTCTCGCCATCAATCGGGCGGGCCGGCTGTTGATTATCCGGCAGCGATTTGTCTGAAGCCGCCTTTGCCAGCCTCAAAGGCGGGGCCTGATCGGCGGTTATTGGCGCCAACGGGCAGTTGACGCCGGTGGATTGTTGCGTCTGCGTCAGCGGTGCCGGCGACAGGGTCTGGCTCTCCCCGGCTGGAGAGGGGCCGGCCTTTGGACTGGCCGCCATTGTTGATGGGACAGCAGCGGATTGAATCGACCCGGTGGTTTTCACGGGCATGGCCGGGGGCTTGTCTCCGGCGGCATCTCCCTCTCCGGAAGGGATAGCTGTGGCGCCTGTCGAATCTTCACCGGCCCCGGCGGGAGCAGAGGCATCTTTGCCCGTACCGGGCGCCTCCAACAGTGCCTGGGATAGGGAACCCCCGCCCGCCGGGCCGAGCAGCCCGGACAGCGCTTCGAGGCCGGCAGAGGATGCTCCGGTCTCTTCCGTTCCGGCTGCGGCGACAGCCGGCAACTGCCCCGCCGGGCTGGACTGCGCTTGGCCGGACGGACCCTGCACGGCCGCCAATAGAGACTGAAAAGACTGGCCGGCGGCATTGTCCGGGGAATCTCTTTTGCCCGCCCGCCCGGCGCTGGAAGTTTTTGCAGGGCTGCCGGAGGGCGCTGACACGCTGCTGGCGAATAGGTGCAAGAGCTTCGAAAACACGCCTGGCGGACTGCTCTTCCCATCGGTTTTCCCCGGTGATTGCTCCTGGTAGGAGACTGCAGTGGCCGGAAGTATTGCCGTTTCCAAATAGTCACCTCCTTTCTATATTTTGTTACTTGCCCTATGGCAATTCGTTATTCACCCAAGGAAATCCTTTTTGTTATATTGTTTTCACAACTTAATTTGATAAAAATTTATCCGGCAGCCAACCGCCCCGGATACCACCGCTTCTGCAGGCGGGGCTAGGGGGCCTTGTACCTACCACTGGGATTGGGGTATGAAATTGCTGCAAAAAGAAGGAATTGCCTTGGCCATCAAAGAAAAAGAGGACTAGGACTTGCCATAGTCTCAAATTAAAAAGGCCTCTGGGAGTCGGAGACGGCAAGGCGCAATAATCGACGCCAGAGACGCGAACAGGGAGTGTTCGTTCTGACAGCAGGGATCCTGGGTGTCGCTGCGGATACAGGCGTACAGCCGGCGCTGCTTGACCGGTTGCTTCTCACCGTTTTAAGCGTCAGGGGCAATACCGCCACTGTGTCCATAAACAACAAGAACGTCGAGGTGCAATCAGAGATCCCTCTCAGCCCGGGACAGGTCCTTTACGTCAGTCCGGAGCAGGGCTTGCAGGGGGAGATCAGGCTGCGCCTGATCGGAGAGGCGCCGGGTACCGATGTTGGCGGGGTGCCACCGGGAACAGGCTCCGCCAGGCAACTCGATCTGTTGACTGCCTTTCGTCTGGCGGGGCTGCCGGTTACAACGGAAGATACCAACAGCGTGAACGCTTCATTGAAGATGCTTGGAGAATTGACCCTGCCAAACTTATTGGCGTCCGTATCCCTGCTGAAAAGCGGCCTGGCTCCGAACCAACTGCTGGAACCGGTGGCCTTGTTCCTGAGAAATCTATTGGCATCCCCAGAGGCGGATCAGCCAGATAGCCTTGTCCAGGAGAGCGACCCTAAAAATGCCGGCAGCGGCCTGTCGATCAGAGAGTTGGTTCTGCTCCGTTTGCCAGCGGCAGCACAAGCATTGCAGGAACTGCCGCCGTTGCTTGCCGGCGGTGGGCAGAGTCTGGAACCTGCGCTGAAAGCGCTAGCGGCTAAAGACGGTGAACCGGGACAGCGGCTGCTGGGAGGGCAGGTCTATACCTGGACGCAGGGAGACCGGACCAACCCCTGTTTCTACGTGCCCCTGCTCTCCTTTCTGAACAGTTACGGTTTACACGGCAGCGAATTGTTCATCTACCCGCCTGCCGAAGAAGAAAATGGCGGTCCGCAACAGGGTCCCTGGCTGCTGGTGTTGACGCTGCAGACAGATGCCCTGGGATGGATGCGGTTTCAACTCTCCTACCAGCAGGGCCAGTTATCTATTCAGGCCCTGGTGGAGCAGCCTGGAACCAAGCGGGTCCTAGATGAGAGCTGGCCTCTGCTTGCTGATATGCTGGGGAGCCTGAACCTGCAGCTGGCAGCGCATCAATGCGCAGTCGGTTCCGTTGACACCCAGGCGCGGAAGCTGCAGGAGATCGGGGGGCGTTTTAAACGGTACAATCCCTTTGACGTTTCTATCTGAGCGGGTGATGGCATGGATGATGAAGTGAAACAGGCGGCAGCCTTAAGGTACGTACAGGGCAAAGATGCGGCCCCCAGGGTTGTGGCCTCGGGAAAGGGCATTGTTGCCGAGCGCATCATCAGGGAGGCCGAGCAGCATGGTGTTCCCGTCCATGGCGACCCGGACCTGGTCAGGTTGCTGGCAATGCTGCCCCTGGGAGCGGAAATCCCGCCGGAACTCTATGCCGCGGTGGCTGAAGTGCTGGCATTTGTTTATGGTCTCTCTCACCGGAAACTGGGTGGATAATATTCCTGATCCGGCTATAATGAGGCTGCTCCCGCTCCATTGGCGAAGAATTGGAACTGTTAGCTTGGATGACGGCTGGTGCGGGCTGCTATCTTAATGCTTGCCTGGTTCTGAAATGTCTCCACGAACAATTGGACCAAGTGTGGATCAAACTGTGTGCCTGCGCACCTCTCGATCTCTTTTAAGGCCTCATTATGGCTGATTGCTTTCTTGTAGGGTCGCCCGTTGGTCATCACGTCATAAGCATCGGCAATAGCCAGGATGCGGGCGGGCAGCGGGATCTGCTCCTCTTTTAGCCCCTGGGGGTAGCCTGTTCCATCCCAGTATTCGTGGTGGGATAGGATTGCTTCGGCGATGTCTGCCAGATTGGGCACTGTTCGGACAATCTTATTGCCGATTTCCGGATGCTGCCTGATCAGTTCCCATTCCTCATTGGTCAAGTAGCAGGGCTTGACGAGAATATCTGATGGTATGGCGATCTGACCGATATCGTGAAGGGCGGCCAGAATATCCAGTTCGTCCTTCTCTTTGGCGGTCAGGCCTAAAAGATCTCCTATCCTCACCACCAGATCCTGGATCCGTTTACCGTGTTCCAGGGTTTCCGGAGATTTCTTGGCCAGCGTTCTTCGGAAGAAAGTGATAATGGAGAAGCGTGTTTTCCCGGGGTCCTGCAGCTTGTCGCGATACATCATGTCTTCAGCTTCCCGGAGGACGAGTTCGATGCTCTGATCCTCCTCCTCCTTGGTGCTAAAGCCCAGGGCAAAGCTGAAAGGAATTGATTTCCCATTATTAGCTCCCTGACAGGCCTTTCTGATCCGGTTGCAGAGTTTTTCGGCCGCTGCCTTTCTGGTCTTCGGCAATAAGATAGCAAACTCATCGCCGCCCCAGCGGCAAATAATCTCGTCTTTACGGCAGATCTTCTTAAGAATCTCGCCAGCCTCGATCAACAACTTATCGCCTGTCTGGTGACCGAGAGTATCGTTTACAATCTTGAGGCCGTTGACATCGCTCATGATGATGCTCAAGGGCCTTTGTCTTTCGACATCCAGCCGGTTCAACTCTTCCTCGAAGTAGGACCGGTTGTAGGTGCCCGTCAGGATGTCGTGAAAACTCAGGTATTTGAGGCGTTCCTCCGCCTTCTTGCGTTCAGTGATGTTGCGGACGACTACCACAACCTGATCCTTGAGAAACGGGAGAAACCTTGCTTCAAAGAATCTTGTCTCTCCCTCCAGGGTTAGAGGATATTCGATCACGGCCAGCGATTTTGTTTGCAGAACCTGGTCAATCACGTGCTGGAATTGCCTGCCCAGCTGTTTGGCGACATCCTGAATCCGCCTTCCCAGCACCTTTTCTGACGGCAGAAAGAGGTCAGAAGGCCGTCCCGCCAGTAGTTCCAGATAGGTTCCGTCTGCCCCTAACCTGAAAAACAGATCGGGTAGAGCTTGAAAAACCGCCTGGATTTCTGAGGTCAGCTGGCGCAGCTCCTCCTCCGACTGCTTGCGTTCGGTGATGTCGATAATCTCGCCCACCAGCCCTGAGAGATGTCCGGGTGCATTCTCGTACGTAGCCTTGTGAAATATGACATCGTGGTCCAGGCCGTCGGCAAATCGTAGCTTGGATTCGTAGATCTGTGTGCCGGGGGTGTTAAAGAGTTCGTTGTCCATATTTGTGTAGATATCCGCCATTTCTGCCGGAGCTATATCATAGGCAGACTTGCCGATGAACTCTTCCTTGCTCAGCCCCAGTGTTTCCAGGCAAACCTTATTACAGCCCCTGAAAAGCCCCTGCCGATCAGTATAATAAATGGGGGTGGGGATAGCATCTATGATTGTTTGCAGAAAGTGCAACTGTTCACCCAAACCTTGCTCTGCCTGCTTGTATCCGGGAAGGGTGACACTGTCGTATTCTGACAACAGCAGTTTCAGTTCTTCGACCTGTTGCACCAGCCGGTTTATGTCTTCAAGCTGCGGTTCTGCGCCGTTGTTATCGTCCATTATAAACCCCCTGCCTCTTGACTCTTGGATCCAGCCATCAAATACTTACCTTCTGCAAGATAATAATTTATGTTAGAATACAGATAATTTGGATATATTCGACTTTCGACAACCAAATTAAAAATCCTTTTAATCTGCAGTTTTTTCACTGCTTGTTAAGAAGATTTATGTGCTTGATCGACTTATTGTATCAAGGCACCACTCAATCAATAATATCGGCAGCTAATCAAATATCATTAAAGAGTCCCTAAAACATAGACATATAATTTATGCTGTTTTAGGAATATCCTGGTTTCTTAAAGACTATGGGACCGGATTGCCTTAGGACTTCACTCAACCTGGGGTAAATGGCCAATTATTGGCCCTAGTCTGGCTACAAATTTAGTAAGAAGCAGTTATATCGAGGAGGATAGTCTTTAGAGTATGAAATTGCCCGTATCGCATCTAACTCCTGGCATGAGGATCGGGCTGTTTGCTTATTGTATCTGCCCGTATACTGTTGGCACTCTGGTATTATTGAGCAATGGGGATATAGCGCAGGTGACGGAAACTGACCGCAACTTGCCGTTCCGGCCGGTACTTGTGCTGCTCAAGACGAGAAGGCGGGTTGATTTGAGGAGGGAGCTATCGGTCGTCATTAAGCGCGTGCTGACAGATGATGAGGCGCAAGCTGCTATTATCAAGTTTAAGTTGGAACTTTGAAATTCAAATGTTTTCCGGGCCTGTCAGCTGTCAGCGGAGTTTGAAGGCATGGGGCAGTAATTCACCCAGGGTATGCACTTCGTAACTGCCGTTGCTGTTGCTGCAGATGACCCGCGTGCCCTGATCGCCGAACTCGGCCAAAACCTGCCGGCAGATGCCGCAGGGATAAGGAATAGTATCGCCGCTTCCAGCGACGGCAACGGCGATGATCTTTTTTTCTCCTTCAGACACTGCTTTGAAAACTGCCGTCCGTTCCGCGCAGTTGGTGGCTCCAAAAGAGACGTTCTCCACGTTCACTCCGGTGTAAACATGCTTTCCACCCGTCAGCACCGCTGCCCCTACCTGGTAATGGGAATAGGGGGCATAGGCGTTTTTTTTCGCCTCTATGGCCATCTGCAACAACTCTGTGTCTTCCATAACCCATAGGCTCCATTTCTGGCTGTCAGGCTATGCCGTTGTGTTATGCGGGCAGGCCAAGGGTGACATCCCCGCCTAGGTCCAGTTTATCCGATCGCTAACCGCCCCTATACCCCGCTTTCGTAAATAAAGACTGGATCACTTTATGCATTATTCTTCACAAAATCCAGTGTCTCCTGCTCAATAGATCTATTACGGAGTGCCCCCATGTAAGATCAGTACTGTCATCCAACGGATGATGCGGGCCGACTAGGGTGTCTACGGGTTATTTCGAGTATAGCGATGGCTCTCGACGTGGATCTTACTAACGGTATGTAACCAGCTATAATCCTTTTTTCTATGGTAGATTTCCTGCCGGTGATTATTTTCTACGTTAACAGGGAATATATAGTATGAGACGGTAAGCGGGTATTGCAGGTACTAGTTTGTTGTTTCCTTCGTCCAGGTTTTTTAAAACAGATCAGAGAGAGGCAGCCTATGCCGGCAGCGAAGAAAAAACCGAAAAAAATTTATATGCCGAGTGACCTTGGTGATAGAAAAGCCAGACGGGAGTACCGCAAACCGGGACCGGTTATCATTTACAAAAAGGTGGAGGCGTTTAACGAGATGGGAGAAGTCTTGGCTTTGGAAGAGTTGTTGGCACTTCCGGTTGACCATGCTAAAGCGGTGATGTTGGATCTGAGCAAGACTATCAGCGATCAGAAGCTTGCCGAGGTCTGGTCGACTCACTTCACGCTGGTCAGAAAGTTGCGTTCGATTCTGGGAATTCACAAAAATCATAACGGCACTATCGTCAATGTTACCGAGATCCAGGGAGACAAATGGCCGCCTGCCTTCCGCCTGCCGGCGCGCAGGGCCAAAGCTAGAACGGAAAAAGTGGTAGCCATGCAGGGGGCTGCCGATCACGTGGCAGCTGCCCAGTTGGCAGAGATCAGGGGGCTAAGCCTGTCCATCAGGGGTACTTACAGTGGCGCTGAACTGGAGCCGCGCATCGAGGCGATCAGGACGCTGCTTTCCAGCTGCGCCGGCAGCAGATACACTATCAGCCTATCTCTGGACGAGGTGATACCGGCCGGGGCGACCGACCGGGAGTTGGCCCGGAGTGTTGCTGCCACGAGTACTGCTGCAAGCGGAACGGATGGATTTTACGAAGAACAGCAGGTGGCGCGCTGAGTTTCTTGACGAACTGTCTGTACGGGGATGGTCCGGAAGGTTAACTGGAATGTGGCAACATGTGTTAGGGTTTGCAGAGGGGTTGTCGATCAGGCAGCTCCTCATTATTTTTCCCTAGCAACCCTCAGGAGCTTTGTCGGTCTATGGAAGTTGCTTGACGGTTTCTGCTGTTTTCCGTAAGATAGAAGGAAAAATGAGATCGGTTGACGAGAGCAAGGGAAAACAGGCGATCGGGGAATAGGTGTCATGGAGCAACGGCAGGCAGCGATCCAGTCATTGAGCGGAAGGATCAGAGAGCTGAGGGATCGGCGCAAGGCGGTGATCCTGGCGCATTTTTATCAGCGCCCGGAGGTCCAGGATGTGGCCGATTTTGTAGGCGACTCCCTGCAACTGGCTCAACAGGCCGCTACCACCTCTGCGGAGGTGATCGTCTTCTGCGGCGTCTACTTCATGGCCGAGAGCGCCAAGATCCTATCACCCGCCAAGATCGTGCTTCTTCCGGAGGAAGAGGCAGGCTGCCCCCTGGCCGATATGGCCACGCCGGAGGCGGTGTGCCTCCGGAAACAGGAACTGCCTGGCTGCATTGTCATCACTTATGTCAACTCTTCCGCCGCCGTCAAGGCCGAGAGCGACTTCTGCTGTACCTCTTCCAACGCCTTGCAAGTGGTCATGGCCCAGCCACAGGACCGTCCGGTACTGTTTGTGCCGGATCGTAACCTGGGAGATTATATCTCTCGCCGCGCCGGACGCCGGTTGGAGCTGTGGGACGGCTACTGCCACGTTCATGACCGGCTGACAGCCGATGATATTAAATCCGCTCAGACCCGGCATCCGGAGGCGCCGGTGGTGGTGCATCCAGAGTGCCGGCCCGAGGTCATCGGGCTGGCCGATCATGTGACCAGCACCGGCGGTATGCTGAAGTACGTCGGGGCATCATCAGCGTCAACCTTTATCATTGGTACAGAACAGGGGATGTTGCATCCGTTGCAACGGGCTTTCCCTGATAAATCCTTTTATTCGGCGGCGCCGCACATGGTTTGTCCCAACATGAAGCTGACCACTCTGGAGAAGGTCAGGTGGGCACTGGAAGATATGGCCCCGCAGGTGGAGGTGTCGCCCCGGGTTCATGAACGCGCCCGGCAGGCACTAGTCCGGATGCTGGAGATTACCTGAGCAGTGAGAAGTGGCACCGCTAACCTCTCACCACGTACTTCTCATGGATTGTGGGATTAGGGTGGAGGAAATCATGGCGCAACGTTATCTATTTTCGCTGGAACTGGATCGGCTGCCCTCTCTGCAGTCCGACTTTTTAATTATTGGGAGCGGTATCGCCGGCCTCTTTGCTGCCTATAAGGCCAGACAGTTTGGTTCGGTGCTGGTAGTGACCAAGCAGCGGGCCGAGGACAGCAACACCGAGATGGCCCAGGGGGGGATCGCTGCTGCTGTGGACGAGGCTGATTCTCCGGTGCTGCACCTGGAGGATACCCTGGAAGCCGGAGCTGGCTTATGCGATGCCCGGGCGGTGGAGATACTGGTCACCGAGGGTCCCCTGCGGGTGATGGAGCTGGTTAAGCTAGGGGTTCGTTTCGACCGCGAGGGTAGCGCCTGGGACTTGGGCCGCGAGGGCGCCCACCGGCGCCGCCGGATCCTGCACGCCAGCGATGCCACCGGCGGAGAGGTTGCCCGGGCGCTGATCCGGGAGATCCGCAGCGATCAGGGCATCACTTTGCGGGAAGGCTGCCTGTTGGTGGATTTTTTGAAGCACCCGCGCAGCGGCCGCTGTGTGGGTGCCCTGATGCTGGACAGCCAGTCCGGCGGTTTCGTGGTCTGCCGGGCGCCGGTAGTGATCACTGCCACCGGGGGCGCCGGCCAGTTGTACCAGAATACCACCAATCCGGCGGTGGCTACCGGAGATGGGGCTGCAGCCGCCTACCGGGCCGGAGCCGAGTTGATGGACATGGAGTTCGTTCAATTTCATCCGACGGCCCTGGCCATGCCAAACGTCCCCCGCTTTCTGATCTCTGAGGCGTTGCGGGGGGAGGGCGCTTTGCTGAGGAATGTGCGCGGTGAGCGCTTCATGCCCAGATACCACCAGATGGCGGAGTTGGCCCCCCGGGATGTGGTCACCAGGGCGATCGTCAGGGAGATGCAGAAAACTCAGACCAGCCATGTCCTCCTGGATATATCCCAGTTTGAGCAAGACCGGTGCCAGACCCGGTTCCCAAACATCTGCGACAGATGCCGCAACTACGGGCTGGACCTCAGCAAGGGATATATTCCTGTGGCGCCTGCCACCCACTATGTTATGGGCGGCATCAAGACCGGCTCCGATGGGGAGACCAATATCCCGGGATTATATGCCTGTGGCGAGGCTGCCTGCAGCGGGGTGCACGGAGGCAACCGCCTGGCCAGCAACTCCCTGTTGGAGGGTCTGGTCTTCGGGGCCCGGGCGGTAGCAGCTGGTTGGCAATACCTGCAGCAACTGCAGCCCGAACCCCACCAGCCTGCCGGCTGTTTGGATGGCAGGAGTCCGGGCGCCGTCCCGGCAATTGATGATCGTTACTGGCAGGCGACATCGCAGCGAGTGCGGGAGATCATGTGGGAGCAGGCGGGCATCATCCGCCAGGGCCAGGAGTTATCCAGGGCTGCCGCCGAATTGGAGCGGCTCGACCGGGAGATCACCTGCCTGACACCTACCCGGTCTGCGGTGGAGGCGGTCAGTCTGCTGACCCTCGGCAGACTGACGGTAGCCGCTGCCCTGATGCGCTCCGAGAGCCGGGGCGGGCACTTCCGGAGCGATTTCCCGTCCCGGGACGATGCCTACTGGTTGCGGCATATCGTGTTTCAGATCTGAGACGCCCGGCCATATATCTCCTTAAAAATTCTGGACATAATTTAAAGAACGAACCGATCTCGCTTCGGTGGCATGGAGTAACGCGGGAACGTCTTTTTGGCTTATATCGCGGGGATGGGCTTTCTTGCCCTGATCTATTCTTAAATGAAGGGCGGATTCATATGCTTCCGGTCTGGATGATCGAGGAAGTGGTGCTGAG
>JAHFCR010000076.1 GCA_023249405.1 Peptococcaceae bacterium | reverse complement strand
TCCCATTCTTGTCGCTGCTCGGCTCTGGTCATAGAATAATCATCCCCCTTTATGGCTTTGGGGAGATTATCCTACAGGCTGGGGGATAGATCTAGGTGGGTGCGGTTTGACGCTTACGTATATAATGTTCCAGCCCATAGGTCATAGATTGATAAAGAGTCATCTAATTCGTTTCTATGATACTTTTCAACCAACCATTCAGCTACCCTGGACATCGAATTACCTCCTTTTTTTCAGTCCCAGCTCGTCACAGGGCAAGAGAAATATTTGGTCCCTCGCTCTCGGCCAAAAAGGATTAAAAATATACGGCGCAAAGCACGGTGCTGGGTGTACCTTTCGCGTAACACAAGCTACGTGGTGCCCATAATGTTTACACTATGTAAACATTATGCTTAATGATTTATATCCGATAGTGCAAAAAATAACCCGGTGGCCACCGGGTTATTTCACGTAATAAATAGTTGACGCGTGTTTCTTTACCGTCTCCAGGGCAGCCAGCTTCTTTTGCGTCGGCGTACCTGACCCGGCAAAACCGGAGACAACAGTTGGGATAGACACCCCGAAATGCCCTCGTCAAGGCTGAACGGGTCTGGGAAAAACGGCAGTGCCTCTATCCGTGAGAAGTGTTCTTGAAACGTCTTCCGGAAATATTCAAGATTGGATTTTGCCGGCGCATTGACGCCAACGGTCCAGTTCCGCGCTTCCTCGCTATTGTATTGAACCGGGGCGGCCAGAGCGGGAAGACGCCATGAAGACGCCGAAGTCACGAGGATGGGAAGCTCCGAGCGGTTCAGCTCGCTCCGGGAAAAAGAGTCCAGACATCCCAGGTCCAGTACCAGGTACTCATACCCGCACCCTTGGATGGCCGAGAAGATACCGGACATGTCCCTGGCGGATTCAAATAAGAGGTCGAACCCGTGCACCGAAGCGCAGCCTTCAATATCGGTCTCCCGTCCGTCATGGACGTGGACTATTGAGTTGTATTCGTTGAATTCATCGTTTTCCGACGGTCTCTTTGCCAGGATGGCTTTGTGGCCCAATCTAAAAATGCAGTTGCTGACGGCCAGGGCGGTGTGCGTGCATCCGGCCCCTACAAAGGCCCCTGCTATTGCTACCGTGACCAGCCCGATGGGCCGCTGCTCTGTGACGAACTTTTCAGTCACCCGGGGTTGGGTTATAGTTTTACGATCGCCGGACGCCACTGACAACTTTATGCCGGTGCCAGAAAAGCGGGCAGCCTGGGCGTATGTGGCTGGCGGTTTTACCAGGGCATCGATGATCAGACCCGCCAGGCCCGTGTCCCCGGTCTCTTCCGGGGCAAGTATGTCATAGACGCCCAGGGCCACGAGCTGCGCCAAAACCACGTCACCCGGTTTCCGGCCGGGGGCGTAGACGATGATCCTGGTCTCCGGCCGCTGAACCCTGTATGCGTGCATCGAGTCGATCAACATGTTTTCGTCAACTGCATCCAGATCGACGATCAAAACCTCGTTGTTGATCGCTGTCAGACTGTTAACCGCCTCTCGCGTTTCCTGAGAGTCCAAACTGGCCCCTATTTTCGCCAAAACAGGGGAGTCAAACTTCTTGCCGATGGTCTGTATATCCTCATCCTTCAACCCCTTAAAAATAACACTGTAAAGCATCGCAATCACCTCCATGAAAAAAGCCGCCGGGCAAGCGGCCCCGACGGCTTTCCAAAAAAGAACCGGCAACAAAGGCGCCGGCTCATCTGTCATCATCTCTATCGTCAGAATGTTCCAGTTCTCTATTGGGCTCCCACTCAGTCTCCTGGTTTATTCCAATATCCTCAAATCCTTGTCTCTGCGCATCTCTCGCCCGTTGTTGCGTCCGGGCCAGTTCGACGAGTTCCATTGAAGTATTCCATGCTTTTTTACAAAACTGGCGGAAGCCCTCCAGCTTTTCCGGTTCCGGCAGCAGCATCTGGCCGAGGCGGGCCTGCCCGGTGGCCGACTCATAAACAGACAAGAGGCTTAAATATTCGCGTCGCTCCTCCTTCGCGATCAGGATGGGCGGCTCCCCGGCCCTAAGCACGGGTATGTTGGCCAGCAATCTCGCCATCCGTCCATTACCATCGAAGAACGGGTGTATGCGGACGAAGGAAACATGCAATTTCACATAAGCGTCCAGGGCGTCATCAACGGAAAGACCTCCGGCCATAGAATAGCTGCCCAACAAAGCAAGCCATTCTTGCATGAGTCCCGGCACATCACCAGGTGACGCATATTCCCTGAAAGCGCTCTTCCCGTCCGGGGTGACATAAAAAGTCCCGTTAGGCTCTCTCTTCCAAGCCCCCAAAGGACGATAATGGTCAATGACAACCGATGTCTGTATAGCTTTATGGAGAAGAAAGAGGGCTTGATCGGTGATTTCGGAATCACGCCTCAAGAGATCATAGACCAAGTCAATAGCCTTGGCGTGGCCAACCACTTCCTGGTGGTCCTTCAGGGGTTTTCCCGAAACGGTCAAGCCCTCCTGAAGAATGAAGGCTGTGTCTCCCAATGTTAAAGAATTCCCTTCAATGGCTGTTGAAGTGTGGGTCCAGAGGACGCGCAACTGCTCCATGAGGCCTATACGAATATCGTTGTCCAGGTTGTTCAGAAAAGTAGCCATCAGCGATCGTCCCCTATCATCGGAAGGTTCCTGTTCCCTTGTTGCCTATTCGTACCAATACCTGGTATCAGAGCAAAAATCGATGATATCACCAATATTATACCATAAATAGGTATTTTGCCTCGCCGCATACATCCCTCACAATAAGAGAAAGGGCACAGGGTAATAATTTTACACCTGCGCCGCATTTCCCTCCGCCCCGGCCAGAGAATCCCGCAGCATTTCCGCCACCGGAAAAGCAGAGCCCCTATGTCGCCACCGGCTTCAGCCTAGGCAAGAAAAAGCTGCGCCACCAGGAGCCAGCTCTCCCGGCAGGAGAACCAGTGCTCCGGCCTGGCAACGCTGTCGGCCAAGTCCTGATGAATGTGCTGTTGCATCGTTCACCTGCGTGAATGGCCATGTTAAGTCATCGCCGCCTATGTCGTAGATGGGGGCAGTATCGTTATCGCCGGCGCCTGTATTGTTTTTTTGTGGTGGACGGGAACGGAGCGATCCTTTCCGACGTAAGTCACCCAATCCCACTCGCATGTGGCAGTGTAAGTGCCCGGTTGGGTAACCTGCAGGCCAAACACAGTCTGCCCCTGCATGATCGGCGCATCCTTTGGATCCAGCGTGGCCGCCCGGCCGTTGACGGTCACTTTGTCCGGAGGCAACACCGGCCGCCAGCTGTACGTTACCGGCGGCTGATTCTTCCCAGGCGGCGGCGCCCATAAAACCGTCACCGGATCGTCATCCGGATCGGGGTCGGGCAAACTGCCCGCAACCAGTATCCACGTCGGAGCGTCCGGGCAGGGCTGGACCCACTGCCTGGCGCCCCAGTGCCACCAGAGCACGCTGTCAGCCTGCCCGGCGTAGTTCCCGGTAGCCCAGCAGTCAGCCTCGCCGGACTCGAAGGAGTTGATATTAGCCAGCACCTTATTTGCGTAGGCCGCCCCGATAAGACTGTTGCCGGACCCGGTGTTGTAGGCTGACAGCCCCTTCGACAGGTATCCGCCGTTCTGCCGGGTGTCCTGGCTGATCTCCCTGACGCCCTCTTTGACATTCTTGGATGGGTCGCAGGGATCTCCGCCAACGCCGAAGACCTGGTTCCATTTGGGCGTTGCCGGCCATCCGCCTGAGTTGATCTGCATAAGCCCGGCATCCGCCGAAAGGACGTTCACGCCGGGCTGCCCGATGGGTTCGCTGCCGGACGCTTTACCGTTGCTCAGGTTGTAGTTCATGGCGTCCGCCTGGCCGCCCGATTCCAGCTCCATATCTCCCATGATCACAACATTGGGGAGCGAACCGCCGGCCTGGTCAATCATCTCCAACCAGGACGCCGGCAGGGACTGGGCAGAACCCACGTAAGTCTCGACGCCGTATTGGTTGCCGCCGCTCAGCACCATCACCAGGGCCATGCACATGACGACAACTACCAGGACAAAGAGGCCCGCCGGCCCCAGGAGACCCCATAGCCAGATCATGGCCCGGCGCCGGGCCTCTTGCCGCATGAGCATCTGTATGTCGCTCTGATGGTCCAAATTATCACCTTCTTTAAGAAGCAGCTGTAATTTATCTGAAATCAATACTTCTACGTATCGCCATAAACTCACAAAATAACCTTACTGCCTGAGCAATAGCATCAGGAGCGCTGCCTGAGACGGCATCCCGAGGAATACTCCGCTTATTCCGAAAGAGAGTAAACTTCGTGAAAGCATTGTCAATCTTGATAGGAGAGCAAAGACATTCCGGACAAACGGCAAAAACGGCAATTGAGAGCGTCCTGGCGCGTCTCCACAATGAGGGTAAGACATCTAACCCATTGCATTCAATTTCCCGAAATTTTATCCTAGAACTGTCTTCTGCATTTACAAACGAGCCGTGGACGAGCAGGATTATTTGAGAGGTCAATTCATCTACAATTACGCACCTGCGTTCATCGTCAACACGGTCATTCAAGATACAATCGCGCACGTAAGTTGCCAAGCTCTCGCAAACTTGTTCGTTTCCGTGTAAGAACAGCCTGCGTCCGTTGCTGATAAGAAGCGACGCTCCACTTTGTTGCGCATAGGACTCCAAGTAAAGTTTAAAGCGGATATATGCCGCATCAAGAAGATCATGCTCATCGCCAGTTACTAAAACACCACATGTCGCCTGTTTCCAACTGACAGGGCAATCTGAAAAAAAGAAATCTGGTCTGCTAGATATCATCTGATTACACCTCGGAGGGCATTGTCCATGATCAAAAAATTAATCGCCAAATGGTTGGGGCTTTACACAGAAGAAGAATTTCATATGACCGTTCAGGACAGATGCAGGGAATTGCGCCAAAAAATGAACAAGGAACGCCAGGAAAATATGGAGATCATTGCACAGCAAGCAATGGATCTGTTTCGATATCGTAATCCATTACACTACCGGCTGATCTCCGTACTTCCTTTCATCAGCAAACGGAACATTTTTTATTGGGTCATAACGCAGATCCCGTACAGAGAACGAGACGATTGCCATAAGAACTGTGACATATACGCTATAGATACTTCTGATAACCGTGCGTATCTGTACTTCGAGATCACGAAAACGAGGGCGGAAATTGTAGATATAGTAGTTCTCCGCTGGCAGAGAAATCAAGGAGTAGGAAGCCACCTCCTGGCAACGCTTGAGCAATTGGCGCCAGACTTGGGAGTTGGAGAAATAACAGGGTGGCTTTCTCCAGCCGATGCCGACAACCGCTCCATCCAGGCCGCCTTTTACAAAAAGAACAGTTATACAATCAAACTAAGCCCTGACGAAAAGAATGGAAGTATCAAAAAGAGCATCCCCAAGAAGAAGGACGTTTGATAACCTGCTAATGTCGCTCTGATGGGACACGGTATCGCCTCCTCCGGCGGCGCCAGGGCATGAACCTCAGCGCCGCCAGCACCGCCATGCAGATAAAGAAGCCGCTCTCCAGGGGATGGCGGCTGAAGGTGGCCAGGCCGTATCCGATCCAGGACAGGTGATAGAGACTCCGGATCATGCCAATCAGCTCCCGTACATGATGGCCGTTTCGTGGGGCGCAGTTTCCACCTTCAACCACACCCTGCGGTTCCCGGCGATCAGCAGTCCCTCGCCTTGCATGGCGTTGCTCAGTCTGTCCTGCTCCGCCTGGCTCAGGTCGAACAGCTTGGTAAGCTCCTGCAAATCCCGTCCGTTCTGGCGCATCAGGAAAGTAAACGCGCTGTTCGTCAGGACTTGCTCGCCGTCGCCCCTGATAGCTTCATGCAGGAAGTCCACCACGTTCTGCGTGACGACCATGAAACTGCCGTCGTACTTCCGGATGCGCTTGGACAGAGACTTCATAAACTGCAGCGCCTCCGGGCTTCGGGGGTCGATCAGCATCCACGCCTCATCGACCACAAGTATCTTCTTCTCGCCGCGGTCCGCCCGCACCAGGTCCCAGGCATAGCCCAGGATGTTCAGAAACTGCGCCCGGCGCACATTCGGCGCGGCGTTAAGCAAGTCGTGAATGTCCAGGCAAACAAAATCCGCCTTGGTGACGTCCGGCACGGTGGACGGACCCGCCCACAGGTGAGACAGCATACCGTCTCCGGCCGATTTGAGCAGGGCGGCCAGGGTCGTCCAATCAGACTGCGGTTCGTCTGCCGCATGACGCCGGCAAACCTGATACAGGGTGCCCATGTGCGGCCATTTATCCGGCTGGATGGCGGCCGGATCGGCGTCAAAGCCGATGCCCGCTTCCCGGTACGACTCTTCAACGCCCTGCTCTAGCAACGCCGCCTGCAAAGGTGTCAAACCCGGCAGATAGGTGCGGAGAAAGTCCTGCACCCGCTGGGCATGGATGAGGATAGTGGTGTATTTGGTCGCGCCGCCGGCCTCATCGTCGTCGGTGTCAGGAGGCAGCGCCGGGGCCTGGAACGGATTCACCCTGGTGTCGCCGCCTGCGGCGTTCAACCATTCCCCGCCGACAGCCCTGACCATGTGGCGGTACTCCCGCTCGGGGTCGATGATAATGATCTTGGCGCCCATCGCCCATTCTCTGAGTGTGGTAGCCTTGACGGTATGGCTCTTGCCGCCTCCGGGCGGCGACAGGATGGCGAAGTTCCTGTTGGTGACACCCTGGACCACGGCGGGCGATCCCGGCGTCAGATCCCAGCGGTTGATCAAAACTATCCCGCCATCGGAATCCGATCCCAACACCACGCCATCCCGGTGGTTCACGCCGCCTGAAGAGAACGGGAAAGCCGCCGCCAGGGTTTCGCTGGAGATCTGATAGGGGCTGCCGCCCCGGAGCTTCTCCGGAAATATGCCCCAGGGTCCCGCGGCGCGTAAACCGTCTTCCTGCAGGTGTGAAAGCACCGTGGCCCTCATGCCGGCGGCAGCCAGAGTCTGCACGACGCGCTTGGCTCTGCGCAGGCCGGTAACTTCATCCTCGGCAGTCACCAGGAGAAAAACCCCGGTCGTGAAGATCGACTGCTGCTCCTGATCGATCTTTTTCATGAGCGTCTGAGCATCAATTAGCTGCGATTCCAACCGCTGAATGGTCAGGGCGTTACCCCCGGCCTCCAGGCTGCCGGCCGTGATAGAGATGGAACGGTTCAGGCTGTTGGTAAGGTCCAGGGCGTCTGTCGGCAGGCCATGAAGCGCCAGGGTGACGCCCGGCAGGTTCGCCGCCCTCGCCAGCCAGCCCGGACGGACCTTCGGAGGGAAGCTGGTGAGTGCATAAACCCTGGCCCACTGGTAGCCGATCTCGACCTTGCTCGGGCCGAATAGCAGGAACTGCGGCGCAAAGGCGTTCACCAATGCGTTCGTGTTCTGGATTCGTTGGGTTTTCAAGCTATCGACCTCCATAGTCCAAGATGGGCGGTATTCTGCCCAATCCGTCCGGCACGGTCTCCATGGCCGCGTGGTTGGCCTGGAACGTGAGAAACAAGAGTTCCTGCCAGTCCTGATCGGACATCACCTTTACCTGGAGCCCCCTGGCCCGCTTCATATCTTGGGCCAGCCCGGGAAGATGGGAGCGGTGCTCCTGCGGCGCGTCAGTCCCGGTGCGGACGATCAGCAGGTAATACTTGCGCTCGACAGTCTCGCCGTTATGCACGATACCGGCAACCCAGGACAGGTAATGCCTGAGCACAGGTTTCCGGCGCTGGTCGGCATCTTGAATGAGACTGTCCAGAGAAGCCAGGTATGCGTCCAGATCCACCGGACGAAACATGGAGACGATCTCCCACGGACGATCCAGCCCGTTCAGGGCCGCATGCATAACGCCTATGATCGTGCGCGTTTCAGCCATGGACTTGAGCGCCAGGCTGAACGGCGCGACCGTCACGCCTCCCACCACCGCGCCATCCGGGCGGAAAAGCAGGCCATCGTGAAGATCGCCCAGCGGCAACCAGTCCTGGGCGGACTTTCTTGCCATCTCCACTTCGTCCGGTGTTTTCTTTCCTGTAACCGGGAACATTTTCATCAGAAAGCGCCATCCTTTCAAAAGTCGTCTCTCGACCAATCGTACAGATATAGTTTTTGCCGCTTCGCCCATGCCTGCCAATTTACGATCCTTTCAAAGATGGTGCTTCCGTCCATCTGGGGCATGGCCGCTACGAAGCCCACTCCGGCAACGATGATCGGGGGGAATAACTGGATAAATATCGGCATATGCAGCAAATGCGCCGGCAGACGCACCGCCAGAAACAGCAGCGCACCCGCCGCCAGCCCGGCCAGCAAGCATACAACCTGCTTCACTCCCCAGCCTGGAGCGAATTCATAGCCCTGTCTGATCCGACGGGGAATGATGTATTCATATTCCTGTTCGCTCAACGGTCATCGCCCCGATCCCGTTTGATCACGCGCTTAGAGGTGAGGGTTCTGTGCCCGCCCCGGTTATCGTCGTCCAGTTCGTCAAGCAGGCGCCGCTCTTCACGTTTCCAGAACTCCTCCTCATCTCTGCGATTGTCAATATCCCAGTTGTGCACGACGCCCTGGAAGTCGTTGCCGTTCAATGAGACCACCCTTTCTTCGTTATCACTTCATCGCCGCCCTTATCCATTCCCGGCCTGCGGTTTGACCGGCAAACATCGCGCCAGACATGATGCCGGCTCCGACACCCGTGCGGTAGCTCCATTCTTTCAGCAGATGTGGACCCCGTATGGTAGCAATTGCAGCTCCCAGGGCCAGAAAAAGGCTTATGCAAACCCCGCCAAGGGCACCGAGGGCGCCAACGGGATTTGCCGTGACCACCGTAAAAGATCCGATGATGATATGGATACCCAGCCATTGCACCGCCTGAGACATTGAAAGCACGACCAGCGACCGCCACCACGAGCTCCAAATACCACCGTCGCTGTTCATCTGTCCGAGAGCGACCAATGGCGCTCCCACCATGAAAAAGATCAGCTCTGCGGCTCTGACGCCCATCTGGAGCTCGACAACGACCAGGCACACTACAAGAGCTATGACGCCCACGACAAAAACCAGTAGAATCTCCACCGTCATTCCGGTTATTGCATTTGCCTGGCCCAAAAGACCCTGCGTGCTTGCCAGGGCAACGGTTATTGGCGTCGTCAACAGAGCGCCTCCGTACCAGATGCCGAATTGAAACACGTTATAAACAAGCCAGGTCCCGGCTGCGCCATAAATGGCCGTCCGCAGGACACCCTTCCAGATCTGCCCCCCATCCTGGTCCCCGATGCCCTCGTTCCATAGAATGTATCGAGTGACTGCCTCATAGCCCACCCGTAATGTGAATAGCCCCGCCGCCACCGCGGTAGAAACCTGTACGCATAATTGCACCCATGGTTGCGATACTTCTACAAGAGCGTACTGTGAAACAACGGTGAGCACGCTTCCAATCACTGAGCAGGCGCCGTTTACAAGAGCCACCAGCAAAGTGTATAGAGCGTTAATGATCATGGTTCCCACAAGACCACCTCCCGAAAGGATATGGGGGCCGGAAAACCGGCCCCCATCCATGCCAACTAGCCCA
The DNA here is from genome assembly GCA_023249405.1 of Peptococcaceae bacterium. Taxonomy (GTDB): domain Bacteria; phylum Bacillota; class DSM-12270; order Thermacetogeniales; family Thermacetogeniaceae; genus Palsa-1188. The sequence goes on along the minus strand of JAHFCR010000076.1, from coordinate 5,365 downwards.
TCAACCTCAGCGCATGCAAGATCAGCATCCCAGTTTTAGGACCAGGACCGCCGAAGGCACTGGACACAAGGCTGACAATACCCGTGGCGCCGCAGGCGATAGCGGTGCCTACCAGCACTTTCTTCATCGAGCCGGTGTGATGCGCCACTGCTTGCGGGTCGTCGTTAAGGTTCCGCATTACGGCGTGATAGCCCACCATCAGCCCGCCGCCGGTAGCCGAGAGACCGGCCATCCAACCGCTGGCGGTGCTCAAGAGAGTGGTTACGTTTGATACGAAAGCAGCATCGGCCATACTATTCACCTCCCTTCAAAGCACAGCAATTGTCCGCATGGACGTCCTCCTTCCTGACCTCTCTCACGCCCTTACCTATCTCAACCACAAAAAGCACCTCTACGAAAAAGATCTCTTTTTACCTATCGTCGCCCAGGTCGAACTCCTGGGCGTTCTCTTGGCAGGAGTAGGAGAATCTGTCGTCGTTGACGTTGATTGCGTTCAAGGCGTCCACTATCTTCTGTTCCAAAGCGTTCCGGTCTTCTTCGGTCATTCTGTCATTCCGCAATGCGACCGTATCGCCGCGGTTGAAATTCCCTTCGCTGCCACACAATTGTATAACGGCATCCGGAGCGAGCTGGTGAATGGTATCAGTCACAGCGTCAATATACTTGTGAAAGTCGAAATCCGTCCGTTCGTAAAGCGTGTCTTCCAAGTAACTGTAATTTAGTGCCACACATGGCATCTTTTCTATGACCGACAAGAACGCTTCCCTGTCCATCTTCTTGGTCGTAACCTCCTTTCTGCCGCTGGCCCCGCTTGCGCAGGCATCACCTGTTCCCGTCGTCGTCCCTATCCTCCTCTCTGCCCTCCTCCCGGTCACCTTCCGGCTCATAGTATTGTTGCTGCTGTTGTGACACTACGTTTTGAACCGTGTTGTTCCTGTCCTCACGGTCCTCCCGAACCTGCACCGGCTTTTTAGCAAGATGGCCTAGTAATGCGTCACCTACCTTCTCAGCCGCTTCCTGGATCAACTCTTGAGCAACATCCGGATCGATCAAGAAATCACCTCCTCTCTATGAAAACTGCTGCCGTTTCACCTCTTTTCTCATGAAAAAAGCGCCTGCTTATCAGGCGCTTTTCCCCTGCTGAAACTTGCCATCATTTTTAAAATTCAGTTTGCGTTCCGGCTTCTCATCCGGACCTGCCGGCCTCTCACCGGTCTTGAAATTTAAACCGCGTTCCGGTTTCGGATCTTCTGGCGGCGCAATCGGCTCCAACGGCTTCACAACCGTATCCGACGCACCTGACGGTTTCTCAGCCGGTCTAAACCTTCTAGGCTCTGCCGGCGGTCTCCATACGGGCACCGGCTCGATCGGCACGGCGTCCGGCCAGGCGGTACGCTCCTGAATCTCCGGCCAAACATTAGACCAGGCGCTCAGATCGGGCAAAGGTAACTTGGCCGGCGCATAACGCGCCTGGAGCACCAGCGATTGAAACTCCGGCCAGCGGAGCAGTTCATCCGGTTTGACCAGGGATCTGCCCACCAGGTTCGTGCTGTTCGTAGCATGGCCCGGCGTGGTACTGGTGGACGTCCAGTACACCTTCGGCATACTGTAGGTCTCTCCCGTCGTGGTGTACTCACCGCACTTGCCGGAGATCTCCTTGGCCGTGTCCAGGTCGGCGGTCAGCAGGTAGATCCAGGTGTTGCAGTTGCCTTTGATGGTCTGGCTGGCGTCCGAATAGTGGCGCTTGAGCTGCGCCAGGTCCTGGACGGCCAGCAGCAGGCGGATGCCCCGGCCGCGGGCGACCGTGACCGTGTGGTCGAAGTCTCTGATCTGCGGCAGGTTCCCAAATTCATCGAGCAGGAAGTTGACCGTCACCGGCAACTGGCCGCCGTTCTCGTCTGCAAACTGTATCAGCGCCTGGAGCGTCTGCTGAATATAGAGCGTGGCCAGCGGATACCTGGCGCCTCGCTCGTCGGGAATAACCAGGAAAACCGCTGTCGGACGCTTTCCCGGAGCTGCAAGATCATGATCCTGAACAGCGGTGAGCCATTTAATCTCCGTATCGGCAAATAAGCTAAGCTGCGCCGCCGACCCGGTTAAGATACTGGCCCTGGTCCTGTCCACGGACAGCCGTACCGGCCCGTACGCCTCATACGCCGGATGGTCCGGAGGGAATTGCATGATCCAGGCATCGACCCTGCCGCCGCCCGGCCCCCCGGCCAGCAGCGCCGAGTACACGCTGCCCATATGTTTCTGCCCGTCGGCCGGCCATGTCCATTTCGGTTCCCGCAGCGCCAAACCGCCGGGCGGCGGCTGCCCCTGGGCTATCGCCAGGATGAGGGCCGTAGTAAGCGCCTCCTGGGATTGCGGCCACATCGGGTCGGTGCCTTTATATTCACTTGAGTACGTGATCACGTGGGCAACGTCTCTCGCCATGGCCGCCGCGTGATCGGCCCGGCCATCCTTCAAAGCGGACGCCACTGCGGCTACCGGGTTAAAACGGTTACCCCGGCTCGGCTCCCGGAGATCGAAACGAACCACGTCGTATCCTCTTGACTTCAGCCACTTCGCAGTGTGAGCATATAGCTCGCCTTTCGGGTCGGATACCAGCAAACTCTCTTTTGCAGCGCTGCCGATGACTCCGATACTCGGCAGAATGACGCCCCGGGATTTCCTGGACCCGGTAGAACCGATCAGCAGCGTGTGCTGGTCACCGGCCTGGACCCACGCCTTGTCAGATCCAGACTGCCCCACCAGAATCCCGGACGGGTTCACCGTGTCCTTGGGCGGTTCTTTATACCACTTGGCAAAGCCCTTCGACAGGTCGGCCTGCGTCCGCCAGTGCGCAGTCCCGTGCTGGCCCTTTCCCGCCGGCGGCGGTCCGCCCCATTCGGATGCGGCCGCTTTCCGGTCCCGGCCCATGTAAGCAAACATGGCCGTCCAGGCAAGTATCAGCACCAGCAGGAGCAGCATGCCATGCGGGTGGTGGAGCGACACCGGCCACGCACGCCAGGGAAAGTAACTCCGATGAGCTGCCCATGCTTTCGCAAGAGTGATGATTATGGTCAATGCTTTGCTCTTGTGCTCGGCTGGGACGAAAATGGAGTACCAGCCCGCTATCGGCACCGGAAATAAAAGAACGGCCGGGACGAATCCGCAGGCCGCCGTAACGCACATTCGTTTGTGCTCAAGGGTCAACGGTCATTCCCCCCGATCCATCTCTGCCGTTGCCACCGCCTCCTTTTCGCGCACGTCCTCCCAGTAGACCGGCTTTTCCTTCGGTGCATCATATATTTGTTTTGTAAAAGGTTCGCCGTAATAGGCTCTTTCATGCACATCCCGGTCAAACGATTCTTTAGTTCTGTGATAAGTAACCTCCACCACAATTCCCTTATCCATTAAATGATCAATCTGCCCGTAGAGAGGACCGTAAACGGATTCCGCTGGCCTTGTATCTTCTATCGGCACCCGGATTGCCTCATTCTGGCCATCAAGTTTAACGTCGATATGAATAGCACCGGTACGCAACTTTTGGTAGTCGGTAATGGTGCCTGGATGCCACTCATACTCACCCTCACCAATCTGTGTTTTGACGTCAAGACGGCTGCCATCTTCGTAGTCGGGAATTACATTATCATGCTCCTGCATTGCTATTCATCTCCTTCTCTCATTTTATAGAGCAGAGCCAGTATTCTACCTATCATTTCCATATTCCCGGCCTGCCATCGTCACCGCTTCCCTGCAGCGCACGTCCTCCCAGTAAACTGGCTGCACCTGTTTGTCCCGATCTTCCATGACAGGTTTCGCGACTTTTTCAGAGATCGGGATTACCCGATCACGATCATCGCCACTGCGTTCATCCTGGCCAGCCTGCCGTTCCTGGTGCAGTTCCCTGCTCAGCAAATAGTCCTCGATCTTTTCCGCGTCTCTGGCCGCCCGGAAGATTTCAAACTTATCTTCCTTGAGTACCTTGATCCACGATCCTACATAAGCGGAGTGCTGCTCCATGTTATGAGGCAGGCCGATCTCCACTCCGGTAAAGAAGCTGGAGATCTCAGCCCGAAGTTCCTCTTTGGCATACTCGGGGCTGCCGAAACGCCCGCTCATTTGGCGGTTCAACCTGGACGAGTGACCCGTCCAGTGCCCTAACTCATGTAAAGCCGTGTCGTAATAGGCTCCGGCGTCCGTAAAGTCCGCCCGGGCAGGCAGGTGGATATCGCCTGTTGAAGGCCGGTAAAAAGCCCGGTTGCCGCCGTCGTGCGCGATCTTAGCACCACTGCCGGACAAGATTGCTTCGGCCCGCACCACGGGGTTCCAGGTGACTTCCCTGCGCTCCAGTTGAGGAACGCCCTGCACTTGCTGAGCATTGAACACGATAGCGTAAAAAGGCACCGGGTGTTCAAGCGGAGCCTCTCTCTTGACTTGCTCACCGGTCTCGGGGTCAAGCTCTTTTTTCGTTGTCGTGCGTTTCCAATAGGCGATGCACGTGCCCTGCTGCCCCTTTTGCACCTGCCACCCATGTTCCTGGGCCTGTTTGAAGGTCATCCAGCGGTTATCATCGTAGCCCTTGTCCATCGCCTGGCACATCAGCCAGAGCACGTTACCGCCACGGTACTGCTTGCCCGTGGTGGGGTTGTAAGGAATGGGCGGAACAGCATTGGCATTCCAAGGGCGTTGCCACGGAGCAACGCCCTTTTCAATAGCTGCGATAATACCGTCAGTCATTTCCTGGTGGTAGTCCCGCACGTCTCACGCCTCCCTGCCGTAGTTATCCGAGCACTGCGGGGCATCCTCCGGTTCATCCTCCATACCGGAGCCGTCCAGCCACTCGCCGCCGTACTGGTCAAGCCACTCGTCGCCACTCATCTCATTAACGCCTCCTGTTCTCGCCGACGTTTAGCCTTCTGGACTTCTTCCTCAGCCACAATCCGCTCGATAGACGCCTCCTCCTGTCTGACAGTCTGCATCAGCCCCATCCACCAGCTCACGGCTGCCTGGCTGGCGGTATTGCTACGCTGGAAAGATACGAAATCGGCTGCATGCCCAATGCTACGCGCTAAACCCACAGCCAGACTTTCTTCCGATCCGCCGGACTTCCGGTACTTTTCCATGGCCGCCGCCAAGGCGGGTTCGGCGATAAGCCGCCGGGCCAGATTCTCGGCACGTTGCTGGCGCTCATCACCGCTAACGCCGGCTATTTCAACAGCTTCCCGGTGTACCTGGTCACGGAGATTTTCCGGCAGGCCTTCAATCCCTTGTCCGCGGATGGCGGCGAAGGCGATAGATACTACCTCTTCCCGCTTGACGGCCATGTCCAGGCTCGCGGCTGCCTTGATCACCCCCTGGGCCATCCGGTCACGAATGT
>JAHFCR010000133.1 GCA_023249405.1 Peptococcaceae bacterium | reverse complement strand
GCTGAAGGGCGGCCTGCCGGCATCGATCAACATCGTCACCGCCTCGGCCGGCCATGTCATCGTGGTTCCCCAGGCGGCTCTCACTTACGCCCGCACCTATATGGCATCCCTGGCAACGGCCCAGAAAGTGAACGGTTCTAAAACAGCAGCAGTAAGTGCTGTCAGTTCTACCGCCTCCCAGGGAAGCGCCAGTTCATCCACCAGTTCCTCCAAGAGCGGCAGCGTGGTGGCACTGGTAAACGGGCAACCGCAGGTCAAGAATGTCCAGACCGGCCTGACCGATGACGTCAACGTGGAGATCAAGTCCGGCCTGGCCGAAGGTGATCTCATAGTCACCGGCAGCCTCACGGCATCAAAGTCTTCCGGGTCTTCTACGAGCAGCAGCACGACTAAGAGCAGCAGTTCTCAGAGCGGCGGGATGAGCGGGCCGCCGCCTGGCATGTTTTAGAGCAGCAAGTAGCAAACAACAATAAACCATGAAATGGGGACACCCCGCCCCAGGAATGTTAAATAATTGCTGAGGAATGTCCCCAGCGGAGGTACGAGGAGGTACTGTAGCAATGACAGTCAAATTCAGCATTCTGAGCGATTTCGCCGTACGTGCCCTGCAGGCCAACAAGATGCGCTCCTTCCTGACCATGCTCGGCATTATCATCGGCGTGGGAGCAGTAGTGTTAATGATGTCCATCGGCCAGGGCACTCAGGCGCAGGTGATGGCCAACATCAACCGGTTGGGGACCAACATGCTGACGGTCTCCCCGGGAGCCTCCGGACAATACGGGGTGCGGAGCGGCACCACAAACACCATGACCCTTGGCGACGCTACTGCCGTCGCCAAGCTGGACGGCGTGGCAGGAGTGGCTCCGACGGTGCGCTCCAGCGGCCTGATCACCTACGGCAGCCAGACCTGGACGACCTCCGCCACCGGCACCACACCGGCCATAGTGGACATCTCCTCCTTGACCGTTAGCCAGGGAAGATTCTTTGACGACACTGATGTGAACAGCATCTCTGCGGTGGCCGTACTCGGGCAGACGGTTTATACCAGCCTCTATCCCAACGGCGCCAACCCGATAGGCACCGAGATCAGGATCAAGGGTGTGGCCTTCAGGGTCATCGGTCTCCTGAATTCACAGGGCTCATCATCAGGAGGCAGCGACCAGGACGATGTCGTCTACATCCCCGTGACCACCGCCCAGATCCGGATGTCGGGGATCACCAACCAGACGATCAATATGATGCAGGTACAGGTCGCCTCCAAGGAGCAGATGGACAGCGTCCAGAACGCCATCGAGACCCTGCTGCGCACGCGCCACCGGCTGGCGGCAACCGCCGCGGATGACTTCCGGATCACCAACATGGCCCAGATCCAGGAGACAGCAGCGAGCACCACCGCCACCCTGACCCTCTTTCTGGCTGGAGTGGCCGGCATCTCCCTGATCGTCGGCGGCATCGGCATCATGAACATCATGCTGGTCTCGGTCACCGAGCGTACCCGGGAGATCGGCGTGCGCATGGCCATCGGAGCTTCCAGGCAGGATGTCCTCAGCCAGTTCCTGCTGGAGGCGATCATGCTGAGTCTGCTCGGCGCCCTGTTTGGGATCATCTTCGGGATCGGCGGGGCCAAGATCTTCTCCTACTTTGCCAAGATGTCAGCCCCGATCTCCCTCTCCTCTGTTCTGATATCAGTCGGGTTTTCCATCTTCGTGGGCGTCTTCTTCGGCTACTACCCGGCCACCCGGGCGGCCCGGCTCAACCCGTCCGAAGCCCTGGGGTATGAGTAAATCGTTCCATATTAAACGCATTAAGTAAAAAAGCGAGTAAAATGATAACATATCTTTGAGGTGGATTAGATGCGGATATTGCTGGTTGAAGATGAAGTCCGGCTGGCCGAAGCCCTCTGCTACATTCTCAAAAAAAATAGTTACGGAGTCGATGTGGCCTACGACGGTATAACCGGCCAGGACATGGCCGAAACAGGCATCTACGACGTGATCATTCTCGACCGCATGCTGCCGGGAAAAGAGGGCCTGGAAGTATTAAAGGCATTACGAAAGGGCGAAGTTGCAACTCCAGTGCTCATCCTGACAGCGAAGGATGCGGTGTGTGATCGGGTAGATGGCCTGGACAGCGGGGCTGACGATTATCTGATCAAACCCTTTGCAACGGATGAATTGCTGGCGCGGATCAGGGCCTTGAACAGAAGGCCAACTGAAGCGATCCAGAGTGAATGCATTAAAACGCCGACCTTATCATTCAATCCGTTAAGCGGTGAAGTCGAGAGCGGAGGCCACAGCGTCAGACTAACCCTCAAGGAATCGCAGCTCCTGGAACTCCTGTTGCGCAACAAAAAACAGGTTATCACCAAGGAGCAGATCCTGGACAAGGTCTGGGGGCTGGACTCGGAAGTAGAAACAAACACCATCGAAGTGCATCTCTCCTACCTCCGCAAAAAGCTCAACAGTTTAAGATGCGGCATTAATATTGAAGCGGTGAGAGGAATCGGGTACTGCCTCAAGGAGGTGTGACCTTTGTTTCGCAAACTCAAGATACAATTGATCACGATTAACCTGGCACTGCTGATTCTAGTACTGGCGATCATATTTTCCGGCATTTATTTTTCCATGGCGCAGGGAATGGAACGCCAGTCAAAAGATACGATGAGAAGGATTGCCCAGAGCGAACACCTGCAGCCCTTTGGTCCGCCCCAGCCCCCACAGCAGCCGCAGGACCAGCATCCGGCGCCCGATTACTTTTACCTGAAATTGAGCGCCAACAGGCAAATACTGGAGGCATCCCCCAACCTGCCTGTTTCTACGGGCGATGCTCAGGGTCTCATCGACAAGACCGTCTCCGATACCAGAGCAACGGGCACAACGAGCTATAACAATGTAAATTATCGCTACCTGAAAGCATCAAAGGGCCACAGCCTTTTTCTCGTTTTTAACGACAAGACTCACGATGAAGAGGTGCTCGCACGCCTGGTGATCATCTCTCTGACCATCGGCGGGCTCAGCCTGGTCATGGTCTTCTTCATCAGCCTCTATCTTGCGAACAGGGCCATCGTGCCGATCAAGAGAGCCTGGGATAAGCAAAAAGCCTTTGTGGCGGATGCATCCCACGAACTGCGCACCCCATTGGCAGTGGTTTATACAAACCTGGAGCTTGTACTGGGAAATGTCGATGAGACCGTGGGCAGCCAATCCAAATGGCTTGGCAACATCCAGTCAGAGGTGCAGAGGATGTCAAAACTGGTGGGAGACCTCCTGTTTCTGGCCAGGACAGATGCCGACGAGCCCATTGCCATGAATGTTTTTCCTCTTAGCGATGCTGTAAATCAGGCCGTGATTCCCTTCGTGCCGTTTGCTGCGGCTAAAGGGGTTGAACTGATCGCCGTCATCGAACCGGATGTCGTTTTTTACGGAAACGAAGGCCGGATCAAGCAACTGATGGCCATTCTGATCGATAATGCAGTTAAACACACTGCAGGTGGAGGCAAAGTGGAGATCAGGCTTGCCACCGGAACAAACGCTCTGGAAATCGCCGTTTCCGATACCGGCGAGGGAATACCAAAAGAGCATTTTGATCGGATATTCGAAAGATTTTACCGGGTTGATCAATCCCGTTCCAGAGAGCATGGCGGAACCGGTCTGGGGTTGTCCATTGCGGATTCCATAATTAAAGAACACCGGGGCGCGATAAGCGTATCAAGCTCCGTCGGCAAAGGCGCCACTTTCAATATCAGTTTTCCCAAGCCTAAGACCATAATGAACCCCCATCCATGACCTTATGCCTAGGAAACCGCCAGACAGGGCCATAGAGCATAGGTTCAGCCAGCCTTTTATGGCAGCCCAGGCCAGGACGAGAGATCGCCTGGCCCTTTTATTGGCCAAGGGGTCCCTAAAACAATCGGCTTTCTTGCCTGTTGAATAAACCGCTACCCTTGGGACTGCGCAAAGCGTGCTCCCATATCAAAAGCCCTGCCGCAATCTTTTGGAAATTCATCCTTCCGTCTCCTGGCTTTCTCCTCGGCATCGAATAACGTCGACACATACTTGGAATAATCATCAAACTGATAGGTATCGGTAACAATGAGAGATTCTGATGCTCCAAAGGTTCTCTTCATCAGCAATTCATAAAAATTGAAGCGCTGCTCATAACCCATCTGGGTCATCTGGCTTGCCTTTACATTC
>JAHFCR010000075.1:10814-15093 GCA_023249405.1 Peptococcaceae bacterium | reverse complement strand
AAGCGCGGCGGGAGAAGCAGGAGTTGAAAATGGCCGCCCTGGAGAGGGTGGGGCTGAGCATCGCTCTCAGGCAGAAAGTCTATGAGCTTTCAGGAGGAGAACAGCAGCGGGTCGCCATCGCCAGGATACTTTTAAGGCCGTGCGATCTGATCCTGGCCGACGAACCCACCGGCTCACTGGACGCTGACAACCGGAACGAGATCATGAGGCTTTTAAAGGAACTCAACAACGCCGGCAAGACCATCATCATCGTCAGCCACGACCAATACGTTGCGGAGGCATGCAACAGAACGATAAAACTGGCGTAAAGGCAAGATGTCGGCCGTGATGATATAGACTCGGTGCCATTACCGATCACCTCACCTGATGAATTTTCATCTGGCATTATGGGTGATTTTACAACTGCCGAAAAGAGCAACGAGATCACAAATATTCAAACCATTGTTGGAGCCACTGGATCTTGAAGGAAAAATGGTGACCGTGATGTCTTGCATACGCAGGTGGAACATGCCAGATTTATCGTTGAAGATAAAAAGGCCGACTATGTTCTTCGGGTCAAGTCAAGCAGAACCAGGGAAACCTTTTTGAGGCGTCAAGAGCGCCAAAGACGAGATTTTCCCCCTCTATACAAAACGATTGATAGGATGGGCATGGCGTATTGAAAAACGTACTATCAGAACCACTTCCATAAAAAGAGGAACAGGCCAATTTTCCGTATGCCGCCCAGTTCATCAAGGTGTAACGGATATTTACGGACTTGCACGGCGACAAGCCAAAGAGGGAAATCGAATTTTATATCACCAGCCTGCCCGCTGGGAGATCATGAAAACTGAAGTTTACACAAATTCCAAAATGAATTCGCGAGATAGTGCTTTTGCGTTATTTTGTTTAAGGCGTAATAGTCCAAATCCAGTCTTTTACATCAATTTTATCACCGTTTTCATCAAAAGGTTTTACATAATTTGTCATATAAAACACTCCGTATAGAATGCTTTCCGGTGCAACCAATTTACCATCAAGAATAAATGCTTTACTATCCCCTTCAAGCTTCATTTCTTTTCCATCCTTTAAAACAACATCACTTCCGTCGGTTATTACATATTTTGAGCCGCGATATTTGATGGTTGCCGATCTTGATTTGTCATCCCATTTAAAATCTGCATTGATTTTTTTGGAAAATTCATAAACAGGTAACCACAATACATCTTTATAAACAGGTTTTATATCAAACGGATATAAATGTTCGTCAATTTGGACTGGCTTTGTTTTAGATGTATCCTTTATGTCATATTCTATATTGCCAATGATTATGCTCTTATAATCTGATATTTTCTGGATTTCACGGAACAGCCCGCTATATTCATATCGTTGATACTCGGTGCCTTCTTCAGATTTTACTAATCCACCATAACATGTTAAATCCAAAAGTTCATTAAAGGTTTTAATTTCTCCATCTTTCATTCTGAAAAATACACCTGTATCTGTATCATTTAATTTACTATTATTTTTTATACCTTTTTCAAAAATAATCCCGAGAGGGCTGTATTTTATTACTGCATCGCCATATGGTTGACCAGCTAATGAAAATTCCTTTGTTTCTACTTTACATTTCATAGGCACAATAATCTTTTGCGGATTTTTCATTTTATTCAAACGAATGAAAAAGTCAGCTTCATCAGTATTTAAAACAGCAGAGCTTTCAATTGCCCAATATCTTTTTGCAGCCGTTCGTTTCTCTAATAATTCCCTTGTAGAATAGCCACTCATATATGTTGAATCATTCCAGTTTTCAGGGGCAAATGATATTGTGTCTATATTAGTAAATTTATCGCTCATAAGTTCCTGGACCGCATCATCTGTTAAACCTTCGACCGAGTAAATCACAAAAAATTGATATTTAGAAGCAAGTACCTGTTCCAAAGTTAATGTAAATCGCCCGTCTGTTACGCTTTGTTCAGGAGTTTTTACAAAGCCCTGCATAGATGAGGTATCACCTACAAAAAATGTCTTTAATAAATCAATATTTTGAGCCGCAAATGCTGTTACAGTGGTCAAAACTATAATTGTAGCTGTAATTGCAGCCGTTTTAAAAAATCTTTGTCTCATAAAGTTCTTCCTTTCTTGAAGGTCGGCGTTCAAAGTATCGTTAACCCTATTTTTAATGTCCTGTGCTTTTATTTTATAGCCTGCATTTTTGAGATTTAAATTCATTTCATCAATAAGTTTGTTAAGTCGCTTACTCATTGTGTCCCCCCCTTTTTTTGCGTTAAAACTTCCTTTAGCTTCTGTCGTCCTCTTGCCAATTTTGTTTTAACGGTAGATTGGCAAAGCCCAACACATTGGGAAATTCTCTTTATTTTTTCATCATAATAGTAATATCGAAAAAAAATTTCACTATCAGGCTCACCAAGCCCGGTAATTATATCAAGCAACAATCTATCCTCGTCTTTCTGTTCTAAAATTGTTTCAACTGCAGCCTCTTTCGAAATTATGTTTTCGTCTAATTCAAAATGCAGTGAAACTTCTCGCAATTTATTTTTTGCACAATTGCGAGCAGCAGCACCGAGGTAAGCACGAATACTGCCTTTATTATTATCAAGAGAATCGGCGTGTTTCCAAAGAGAGGTGAATACATCAGAAATAACTTCCTCAATATCCTCCTTAGTCATGATGCTTCCAATGATGTTATATATAATTACGCTTACATATGGCGTATACATATCTATTGCTTTTTCAAGCGAATCACGCCTTCCCTTTTTTAAATTTGCTAAAAGCTTATGTTCATCTATCAAATTTATTTTGTCTCCCCTCTTATAGGTCGTGAAAATGACATTATTTATTACTTGAACACCATTAAATACACAAAAAAATATAAAAGGTTTCAACGGTTCTGGAGGACCACATGCAGTTGGCAGAAGCTGAAATCCGCAAGCTGATCGACTGCCTGATCAGCGGTCTGCCTTCATTTTTCAAGGATCATTTGGCCGTTTGCCACTACGAAAGTTGAGATCATAAGATCATATTATCAATTTTCTCTTGATTGGCTGGCAGCAACCTCTAAATACGAAAAAAATAGCGTCCCGGGGCCGGACTAAAGTATACTATTTATGGTGGATTATGTTATTGTACACTATTTAGATCCAAGCCCATTTGATGCCCGGGTTTGGGGCGATCCATCCTATTTTTATTTTAGAGGATGCGGCTGTAAGGAAACGCCGCGCTTGACGGTAAATAAATAGACAGACGCCATCAGGCAGACGATGTCGGGCACCTCCGCGCATTAGCGGTATTTTACATCCGGGCAATGCTGATTAGGGGCATCCAGGGCGAGGAGTAGGCTTCGTTCCTCATTCAAAAAGGAGGAACTGAACAAGCAGGGCATTTTTGGAAGGAAAAACAGTGCAATCGGCAATACCTACCATGATTTTTAGCGAGGGGGAGAATGAGATGAAATGGAGAAAGCTGACTAACCTGTCCCTGTCTTTAATGCTGGTTCTGTTGGCGTTTGCGTCCTGCTGGGCAATCAACCTGAAGAGCGGCTCTCTGCCAAGCGTGGCCAGTGCCGATACCGGCTCCGCCACAGGCCGGACGGTCATGCTGATCATCGGGAGCCCGATCATGTTTGTCAACGGAGCCGGCCAGGAGATCGATCCCGGCTACAACACGGCGCCGGTCATCGTCAATGGCAGGACCTATCTGCCGATCAGAGCGCTGATCGGTGATGCCGGGACGGTGAATTGGGATGCATCCCAAAAGAAGGCAACCGTAGTCTTGGGGAGCAATACCATAGTGCTCACTATCGGAAGCAAGAATGCACTGGTGAACGGGTCGGCTAAGACCATGGATGCGGCGCCTTTTCTGTCCAGCACCGGGAGAACCATGCTGCCGCTGAGGTTTATCGTCGAGAACCTCAGCATGAAAGTTGACTGGTATGCGGCGGCGCACACCGCGGTGGTCTCCATGGCTTCTGCTTCTGCCGCCTCCACTCTTGCAGCCGTCCAGCCGGCAGCTGGAGTCAGCTGGCAGGCCGGCTCCAGCTGCACCATCTCCTGGGCCTACTCCAGTCTCGCCGGTGCGGTCAGCATCGACCTGCTGGAAGGCAATACCACCAGTTCCATCACCGGCAGCACTTCAGTGGGCAGCGGCGGGTACGGGAGCTACATCTGGACCCCCGGCCCGGATCTGAATGCGGGCAGCACCTATCGGATCAGGGTCACGAGCACCAGCAATGCTTCCGTCTCCAGCACCAGCAACTATTTTGCCATCAGCGGCGCCAGCG
>JAHFCR010000075.1:0-10714 GCA_023249405.1 Peptococcaceae bacterium | reverse complement strand
CCATCAGCGGCGCCAGCGCATCCATCGGCGTCACTGCGCCCACATCCAGCTCCGATTGGGACGCCGGTTCGACACACACCATCTCCTGGAGCTATTCCGGGCTCAGCAGCAGCGATACGGTGCGGATCGACCTGCTGAAAGATGGCAATTATACCAACATTGACACCAGCGTCGACATCGGCAACGGCGGGATCGGCAGCTACAGCTGGACCATCGATTCCGATCTGGACGATGCCGATGATTACCAGATCAGGGTCAGAAGCGAGAGCAATACCAGCATCTACGATCTCAGCAGTGATTTCAGCATCGGCGCATCCAGTGCATCCAGCGGCGCCAGCGCATCCATCGGCATCACTGCGCCCACATCCAGCTCCGATTGGGACGCCGGTTCGACACACACCATCTCCTGGAGCTATTCCAGCATCGACAGCGACACCACGGTCAGCATCGAACTCCTGAAGGACGGAGACCATCTGGACACCCTGACCAGCGACCGCGACATCGGCAACGGCGGGTACGGCAGCTACAGCTGGACCCCCAACTCTGGTCTTGATGCAGACGATGACTACCAGATCAGGATCACCAGCGACGATGACAAGGATGTCACGGATACCAGCAGCAATTTCACCATCACTAGCGGCGGCCCATCCATCATGATCAGTCAACCCGCCTCGGGGACGACCTGGAAGACCGGCTCAAGCTATGACATTGACTGGAAGTACGCCGGCCTCGACAGCAACAGCACGATCAGGATCGATCTCTATAAGGGCAGCAGCTTCGAAGACACCATTGTTGACGACCGCGACATCGGCAGCGGCGGCTCCGGAAGCTACAGCTGGGAGATCGATGATGGCCTCGATGCGGCCACCAACTACAAGATTAAGATCACCAGCAACGATGAGCGCAGCGTGGCCGTCACCAGCAGCTATTTTGCAATCAGCGCGCTGACTCCCACCATCACCGTCAAGGCCCCCGCCTCCGGCGCCAGTTGGAAGGCGGACCAGTCCCACACCATCACCTGGACCTATGCCAGCCTCGACAGCGACAGTACGGTCAGGATCGACCTCTATAAGGGCAGCAGCAAGGTGGCGACTATCGATACTGATGTCGACGTGGGTATCGGCGGCTCCGGGAGCTACAAATGGACTCCCGATTCAGACCTGACCACGGCTGCCACCTACAAGATCAAGATTAGCAGCGAGGATGTCTCCTGCACGGGAAGCAGCGGTTATTTCACGATCAATAACTGAGAGTGCTTCGGAACCTGACCAGCTCTAAAAAGGGAAAGAGACCATACGCCGATCTCCATGCGGGTAAATATGAAAGGAGGACGTATTTATGGATTACTTTGAATTACTACGTTATAGGAAATCTACCAGAAAGTTCACGGATGAGCAGATATCGCAGAACGACCTGACGAATATACTAACTGCTGCAAACAGCGCCCCTGTCGGCAGTAATCTGTACAGGGATATACATTTGACCGTCATACAGAACAGGGGTGCACTGGATAAGCTTTCGGAAGCCGCAGCTAAACGCTGGGGGGATAAAGCAAAGGTAAAGAAGATCGTCGGTGATACGCCTACCGTTGAATTAAGTCAAAGAATGTACGACCCCTTTTACGGTGCGCCGACAGTGATTTTCGTGTCGCACAGGAAGCAGGATATCCAGCCAGGCATTGAGTTTTCAAATGTTGCGTGTATCACCTACTCGATGCACTTGGCCGCTACTAATCTTGGGCTGGGCAGCGTGTTTATGTGGTTTGCCCTTGAATCAATGCGCGAAATCCCTGAGCTTGACAATACGTCAGTTCTGAATCTTCCCGATGACTTTGAGCCGCTGCTAGGCATCGCTATCGGTCATCCGGTAAAGGAGCTTAGTGCAAGGGATTTAAAGACAGACCGAATAACTGTGAATTACCTGTAATAATGTAAAAGGAGAGGTCGGAAAGCCTCTCCTTTTCTTGTACTTTTTGACACTCTGAGGAGGCCTGCCTATGGCAGGCCTCCTGGTGTATCCAAACGAGCAATCATGTGCTTAAGTCGCTATAGTTTGAGCGCTTTCAGCTCGGCCAGGCTGTTGATGTTGTTGAGCTTGACCAGGGTGTCCGAGACGGTGTAGAGCACATCGTTGATGTACAGGATTCGCTGGACGTTGCCGTATTGCTGATAGGGCGGCAGGTACCGGCTGTTGGCCTGTGGCTGGCCGGAGTCCGAGTGATCGATGGTGCCCTTGAGGGTGATGCCCTGGTCGAGTGAGACGTTGAAGATGTAGGCCCCCTGCCAGTAGCTGTACTGCGGTCCGATAGTCTGCGGCGAGGATACGGGCAGCGCCAGCAGGTTCTTGGCCTGGCTGAACAGGAAGGCCTTATGGTCGTACAGGGCTGTGGAATCGGCGCCGTCGGGCAAGGCGTACCGGGAGAGTTCTGTGGGTTGCTCCGGGTTGGTGACGTCAAACAGGGCGATCTTCAGCCCGGTCGGGCGCGGCAGTCCGCTTTCCTGGGGATTGGGTGTCGTATCCTTGCCGATGCCGATGATGTGGTTATCGTCGTAAGGGTGCAGGTAGTCCGAAAAGCCGGGGATCTTCAGATAACCGAGCACTTTCGGCGACGCCGGATTGGTCAGATCGACCACGAAGAAGGGATCGATCTGTTTGTAGGTGACCAGGTAGGCGCGCTTGCCCAGGAACCGGGCGGAGTAGATCTGCTCGCCCGGCGCCAGGCCGGTCAGTTGCCCCGCCAATTGCAGGTCCGGGCCGTAGACGAAGATGTTGTTGCTGCTGTTGCTCCAGTTCTGAGGGTCGCGGGTGGTGGTGGCGATCCGGAAATAGCCGTCCTGCTCATCCATGGAAAACTGGTTGAGGACCTGGCCCGGTACCTCTGCCTGAGCTTTGAAGGTGGCCTCGTACTCGCCGATCTGGAACTTCTGGACCAGGGTCTGGTCCTGGGCCTTAGCCAGGTCCTGTCGCATGCTCGAGACTACCCGGGCGATCTCTGCCTGGTTGCCGGGTCCGGTGTTGCTGCCCATGGCGAGCACGGCGGCCAGTTGCTCCAGCTTCTGCGCCTCCGTGGCCTGGGGGTCTTGCAATTGGTTGGTGAGGCTGGACGGCAGCAGGGGGGTCAGGCGGTCGAGGTATTTCTGGAAAATGGGGATGGGGCTGATCGGGTCCTGAGAGGTCAGGTAGATATTCTGCGCCGATACGAAGACCTGCTGGGTGGCCCCGGTGAGAAAAATGCTGGTCTTCCTGGCCAGGGCATTCATGTCGTAGGCCTGCACCATGGTGTAGTTGTAGCTGGGATAGGGGATGTCGAAGTGCTGGATCGCCGTGGCCGGGAAGGTGGTGACGCTGCCGTTCCCCTCGGCGATCTCCGGCAGGCGGATACTATTCTGTCCGTCAGTCTGGTACTGGCCCAGGTTGAGCGGGGTGTTGGCGATCAGGTAGACATAGCCGCCGATCATCCGGGAGTCCACGTAATTGGCTCCGGTGATGGCAAAGGAGTCCTTCAGCCGGGGAGCGGTTTTATCCGCAGTGTCATAGACGGACACTTTCAGGCCTGGAGACAGGGGGGCTGGCCGGAAGGCGCCGCCGCCGGGCGCAACGATGCTCGGGACGGAGATCATTGGCCTCACCATCAGCTCCTGCTGGCTGATCACCAGCATCTGTCTGCCGTACACGAACAATCCCAGCGGTGCGTTGTCAAAAGTCAGGCTGGACAACACTTTTGCGCTATCCGGCGGGTAGGCGGTCAGGATGTCGATCTTCCGGCCGGACTTCACGTAGAGATAGCTGCCGTCGCTTTTGACGATATCGGCCTCATCCACCCCGGCCACCTGGTTGTTGGTGGCGGAAAAATCACTGGCGGCGCCGGAGGCCGCTACGCTGGGCGCAGTTGGAGCGGCAGCCTGGTTGGTCGCCGCGGAGGCCTCGGATTTCACGGCCGTGCCCGGCGCCGTTCCCACCATCCGATCGTCCAGGGTCGGGAAAGAGTAGTTTGGACCCAGCAGGGTGGCCAGTTTGGTATGGCTGTCTATGAACGCCTGCAATTCTTGGATGTCCTTGAAGTGCCCGGCGCCGTCGGCTTCGACCGGCTTCGGGCGGATGACGCCGGTCAGACTCAGGGCAGTCAGCAACAGCATGGCGGTGGTTGCCAAACAGTAAATGCTCCAGGGTTTTCGGCAATTAGCCATATGGTTCGCTCCTCTCTTTTGCCTGTTACTCGAAAAGTGTCGGCACTTTCGATGGGGCAGATAGGCAATTGTATCTTTCCAACTTCATGATCACTGCACAGAGTCGGCTACTTTTTGCAGATCGGCGGACGGAATGGTTCCAGTTATCTGCAGCACAAAGTTACGGCCAAGTTTCTGAAGCGACTGGGTGATCCGGTTAGTCCCAGTTTGCCGGCTGCCCTGCGCATTGGGGTTGGCATCAGTTTGGGACGGCGGCGCGGGGTTGGCCGGGGTCTGAATCTCCAGGGTCAACAGGGCGCCGGACTGAGCGTTGCGATAGCTGAGCAGGATATCCTCCGTGCCTGTGAACCGGGCAGTGCTCTGAGACTCGTCAGATCCTCCAGATAAGAGGGAATATTGTTCGAAGATGTATCCCGGAGGCAGAAAGCTGGGCTGGAGCACCGTGTAGCCTTGCTGCTTCAGTGCGTCGAGGCTGTTCTGCCGGGGGGCCAGGCTCATCATGCGCACCTCTGGCGTCTTGGCATCAGTCGTACTGACCGCTGGTGTCTTGGCTTCCGGCGTACCGCCGGTCTCCGGCGTCTGAGCGTCTGGTGCGCTAACGGCTTTGGGGTTGATTGCGGTTGTGGGCCTGGCAGTCTGGGATACGGCGGGGATGTTCCTGCTGCCGGCTGCTCTGTCGGCTTCAATGCTATCAACTGGAGGCTTGGGAACTGTAGGTTTGGAAGCTGCAGATCCTGCAAGCTCTTGCTTGTTAAGGCTGTTGTTCTCGTTGAAGGCCTGATCGTGTTCTGTTTCAGGAGTTGTGTTTCCGGGCAGAGCCAGCTGAGTCTGTGCCTGTAAACCCGACTGCGAATTTTGAAAAGCAACCTGCTTCTGGTCGGTGGTGATCAGGCGCAGTGAGGCCGCGTAGGAAACTGCCACCAGCAGGATCAGGCCGGCCAGGGCCGGAGCGAGCCAGGGCCGGGCCAGACTCTTTCTCAAGGAAGACAGCCACTGTCCCCGGGTGGAGGGGTGCATGTCCGGGCTCAGGCTGGCCATGACCTGCCTGGTAAAGCCGGGGGAGAGCGCGGGCACCGGATCATGGGAACGGATCATCCGTGCCTCTTCTTCTCTGAGGCGTACCAGCCGGCTGCAGAGATCGCAGCTTTGCAGGTGGGTTCCCACCAGGAGCCGGTGCTGCTCATCAAGTTCACCGTCGGTATAGAGGTCGAGGAGCTGGATTACTTCCTTGCAGGTGTACATACTGTCACTCCTCCATCCTGGCCATGATATCGGGCATTTCCCCATTCTTGTTGAAGCGCAGGGATATTGCGCAGCTTTTGCCTGGCGCGGAAGAGGCGAACCTCGATGTTGTTGCGCCTGGTCTGCATGACATAGGCGATCTCCTCGTAGCTCAGTTCTTCAAAATAGCGCAGGATGATGATCAGTTGGTCTGGTGGTTTGAGGCTTCTCAGAGCCTGGACAATCTCGGACCTGACCTCTCTTTTTTCCCAGGCTGCTGCCGGATCTAGGCTCCGGCTCGGCCCCTCTCTGTCGGCCAGGCCGACCTGCCAGCCTGTTGTTGTTTCCTCGGTCTCCGAGAACCGGTTGTCGTAATCATCCCATGACACCGATTGGTGCTTCACCAGGTGGCGGAGCCTACTCAAAGCCAGATTGGTGGCAATCCGGTACAGCCAGGGCGCGAATGGCCGATCCTGGTCGTACTTTTCAAGGTGCCGGTAGCATCTCAAAAAAGCCTCCTGGGCGATGTCTTCAGCCTCCTGCTTGTTTCTCAGCAGCCGGTATAGAATCCGATAAACCGCCTGCTGGTGACGCTCCACGATCATTTCAAAGGCATGGGTGTCACCGGCGAGCGTTTGCCTGACCAGTTCATGGTCGGGGGTGTGCCCTTCCAAATTTGTTTCCGCCTTTCCCAGCTGGGCCTACTTTATATACGCAGGCCCAGGAAAAGATCTTACACTGCGTCATGAATCATATATTACTTCTCCGGGAGCGGCCTCTTTTCCCCCTCTCTGCCTGAGATTGCGGGTGGAATAAAAAAAAGCGCTGGATTTTTGCACGGCTGAAAAGTGATAAAATAATGATCAGCTGTAAGATTTTGCATGTGATGTCTGCCCACTACTGACGGAGCCAGAACTGGACCGGCATCGATCCGGACAAGGCCCTGAAGCAGTTGCTCGATCAGGGGCCAGGCGTGGCGGAGCTTGACTTCATCAATAAGCGGACCGGCTGGGCATTGCTGAATTCGGATGATGGGCAGTCAGCCCGTCTTTTGAAGATTACTGACGGGGGCCGGAACCGGGCCGCTGTTTATCCGCTTAAAAAATCAGAGGGCGGGGGGAGCTAGATGATGGAAGGACGTGCTTTTGTGACCGTGCTGGCCAGGAAACTGGGCAGCCTGATGTTGGCCACCCTGTTGACGCTGCCCGTTTTTGCGGCCGGTGCCCGGACGGCCATGGCGGCGCCGGGGATCGCCACCGTGATTGTCGGAGCGTATCCGGACTATATCCAGGTCAACCCGGATACCGACCGGGTCTTCGTGGGCGGCCGCACCACCGGCGTGACCATCATCGACGGCGCCACCAACGGTGCCACCGCCGTCCCCATCGACGGGGACATCGCGGGCATGGCGCTCGATGCCGCCACCGACAGGCTCTACGTGGCGCACGGCAGCACCGTCACCGCCGTCGACGGGGCGACCGCGGCGGCCACCGACATTTCGCTCGGCCACGTCTGCCACGATGTGGCGGTCAACCCGGCCACCAACCGGATCTACGCCACCATCGACGATTACGACAGCCCGCCCTTTGGCAGGTTGGCGGTCATCGACGGCGCCACCAACCAGGTGATCGCCAGCCCCGGCACGGACTGGTTCACCTCGCAGGTCGGGGTCAACCCGTCTACCGGCAAGATCTACGTGACCAACAGCCATTACCAGACCTTGACGGTGGTGGACGGCGCCACCAACCAGTCCGCCAACATCAGCCTGCCGGGGATCGGCCCATTTGTCATCGATCAGGCGGCAGACAAGGTCTACGTGGCCACCAATCCCGGGGTGGCGGTGGTCGACGGGGCCACCGGCGGCGTGGCCGCCCTCGACACCAAGATCCTGTGCAACCGGGGCATGGCCGTGAATCCGGCCAACGGCAAGATCTACGTGGCCGGGGTCAACGGGGCGATCGCCATCGACGGGGCGACCGGGACGGTGACCAACATCGAGACCGGGGCGGGGCCGCAGGGGATCGCCGTCGATCCGGAGACCAACAGGGTCTACATCAGCGACGGCGGCAGCGATGAGGTAACGGTGGTCGACGGGGCCACCGGGGCCACCGGCGCTATCAGGGTGGGGCACAGCCCCGGGGCGATCGCGGTCAATCCCGCCACCAGCAGGGTCTATGTCGCCAACACCGCCGGCAATACCGTGTCGGTGATCACTCCCGCCGCCGCCAGGGCGCTCACTCCGCCCAAAACCCTGCAGCATACCCTGGCGGTCGACCAGCCCTCCGGCCGGATTTTCTTTGCCGATTACCGCCATGACCGCCTGTCCGCCATTGACGGCTTATCTGGCCGGGCGACGGACTACAATACCGGGGCGGGTCCCTGCGCCGTGCTCTATGACGCCGCCACCAAACAGGCTTACGTCGCCAGCTCCGGCAGCGACAGCGTGAGCGTGGTGAACGAGGCCGCCGGCAGCGTCTCCGCCATCCCCGCCGGGTCGTATCCCTGCGCCCTGGCGCTCGACCCGGCCGCCGGGAAGCTCTACGCGGCCAACTACGGCAGCGGCAGCGTGACGGCGATCGACACGGCCACCGGCAGCACCGCCTCCATCAGGGCCGGAACGGGCCCGGTAGACGTGGCGCTCGACCCGGCAAACAGCAAGCTCTACGTGGCCAACTACGGCAGCGGCAGCGTGACGGCGATCGACACGGCCACCGGCGCCACCGCCTCCATCCCCACCGGCCCCGGCCCCTGCGCCATCGCCCTCGATCAGGCCGGCAGCCGGATCTACGTGGCCAACTGCGAGGGCGACAGCGTGACCGTCATCGACGGTCGCACGCACGGGACCACAGCGGTCAGCGTGGGCCGGCATCCCTGCGCCCTGGCGATCGACCCGGCCACCGGCAGGATCTACGTCGCCAACCGGTACGATGGCAGCGTGAGCGTGATCGAAGGAACAGCGGTCCTTGCCACCGTCACCACCGGCCAGGCGCCCTGCGCCCTGGCGGTGGATCCCGGCGGCGACAAGGTCTACGTCGCCGATTATGCGGCCGCCATGACGGTGATCGACGGGGTGGCCAACACCGCCCCTCCCGACGGCGGCGTTTACGCGACCGGCTGCTGCGCCCTGGCGGTCAACCCGGCCTCAGGCAGACTCTATGCCGCCCACTACTCGGAAGGCTTCCTGGAGGTGATCGACACCGCCACCGGCAAGACCGCCCAGTACGGCACCGGCATGGCGCCGCAGGGCCTTACCGTTGATGCCGCCAGGAGCAGAGTCTACGTCTCCAACAGCAACAGCGACCGGATCTCGGTGATCGACACCGCCAGCGGCCGGGTCGACAATATACGGGTGGGCATGGGGCAGGGGGCGACGGCGCTCGATCCGTCCAGCGGCCGGGTCTATACCGTCAGCTATTACGCCAGCGATCAGCGGGAGAAGATGGCGGTCATCGACGGCGCCACCGGCAAGGTCGACCACGTCGATGCCGGCCCCTGCCCCGGCCAGCTGGCGGTAGATTCAGCGACCGGCAAGGTCTACGTCTTCAACTCCGGCAGCGAGACGGTGGTATTCGACCCCGCCACCGGCGCCGTCACCAAACTGAGCCTCGTCACCTATCCTAACGCCGCCGTGGTCGATCAGGACAACGGCAAGGTCTACGTCACCAACTGGGACGACCACGGCCTGAACAACGTGATGGTGATCGACGAGGCCACCAACGCCGCCACCGTGATCGCCGCCGGAAATCTCCCCCGCGCCCTGGCGATCAACCCGGCCGCCGGCAAGGTCTACGCCGTCAACTTCAACGACAACGACGTCACGGTGATCGACACCGCCACCGGCGCCACCTGCACGGTGCCGACAGGGCGGATGCCCATGGCCATCGCGGTCAATGTGATCACCAACCAGGTCTATGTGACCGGCGGCGATGACCGCGGAGGCTGCGTCACCGTCATCGACGGCGCCACCAACAGCGCCTCCACCATCGACACCGGCCCGTCGACCCCCTGCGCCGTCGCCGTCAATTCGTACACCGGCAAGGTCTACGCCGTCAATCAGGCGGGCGACAGTGTGTCCGTCATCGACGGCAGCACCGGCGCCGTCCGGACGATCCCCGTCGGCATCAACCCCACCGCCGTCGCCGTGGACCCGGCCAGCGGCAAGGTCTACGTCGCCAACACCGGCAGCGACAGCGTGACGGTGATCGACGGCGCCACCGGCGCCACCGCCACCATCAATATTGCGATCGGCCAAAGACCGGATGCATCCTGACCCCGGTTCGGCTATGATACACGAATGTGTCACGTCTGTCACGGTATCGGAGCGGCTTTACCGGCTTTCTTTGCCACGCCTATGCCCCTCCGTCTTTACATGACTGGCTCTCCAAGGATCACCCGGTCTTTCAGCAGCAAGGCAGTGGGCAATCTCAACCTGTCGGGCATCCGCGATGAAGAAGCTTCCGCGTTCATTGATATTTTTTCTACACTATTTGACAGGAAATGCAGGAAAGCTCCGGTAATTGAAGAATAAAATGATAACATTACATGAAAACATTAATGTTGTCTTATATCGGATCATCCAGCATCGGCGGCGAGCGCAGCCTTGATATCGACGTGGGCGAGATGCGGCGGGTATTGAACGCTTTCCTACAGCTCATCGAGAACGACGGCTCCGAAAGCCTGATCATAGCGGCGACAAACAACGTACGCCTGTTAGACCGGGCGCTGTTCCGGAGATTCGACGAAGCGGTTCGTTAATGACCTGCCCTGCGAGAAGGAGTGGCTGCCCTTGATTGAAAACCTGCTGGGAAGCTTTTATAATAAACGATTTCCGGCCTGAGCCACGCTGAGATTGACCGGGTCTGCCGGGTCTGCCGGGATGCCATGAAGCTGGCGGTTCTGAGCAATAAGGACCGGGTCACCCTCAAAAGCCTGATCGAATTGTTGAAGGAGCGGCAGACGGCATACCAGGGCAGGGATGTATAAACTGTCATGGCACGGGAACAGTTTCGACATATTTTTTTGAATGAGCCGCCCGATCCACTCTGATATATGGAGGGCACATTAGCAGAGTTTGTTACTTCGAATATAAATGCAGCTAATGTCTATAATGGCAATAGTGCTTAACTGAACATCATCGCCAAGGGGTTGGCGTTTATGGCTGCCTGGAGTTGAACCTCATCAATATGGGCTGTAAGCGACTTTCTGGCGCAATTTTAAGATGCTTCAAGAACAGCCGGTTGTTTTTATGCATCTCCGGCGCTGACGCCGGGTTTTCTATCTTTCAGGAAAAAGCACAGGACCATGGC
>JAHFCR010000132.1 GCA_023249405.1 Peptococcaceae bacterium | reverse complement strand
AAGCAGGACTGTGCCCTTTCTCCTGCCCGAATCGCCGGAATTTAAAGTCATGCCCAAGGTATTGGCCACGGGGTACATGATCGGTCTGATCGAATGGACCTGCATTCAAGCCGTCAATCCCCACCTCGACTGGCCGAAGGAGCAGACTGTGGGCACAGATGTCAAGCTGAGCCACGTGGCTGCTACTCCGCCCGGATTGACAGTGACTATAAAAATCAGACTGGAAAAGGTTGAAGGAAGAAAACTCGTTTTTTCGATCGTTGCCGATGACGGTGTGGACAAGATTTCTAAGGGCATACACGAGAGATTCGTCATTGATGCCGCGAAATTCAGCGCCAAGGCTGAGGCCAAGGCAGACAAGGCCCATTAAAAAGGCCTGATCAGAGCGGCCAGATCAGAGCATCTTCATAAAAGAGGCTGGACAGAAGGGACGGATACCGGGGTTACCGGGCATATAAAGAAGGCAATCCCGAGGGATTTCCCGTTTTCATCCCGAACCTAGTCCGCTGACACATTAACCTGCCAGGGGATGGTTTCCCTGCTTTGCGGATATACGGCGTCCGACTCCCGGATCCAGCCCTCTCCGGCGCCAACGCTATCAGGCGGCGAGCTGGCGCTCTCAGCTTCTAAAGTTCCACCAAGCCAGCCATGGTCTTTACCAAAGATGCGAAACACAGATGGGGAAACAGTTTTTCTCATCGGTTTGCCGTCCGGCGGCAGCCCGTCCCAGACGATCACACCGGCTGGAACGTAGCATTCGTCTGGCCCGATGAAACGGTAATGGCCGGTGATCGGACTGGGATAGCGCAGCAGGTAGTCTCCCTCGGTCGCCCACGGCCCGGTGTTATGGATCAGCAGGGGAACACCATCCGGGCGGCGCCGGTCCGAAATGATCCCGATGTGGCCCCCATTGCCAAAGACGACGATATCTCCGGGCTGCCACTGGACCAGGTTGGAGACATTACCCGGTATCACTCTCGTGATCAGAGACAGGGCATGGCTCTTGAAGAAAATATCCAGGGTGGTTGCCCGCCGGAAATCGATATTTGGATCCGGGCGTCTGCCGGTTGCTCCAT
The DNA here is from genome assembly GCA_023249405.1 of Peptococcaceae bacterium. GTDB lineage: Bacteria > Bacillota > DSM-12270 > Thermacetogeniales > Thermacetogeniaceae > Palsa-1188. The sequence continues at coordinate 3,145 of JAHFCR010000132.1, read as the reverse complement.
AGGCGTCGGGCTTCTCCCTTATATTCTGGTCCACCATGCCTTTCAGGCTGTAGCCGGCCTGTCTGAACGCCCGCCAGACCAGATCGGTGCAGGCGCCCCGGCCTTCCGGAGGATAGCCGCCCTTATAGTAGGAGGCGTCATACAGCGTATGCCGGGCCACCTCCTGCCGCGCCCCGGCCACCAGGTCCAGGGCATCGGGAATGCCGTTCCCGTTCTCATCGTACTGAGAGACCTGCAGGGGCACCTGGCATTTCGGGCCAAGGAGGGCGGGAGGCAGGTACCTGGGAAAGGGCAGATGGCGCAGCAGGCGGGGACCGAAGCCAACCGCCAGCGCCACTGCCAGCAGGACTGCCACCGCCAATAATCCCTGCCAGGCCCTGAAACGTTTCCAATCATTCAGATTTATCAATCCCTCCCATTAACCAGCTCAAAAGTCTTGCCGATCTTTAACCAGGCGTCATTCGCCATTTCTCCGTACTCGATCGCGTCCTGACCATCATAGTCATTGACAATAGACGGCGTTAGCACAAAAACGAGACCATCCCGGGATGCCAGTTCTATCCCGTAGCCTCCCGGGCCCTGCTTCTCTTTCTCCCATTGATTATTTGTAAGCATATCAATACCAAATATGGGGTCGCATGCCCCTGGCGCCTTCTGCTCTGAACCGGGACGCACATTGTAGTAGACCGGCTTATAAAAGTAGAAGGTAACCATATCCTCGGTCTCCTTGACAGAATATTTTCCCTGCCATGCACCGGGAATGTGAATTCTATAGCTGTGCCCCAAAGAGTATGAATGGGTAAAAATGAACTCCGCGTTGCTGCCCGGCGGCTGGCTGGCCGGTTGCTGGTTTTGAGCAGTAGTAAGTGCGGGTGCGCCCGCGCCCAGCTTTCTATGGCTGTTGCAGCCGGCCATGACCACGAGCAAACATCCGATGGCGAGTGCGGCAATCATCTTCCTCATAGCCAACCCCTCTCCAAAACTAATCATCCAATCACCAAGAACCGGTTAAGAATATCGCTCACTGTTTCACCAGAGATTGCAGGTTGGACGGCAACGGAAAACTCTCGATATGCTCAAAACTCACGACATCGATTGCAGTCGGGCTGATTCTCATGGTGATGCGATCAATGCCCACTGAATCATGGGGCCCGGCATAAGGCTCCACCTCAAGCCTGAGTTCGTAAACTTGCTCTGCGGTGGGTCTTGTTGCTTCCACGACCTGTACCGCGTACGGAGGAGCTAATACGTCCTTACTGTTGTAATACTCCGTTACTGACTTTTGAATGTATGGGTAGAGGGCGGTGATCAGCATCTCCTGGTAGAGTTCCGTCTCCTTTTGTCCGGCCGGCGCCTGGATCAGATCCGCATTGCTATTTTCGGGTGGCGCCTTTATCAGGCCCCCATCACGATCGCCCCCCAATGTGTGGAGGGCAAGCACCGATGCGATCGTCAATATTATGATGATCACTGCCACACAGTTCTTTATTGACTGTTGTCTGTTCATAGACGCCTCCCCATAGTAGTCGGAAGTTTGCCCGGGTATCATTTTCTTATGGCTGGAACCAGGCCACCTCATCCTGATACGAGATGAAGCCGTAATACCCGAAGGCGCCTGCTATCGGGTCCTCATAGGCGAGCGGGCCGCAGATCTTTTCCGGCTCCCCGCCCCCGGCGCCGATCAGCCAGAGGAAGTTGTCCTTCACGTACAGGATACGGTTTCCGTCCTTCGACCAGAGCGGCTGGTACACGCCCTGGCCTGCGGATGCCAGAGGCCGTGCCCCGGAGCCGTCCGCATTCTCGACCCAGAGAGCGCGTGTCGCCACCCAGGCCGTCAGGTCTTCGGTCTTGTTAAAGCCCCAGACATTATCGCCGAGGTCCCTGGCGGCGACGAAGGCGATGCGAGTACCGTCCGCCGAGAGAGAGGGATCGATGGCCACACAGCCCGCAGGATTCTGCAGATCCCGGATGCTTACTGATTCCACGTTGATCATCGCCCGGCTCTTATCCGCCCAGACAATGCGCAAGCGGCCTTTCACCATCAGGAGGCTGCTCCGGGAAAACATAGACAGCCAACCCGGGCGACCGAGGCCGCTGGTGAGAAGCCTGGGCTCGGTGTCGCCCAGCCGCAGGCTGTAGAGATCCACCCCATCAGCCATCGCGGAAGCTGAGTAATCAGGATCCAGCCAGTACAGCAGGCCCTTGCCGTCCGGCCACCAGCCCACCAGAATTATTCCGTTATCCCGGAGAGCCGCCAGGCGCCGGGTCCACTCTGGGCGCGGGCGCGGCCGACCGCCGTCGACAGCTACAGTATAAAGCACATCGTTGCGGTGCTCCGGGTGATTACGGTCATAGGATAGAGTGGTAATATAGGCCAGAGTCTTGCCATCAGGCGCCACCAAACCAGGCACATCCGACAACTGACGCGGCTCACCTGTCACCGGTACCAGCCAGACGCCGTTCTGCCCGCTTACATCCAGGAGATCGTCCGTGGGAGACCAGGAGAACTGCCTATCGAACGCCGTGGGCGCCTGGACATGGTGGACCTGTGTGCCGTCCCGGCGTACCAACCATATGGCGGGAGGCGTCTGTGGACCGGTGAAGCGCATGAAAGCCAGCCATTCGCCGTCATGAGACCAGGCCGGCTGTGATGCCCTGCCGGCATCGGTCAGTTGTCTGACCTCTCCCGTCTGGCCATCCAGCACATAAAGTAGGCCCTGGCAGACGAAGGCCAGGCGGCCCTGCCCCTTGAAGGCTGACGCTTTGACGTCCGGCGGGCTCGGTGCGGCGTTGGATGACGGCGCCAGACTGCCGGGCACCGCCTGGTTCGAAAGGGCAGTTCCCGGGCCGGTACCTGAAAGCCCTGCTGGGTAGATCAGGCTAACCACGACGATAAGTATGATCACCGAGCTGGCGACGGCAAGGATCAGTTTTCTGGTATTAAACCGCATGGCTATCCCTCTCCCTCAATCGTCCTGCAATGCCTACCGCGGCGCCTGCCAGGCGCCGCGCCATCATTCTGCCGTCCAGGTTCTGCCGCCGTCCCGGGTCCGGAGCAGCCCAGACTGGGACAGCAGCCAGCCGTGCTGCCGGTCGGTGAACTGCAGGGGTAACCGGTCCGATAACATCTCCAGCTCGAAGCGGT
>JAHFCR010000131.1 GCA_023249405.1 Peptococcaceae bacterium | reverse complement strand
GGTAAAATACGGTTGGCATATTATGCTGGGATTATTGATTTCTATGAGCTATGGCAAAGGAAAGCTGTCGCAACAGCTTTCCTTCCTTAAAAGAGCGTCCGATCGGGCAGAAGAAACGTTTTGGTTGAAAAGAAGGAATGCTGGAATGACCAAACAGAGGCAGGACACCGGTCACCAGGGTGAGCAGATCGCCCTTGATTTTCTGATGGGCCTGGGCTACCGCCTGGTAGAAAAGAATTGGCGCTGCCGCAGCGGGGAGATCGACCTGATCGTCACGGATGGGCAGGTGCTGGTCTTCGTAGAGGTCAAAGCCCGCAACAGCACCAGTTACGGGCTGCCCCAGGAGGCAGTGGTGCCTGCCAAGCAGGCCAGAATCAGACGGATTGCCCAGTATTACCTGCAGGTGAGTGGCCGGGACGAAGAGGAATGTCGTTTCGACGTTGTCGCCATCGTCCATACAGGCGATGACAGTCCCCGGATCGAGCATTTGAGAGCGGCGTTTTAATACACAATCAGATACCGGGACCTCTTCTGGCAACGGTTTGATTTAAAGCGCACTTGTGCTAATATGGCTTGAAAGAGACTATACACCTTTGAAAAATATTTTACTAAAAGTCCCAGAGAGGATAAAAATTAAAGCAGTATTAGCGAGGGGGATCTGGGATGGAATTCCCATTGATGTACCAGGCGCGGTTTGAGCCTCCGGCTCCAGCGATGGCGGATGTGCAGGCAGAGGTCGTCAGTCTGCTGCAAGCTGCACCTTGCTGGCGTAAAGTGCGTCCTGGAGCCAGGATCGGCGTGACAGCAGGTAGCAGGGGCATTGCCGACATTGTCCCGATTCTGAGCGCAACGGTGAAGTTTATCAAGGACCGGGGGTTCGAGCCCTATATCATCCCGGCGATGGGCTCCCATGGCGGGGGAACGCCGGAGGGGCAGAAAAAGCTCCTGGCCGGGCTGGGCATCACTGAGGAGTCGCTGGGTGTGCCCATAGAGGCCAGCGGCGAGGCGGTTAAGATCGGCGAAGTGGGGCTGGGGGTCCCGGTCTTTGTCAATCGGGTGGCCCTGGAGAGCCAGGGGCTGATCATCATCAACCGTGTCAAGCCGCATACCTCATTTCATGCCGCGGTGGAGAGCGGACTGACCAAGATGGTTGCCGTCGGCTTGGGCAATCACCAGGGCGCGGCGGCATTGCACAGCTTTGGCATCAGAGGGCTGGGGACATTTATTCCTTTGGCGGCGGCGCAGATCATCGAGCGATTGCCGGTCCTGTACGGAATTGCCATCGTTGAAAACGCCCGCGAACAGACGGTGCAGGTGGCCGGAATCGAACCGGAACAGTTCTACGAACGGGAGCAGGAACTGCTGAAAACAGCACGCCGGCTGATGCCTGCCCTACCCTTCAGAGAGCTGGATCTGCTGGTGGTCCGGAGCATGGGCAAGTGCTACAGCGGCACCGGCATGGATACCAATATCATTGGCCGCCTGCGTATTCAGGGAGAACCGGAACCGGAAAGCCCGCGTATTCAGCGGATCGCCGTGCTTGGCCTGGATGAGCGCTCCAAGGGAAACGCTCTGGGGATCGGCCTGGCGGACTTCACCACCGATCGCCTGCTGGATAAGGTCGACTGGACGGCCACCTATCTCAACGTGATCAGCACCACTTTCGTAATGCGGGCGATGGCGCCGATGCATTTTGCTACCGACGAGGAGACCCTGGCAGCAGCCCTCCAAAGCCTTGGTGGAATCGATTCTGAGAAAGCCAGGGTGCTGGTGGTCGACAACACCCTGGACCTGTCCAGAGTGGAGTTCTCGTCCGCCCTAGTGGACGAGGCCATGGCGCAACCCCATCTCACCGTTGTGGGAGATGGGCGATGGATGCGGTTTGTGGATGGGAAACTGGTGAAATAATTAGGCTTCAGTTCACCAAGACCGGGCGGTCTGGTAAGATTCTTACTTAGATGCTAAAATACAGTTAAGAAATTGGAAAGGGTGAAGTGCGATGCCTGAAAATAATGAATTGGCGAATATGATTCGTACTATCATTCAGGAGGAATTGAAGCCGGTTAACGAGAGACTCGGTACCATGGACGAGAGACTCGGTACCATGGACGAGAGACTCGGTACCATAGAAACTGGCCAGCAACGGATTGAAGCCACTGTCAACGATATAAGGGCTGCTAACCGCAAGACGCATATAGAGATATTCAAACGTCTAGATTTTATCGTGGATGATCTCAAGCGCCTTGAACCTCATGAGGAAAAAGCAGTCAGATAATCAGGATGGTACGAGAGGCTAGCAATGCCTTCAGCATTGAAACTACTGACGTTTTTGACAAAGCCATTACAGTTTCCGACGACCTACCATCTCCATTCTCTTCATTGATTCACTGAGATAATCTCTTACAAATCATTCCAGCCACAAATTCACCATCCGGTGCATGATCGTAAAATATGAGTTTATTTCAGCCAGGAAGACTGGTCAGGCTTTAATGCAACCATCGGACGAAAGAGTCCGAAACCCATTTTCTTAGATTATTTTCATACTCATCCCATATGGCGATGATAAAATAGTGGGTAAGTATGTGGGCGTGGTATTTTAAGAAAAAAGAATTGACCGGGAGGGGATAACATGTTGATTGCCAGGCGTTCGAAACTAGCCTCTCTAATGATCATGATCACAACTATAACGATAATGCTTCTGATGCAGACCGGACTGGCATTAGCGGCAACGGTTGCAACGCCTTCCATCTCACCGGGCGGTGGCGCCTTCACCGCGGCGCAGAGCGTGACCGTCCTCAACATACCCGGCGGAGACACCGTTTACTATACCATCGATGGCAGTGACCCGACCACGAGCAATACCAGAAGTATCTATTCCGGGGCCTTCACCGTGAGCCAGTCCGAGACGGTGAAGGTTGCCATTCTCGATCCGGCCGGCTGGAGCAGCATTGCCACAGCCACTTTCACGATCGGCAGCGGTAGCAGCAACTCATCCCTTTATGCCCCAACGGTTGAGACCGGCAACGCTGCAACGCTCACCTCCAATTCCGCCATCCTGAGCGGGAGCATCTCCAACAACGGCAGCGACACTATCAGCGAGTACGGATTCTATTTAAGCACCGACGAGAATCAATGGGTAAAAATCACTGCGGGCACGGATAACCACTATGGATCTTTCAATTACAACCCGACCGGACTGGCAGCAGCTACAAAGTATTATTTCAAGGCCTATGCCACCAACCCGGGGGGTACGGCCTACGGCAATGAAATAAGTTTCACAACGTTGGATCAGGATGCTTTGCCTACTGCACCCACTATCTCACCGGGAGGCGGCTCCTTTACCACGGCGCAGAGCGTGACCATTCTCGACATACCCAGCGGAGACACCGCCTACTATACAACCGATGGATCCGATCCCTCGACCAGCAGTACGGCAGTTGCCTACAGCGGAGCCTTTGCTGTGAGCCAGTCCGAAACGGTGCAGGCTGCAGCGCGCGGTTCGGCAGGCTGGAGCAGTATAGCCTCCGCAGTCTTTACGATCAACGGTCAGACTGAACAGGAGACGCCAGTACCGCCTGCCAGCCAGGGCGGCCAGATAACCCAGTTGAAACAGGAGTTTGCCGATGCGATCAGCGGCAACCAGATGGAGCAAGCAGCGCAAATATTAAAACAGATTGAGGCGATTAATAAGGCTGAAGATAACATGGCCAGCTTGGAGGAGCAGTTGATCGCCGCGCTCAACGGCAGCAAGTGGAGCAGCGCCGAGGCGGTCTTGAAGATGATCATCAACACTGCAAATCCTGATTGGGCCTATTCGGAGCTGGGACAGATTTACAAGCAGCAGGGCAACAAAAACATCAGTGTGTTTGCCAACGGCGACGAGCTTGATTTTGATGTGCAGCCGATCATCGTGGATGGTCGCACCCTGGTTCCGATTCGAACGATAGCCAACGCCCTGGGTTTGCCTGACAGTGATGTGGGGTGGAGTGAAGACGGCACGGTAACGATCAATGCCGGATCTGACAAGATCACGATTTCCAACAATGCTCTGCAGGTGTACCTTAACGGCAATCCCTATAATATCGATGTGCCGGCCCAGATCGTCGATGGGCGCATGATGGTTCCGCTCAGGGTGATCAGCCAACTGTTCAATAAAAACGTGCAATGGTATCCTGTGGGACAGATTGTGGAGATTTCATGACGGAGGGAAGACGCGCAAAAACTAGCGCTTGACAAATATTATCTATCCAGTTAGAATTCAAAAA
>JAHFCR010000074.1 GCA_023249405.1 Peptococcaceae bacterium | reverse complement strand
TGGCCACCTTGTTCCGCTGCATCCACAGCTCGGAGTTGGCCAACCGGCGAAACAGCGGGGTCTGATGGCAATAGCACCGGTGCGGATAGCCTTCCGGGCCGGGGTCATGCCGGCAGGCAAACGCACTGCTGGAGAAGCGCCAGTCCCAGCATCTCTTGACGATGAACAAGAGGCGCCCCATTTTCAATCTGAACCGGGACCTCGGTGCTGGTTTGAACCCTATTCGATCTCCCACGGCCACCACCTATCGTTCGCAACGTCTTTCCCAAGGGTTGTCAGACTGGCTCCGGGCGCCGGAAACAACTGTCCGGCTGGCAGGTGGCCGATCTGATGCTCCTTTAGATATTACTTGGAATATTACTCATTTCTTACATGGCGAAACTGATAATCATCCCGTTCCTGAGCGGAAGAAATTTATGTGTCTACCGGATACACCTATAAAAATTTGTTATTTTTTGTGAGAGCTGGTGATCAACACGTACCGAAAAAACTGCAGCAATATCAAAGAATTGTTGCGATACCCAGGCAGGCAAAATAGGCGCCCGGATGGGGCCGCACTGGAAAGATTGTTGTTTCCTTGTAAAATACCCATTTTTCTGCTATTGTAAAGAAAAAGTACAAAGTGGGTGAGGATATGGAACAACCAATTTTCAGTATAAATGAAATAAAAACAATACTATTTCCGATATTTGAAACCGCCCCTGTCTATCGCGCCATACTGTTTGGTTCGTATGCCAAAGGCAGCCCTAACGACAAGAGCGATATAGATATTGTCATAGACAGCAAGGGCGAACTTTTAAACATTGATTTTTACGGAGTGCTGGAGGACATTACAACCCGGTTGGGTAAGCGTGTTGATCTTTTTGAGATTACGGAACTAAAAAACAATACGGCCATGCAATCCGCATTGGAACGGGAGGGAATTGTTTTATATGACCGGCAAAGATAGAATTATCTTGCAGAAGATAAGCAGTTATATAGACGATGTGGCGCAGTATGTTGACGGGTTTTCCTTCGAGGACTTTATGGCTGATAAAAAGACTCTTTCAGCCTGCGCCTTTTCAGTTTCCCAAATTGGTGAACTGGCAAAGGAAATCAGCGGGGATACGCAGGAGAAGCATGACGATATACCCTGGAAAAGCATTCTGGGCATGAGAAATAAAATTATTCACGATTATGAAAACATTGATTTAGCAGTGCTTTGGGGAACTGTCACCAAAAGTTTACCGGAGCTGGCCAAACAAATTGACGGCGTCCTATATCATGAAGTTGAGGACATCAATATTTTGGACAATGAAGAAGATGAGGAGTTTGGGAGGTAGTTTTACGTCCATATTACTGATCTCCGGGAAGATCCCCCTGGCGATGGCCAGCGCCTGCTCCTGCGAAATAGCAGGAGCGCCCGGGTCGCTGGATGTGGGCGACGCTGAGCCGCCCGCGACAACCACAGGGCCATTTGGACCATTTGACACTGTAATCGACATAGATGTAGATGCATGTCCCATCTGGACAGTCCCTGCCATCACGGCGGGAACGCCGCCAAAGAACAATAGGCAGGCCAACATTACACAATAAAGTCTTTTCATCCCAATCCCCCCTTCAATATTAACAATAAACCCAGTCTGTTCCAGCATATCTACAATAATGCAATCGACAATTCCTGCCGGATCTCAAGAGGCCGGGGGGGTCTATCCCCATTCCAAAGCTATAGCAGCGACAGGGTCTCTTGAGCGTTCATTCAGGTCCGGCCCATGCAGGAAAGAGTTGGATGCCGCCGGGCATCGACAGGCGCAGCAGCTCTATCTCCCTGCCGCCGTCGAGGGGTTTCAGATAGAGCGATCCATTGTCGAGATCGGTCAGCCGCAGGTAGACCAGGTCTTTCCCATCCGGGGAGACGCCAATGATCTCATCCTCGGTATTCGCCTGGCCTGCTGTCAGGGGCACAGCCTGGCTGCCGGATTGCATCCAGATCCGCTGCCCGGGAACCGGGAGGCTGTAAGTGCTGCCCCATTGCGGGTTTTCCGGCCCGCGGCAGAATATCAGTCTATAAGGCGGATGGCTTGTCCACAGCGGGTAAGTGTCCACCTCGCCCTGCTGGCTATAATCTGTAATCTTGCCGTCGTCGACGCTCAGGACCTGCAGCTTCTTGTTGGTGCTGGGCCACCGCCCCTCACCCAGGATGAAGGCCAACTGACTGCTGTCGGGCGACCAGGCGAACCAGTCCGGGTTAGACAGCCCCCTGCCCAGATCGATAGCATGTCCGGGCTGTTGCAGATCGGTCACCTGCAACTTTTCGGAGTCCGCGCTCATCGATACGGCGTTGGAGTTCAGGTGATAAGCTAGATAGCGCCCGTCCGGCGAGATTTTCAGGCCGTTCGCCGACCACTGGTACAGGTAAAACTCCTGCCATCCGGCCTCGCCCACGCTGAACAATCTGGCGCGCTTCCCCTCCAGTGTGAGGCGGTCCACGTGCAAGGGGGAGTAGGGAGCATTATAGAGGCGCGGGAAGGAGACCGTCAAGCTCTGACCATCGGGCGCCCAGACAAAATCAAAGGCGTTGCTATTTTCAGGCAGCAGAGTGGAGATCTGCGCCCTGCCATCCTGGACCCGGGCAATCTTCAAATCTCCGGCCGGGTGAGCAGGATTCCCTGTTCCTGCGCTATAGGCAATAACATCACTTATCGGTGACCAGGCCGCGTTATCCATGTCACCCCAAACTTGTCGTTGATCCACCTGATAGGCTCCGGTACCGTCCGCCCTGACCACCCAGAGGTAGGTTTCATCATAATTATTTGGCTTCGGGGCGCAAAAGAACGCTAATCACCGCCCGTCGGGGGACCAACCGTTGATCCAGGCCACCTGGCGCCCTCCGGGCGCGGCCTTAACCTGCACCGGCCTGGCGTTGGCCACCGAACCGCCCAGGATGTAGAGACTGCCACTGGCAATCCAGGCCACGCGCATTGGAAAGGCCGCCGCGCAGACTCGCTCGGCCCCTGTGCCTTGCAGATCCGGATTCACGGTTACCGTTCTGCCATGTTCGCTCAGGCAAAGCGATCCCAGCGAGAGCAGGCCGGCCAGGAAAGCTGCCAGGATAATCTTGGTTGCTCTTTTCATCCGAATCCCCCGTCTGATCCGTATACTTAAGAAATGCAGAAATGCTTACGGTTCCCCCGGTCATAAACTGCAGCCACCATGCACGTTCTTCATGCTATAGCGGAAGACCACAAGATATCCGGATGACACCGCATAGACGCCACCGGCCTAGTATCCAGACTCTTCCCATAACAATTTAGGGCATCCTAATGAAACGGCAGTCGCATTGATCTGCCTGAAAATAGCATAGTGCGCCATGGAAGCTTCACCGCATCCATCGCGGCCCAGGTCTGGCCGCCGTCCTTGGTCTGCAGTTGAAAACCGTCGCCGAGCATCCATCCAGTGCTGTCATCCAGAAGATCGATCTGTCTGACTAGCCCTAGCTTGGACTGCGGCTGAACGGTTTTCCAGGTCAGCCCTCCGTCGCCCGTCGCGTAGATACGCGTCCCATCGGTGATGAAAAAGCGCTCCACGTCCAGGATGCTCCAGACAGCCGATTGATCGGGCGATGTCTGCAGCGGCGCCGTCGCTTTCCAGGTCAGGCCGCGGTCGTCCGTCCGGTAAAAAACCAGGGTCTGCCCGCCGCCGCGAAAGACCACCGGCAGCACTCCCTCGTTGCCGCTAAAAAAGGGCGGTTCGGTCTCCACGGCGCATCCTTCCGTGTTGAGACCCTTGACGGCCGGAAGGTCCTGTTCATGCCACGTCTTCCCGCCGTCAGCAGTCCGAAGCAGCCAGAATCCATTGCCGTTCCACGAACCGGTGATCCATCCATGCTCGCTGTCGGCAAAGCTGAGGCCGTTTTTCCTGCCGCCAAAGGGCAGCGACCCCGGGGCATCCTGGCCGGGTACCGCTACGCCAGCGATCTCCCATGGCCACCACCTATCGTTCGCAACATCTTTCCCAACAATCGTCAGACTGGCTCCGGGCGCTGGAAACAACTGCCCGGCTGGCAGGTGGCAGAACTGATGCTCTTTTAGATATTACTTTGGAAGATTGCTTCTTTCTTACATGGCTGACCCCAGCCATATTCGTTAACGAGCAGTCGCCCGGTTACTGTCACAGCGCTTGCAGGCGCGGGGCGGCTGCGGCGACCATGGTGGCCAGTTCCGCCCAGGTCAGGGGATCATCCGGATGAAACATCCCATGGGTGTCTCCCTTGATGATGGCAAGGCCCTCGGCAATAGCGGCGTAATTGCGGTCGGAACCGGACACCTGCTGAAGATCGGAGAAATTCAGGCCTATGTTCGCCGGCATCTCCGCCACCTGGCGGTAGCCCATCGCCCGCACCAGCCACTGCACGAAGGTGGCCCTGGCGAGAGTCCCATCCGGGTTTAAAGCCGGGCCGGGATCGAGTATGTCTCTGTCCACAGCGGCCTGGATCAGGTTGTAGTCCGGATCGTTCAGCGCCACATCGTTGAATGCAGATTGTTTCGGGCCGGGTTGCACCGCGCTTGATATGGATCTGAAGGCCCCCATCAACACCCGCAGGGCCTCCCGTCGGGTGACCGCGCCGTCGGGTTTGAAACCTTCAGCGGGCAGCAAGCCGCTGTCGGCCAGAATGCTCAGAGGTGCGGCAGCCCAATGATCCCGTGGGACGGTCGATGCCGGCTGCTGCTCCGCGCCGGAACCGATGCCTATACCAAAGATGTTAACGCCGGCTGACACCTGCTTACCCGTATCGGCAGCTATGACCTCGCTCTGGTAGCGCAGGGCAAACACCGGGTTGGACGGGACTATCCCGTTGCCCTGCGCCAGGCGAGAGTCTGTAGCCAAGGACATGGGAAAGCTGTATTCCGCCTTTAAGGGCACGTTCTGAAGCAGGATCTGCCGGGCCTGGTCCGCGGTGATGATCTTACCGGGAGGAGCAAGGGCGACCTGGTGCCAGTTGCAGTTGTAATTCACGACCTGGCCCGACTGGTCGAAGACCACGCTAATATTGTCCTGCGGGAAAGGAACCCCGTCGATCAGACGCGTGAAGTAGACCAGTACTTCCTGAGCGCCTCCGGTATAAAAGCCGATCCCGGGCGGGTTGGTCACCGCAATCTGCCCCATCTTGCCGGGGCTGACCTGCTTGATGAAGGTCAGCGCCCTGTCCCGGGCCTCGTCCGGGGTGAGAGTGGGCACCGCCTTGTTGCCAGAATCGATGGCAACAAGTGAGCGGAAATTGACATAATTCCTGACCTCACCGGTGGCGGCGTAAATCCCCACCATTCGGGGCTGTTGTCCCTGCTGTATTTCTGAATCCTCTTCGCTTTGCAGGGTGTAGCTCCAGATCTTATCGTTAAAAGTCCCATCCCAGCTATTGCCGCTCCCACCGCTGGCAACGACTTTACCGGACAGCCCCAGAGCCTGGAAAAAACGATCGGCATTCTTCTCAGCCACATCCTGGCCGACCTCCTGCGCCGGCGGCGCCACAGGCCCGCTGCTGTAAACAGCGCCGGGAACGGCAGGGGTCAGGCCGGGAATCAGCACGTAGTCCTGCAGTGAGACCGGCTTGCCATCACCGGACAGGGCGTGACCGCTGGCGGGGTCGATCTGCAGGGAAGGGGAGCAGTTGAACAAATAGACCAGCGAGGCCTCGGGCGCCCCTTGCGGGGTCAACTGCCCCGGCTGCGCCTGGTAGCAGAGGATCACACCGAACTGGTCCATCAGTTGGGCCTTTCTGGTCGCATCGACGGCCACCGGATTGGGGAAGGTGACTCCGGCGTGCCAGCTGAAGGAGCAGTTCACGATCCGTCCGCTGAACGGGTCCACCCCGACCTGAATACCGTCCCCCCATACCGGGATGCCCTGCTCCACCCGGTCCCAGTAAAAATTGAAGACGAAGGAGACTGCCTTATAGTTGCCGTAATTGGGCTCTGGTGTGCTGGACAGAACCGCCCGGGCGAGTTCCTCGGGATGATACTGCCTGATGAACTCCTCAGCCTTCTGTAGGGCCTCATCCCTGGCGATCAGGGGCGAACCGGTCTTGTCTGTTTTCCAATCAGAGATATTGAAGCCATCGAGGGCGCCGGTGAAGGCGTCCAGCTCGATATCGTTGCTGGTGAAGACCTGACCGGTCGCGCTGGCGGGATCGCTCCATGACAACATCCACCTGCCGGAGCCCTGATAGGCGTTCAGCTGGGCATTGGCATTCATGCTCCCGATCTCCGGGAAGATGCCTTTGGCGATAGCTATTGCCTGCTCCCGGGAGATGGCGGCAGCGCCGGCGCTGCCGCTGACGCCTCCTGTCACAAATACTGGCGTGGATACTCTAATAATTTCAGTCCCAGAAGAAGCCCGCGCCATCTGCAAGGCCTCCGCCATGCCAGCCGGCGCCCCGCCAAAGAACATCAAGAAAACCAACACTGCAGAAAAAAACCTTTTCATGCCAATCCCCCTTCCGTATTAACAAAATAGCCAGACTGTTCCAGTGCATCTTCCATAACGCACTCGGCAATTCCTGCCACCTTTCAAACTCATTCTGAATTCCGCGCGGATTAGCCCGTGGCCGGGTTGTTCACGCCTACGATGCGGATAGTTTGGAACACCCTATCTCCCTTTATATAGGTACCAGGCGGAACAGGCGATCGCGGCAATAACAGGTTACCCCCGTCAATACTTTAATAATAGTTTTTTTATTTAACTCATGAGGGGTTATTAAATCCCATATTTCTGTCTCTTTATTGTAGCGAGAGTACCATATTGGCAGCCATTGGCATTATGCTATTATATCCCACGGGAGAGGTGCGTAAAAATGCAGTCATTGTCCATGCTTCTGAGAGTGATTCTTGGCCTTGTCTTACTCGCTGCCGCCATCGGGAAGCTGTTCAACATGGAAGTCTTTCATCTGGCATTGGAGCAGTACAGACTACCGCACACTGGAGTTCTGAAATACCTCGTTATCGCTGTTGAACTTGCAGCCGGGCTCAGCCTGGTCATGAATAAAGCGGTCATCATCTTGAGTCTGGTCTCGTTGTTGCTGTTTTCCACAATATTGGTGTTGTACGTTTCTATGTACAATAAAACCTTGAACCGTGGATGCGGCTGCTTCGGATGTAATAAAGCCGTGGTGATCAACAGATATGAGACCGGAAAGATCATTGCGTTGATTCTTATAAGCGCCGCTGTATTCTTCTTGAACTGCGCAGGTATCTTCTAAGCCCCTTTTTCACGCTATCAAAGTAGGCCTGGCAACCTATCATTGCGTTGAAGGTTCTTCAAAGCCTCTATATATAGACTGTTTTTCCAGCCCGTTGGATCGCTGATTCTGAAAATATTTTTAGCGTCGGTCCTTAATCGCTGGGCAAGCCTGGCCAATTGCTGGAGGCAAACGCATATTCAGTTAGGGCGTTTATGTAAAGTTTTCCCATCTTTCCGTACTACCCCCGCAACTTTAAACAGCATAGGGGCAGTTATCAATGCCCCCAATTGGCAGCCCGACTGTTTAAAAAGTTCAGAGGCATTACTGAACCTGATCCTTGTTGGAATTTTTATCTGGATCTTATTGCTATTATAAGAATTTTTTAAGGTGCGATCCAAATCCTGTTTTGGACCGTCATTTATATATAGGTATTTTTTAGCAATAGAGGGGGTTATTAATTGACCCCCAATCTCCTCTTTATAGATTGACGGAATGTGTAATCTGCCTGGCTGGCACAACACATTGAGGAGGTGACAAGCACCGTGGATCTGTTCACCTATCAATCGCTCAGCACTCTGACGGGCGCGGTTACGGCCACTGTTCTGACGACTGAGTTCTGCAAGCTGATCTGGCCGGGGAAGGGTACATCCACCCGCTGGATGGCGCTGCTGATCGCCGAGGGGGTTGTCCTGATCAGCAATATCGCATCCAGTTCGTTCTCCATGAATAATATACCGCTCTACTTCTTCAATGGTCTGCTGGTCGCCTCTTCCGCCATGGGGAGCTGGCAGGTTGTCCACGATCTGGTCTCCAACGGGGCCAATGGCGGTAAGGAGGCTTAATGTGCCTTGCGGGAGAGGCCGAAACTCCAGGAACTGATCGAGAGGGCGAAAGACGGCGATGAGGAGTCCTTCGCCCAGGTGGTAGAACGGTTTAATCCGGTCATCCAGAAATACGTTCGCCGGCTGGGTTACGATGAGGCCTATTCTGACCTGGCGCTATGGATCGTGAATGCCGTTATTCATTATCACTCAAATGAGGACAGGCATTGTAGCTGAAACATAATCGAACGCTAGGGGGGGTTGTTAAAAAGCTCCCCTGTTTTCTCTTTATTCTATGAAGGATAAAACTGGTCGATAGGGAGGTGATACGGATGAGTTTTTTTAGATTCTGACTCTACGGTAGATCTCGAAGAGGCGCAGACTATGTCCTGGTTTTTGACCGGCCTGCGCCGCGAAGCCATCAGGTTGTCAAAGATGCATAAAAGGTTGCAAAAGCATGAATTGCTGATCCTGAATAAGAGGATGGGCAACGATGCAGATGACGGACAGGCGGAACTGCTTGATGCGATAGCTTCTCCGAGCGACACGTTTGCCGAGGTAGAGGACAGGCTGTTTTTACAAGAAACTCTTGCGGCGCTGACACCGCTGCAACGAGAGGTTATCGAAGAAACGATTTTGAATGGGAATACGGAGAAAGAGGTCTCTATGGACTTGGGAATCTCCCAGCCGGCTGTGCACTGGATCAAGGTGCGGGCGTTGAAAAGAATACGGATGTGTATCTGATTTTTCATTAAAGCCAAAAAATTCTTTGAGGTAGGGGGTTATTTAAATGCCCCCTATTTTCTCTTTATAGGGCAAGAGGCAATGGAGATTCCGATGAAGGAGGTGAAGGAGGTGAAGGAGGTGAAAGAGAGGCAGGGTTTACTTGACGAGTGCGTAAATTATGAAATCGCCTCAAAGATTATCTGGCGATCGATCTTCCTTCGGCCTTTTGAGCTTCGGTTGCTCTTTCGAAAAAGCTTCTGCAAAAAAGTATCGAGTGGTTCGCAAAGGCTGGTTTTAATCAGTCCCTGGATCGTCTGCAGCATTTCCTTAAAGCCGGTTTTCTGTTTTCTTTTTATAGCACAGAAACGAAAACGCTTTAGGGCGTGAATCAAATGTAAGATCTGGACATTGGTCACCATAACGGGTCGGTTCTCAGGATTTGATCATTAACCACAATTCTAAGGAGGTATTAAAGGCTATGTCATTTAACAATTGCAATACTCGTACGCCAACCCTGACTGCTGCGGCACCTCTTACTTTTGCACAAGATCCTTGCAAATTGGTTTACTGTAATTACCCGGAACAAATAAGTACAAATCTTCAGTATGGGCTACCATTGGGGGATACGAATAGGGGGAACCACTATTTAAATCTTGCGACTGTGAGCGGAGATGGCCAACTATTCGCATCATATCAGAATCAACTTTCCTATGCAATATATTTTGGAATTCAGTTCTATAACCCCACCGGCTCCACCCTAACTGTAACCAGACAGAACAACGGGTTTCGTGCGGGTTCTTCCAGTAATGAAAAGCCTGTAGTGTGCGGGGTGTGGAGCGATTACTTTGCCAACCCCGATGGAACAGTTTTCAGCCTGCCATCGGGAGGGGTGGCCTGGATCCTCGACAGGCAAATTCCTGCCGGATATCTTTTCAACGCTGTCGTCAAATTCCACACCAGCGGCAACCTGTACTGCATCCCATACTTATACTACAACAAGAGCATGATCGACGGATCGGCAACGTACTATCCCTGGGATGGAGGCCAATCAAGGGTATACAGGGGGTATGGTGATTCTTACTTCATCGAAGCAAGCGCAAACGTCGATATCGGCGCCTCAACAACCTTTTTAACGAGCATGTGTAACGCCGGCAATACAAACGAGATCGTATCCATCAGGGAACCGTCAACTGGCAGCCTCTATTCCTGCGGTAACGGCGCCAATCTTGGCAACTGGGGCGTACAGTACTTGCACACGATCTATGTAACCAATAGCTCGGACACTGAAAAAACCTTTTACGCCTACGTGGGATCTGACAATGTCGATAGTCACGGCTACGCTGTAATCAACCTGGGAGGCACGGTAAAGGATTGTTCTTATGGCGTTGGGGAGTCGTGGAACTGGCTCACGGATAGCGTGCCCGGTCATGGCGCCAAGACTTATCAATACCAGTTCATCCACCCTGCACAAAGCGCAGGCAAAGCATCCCATCTCTGGACGCCAACTCATTATTAAAGCTGGTTCGAGATTGTTGTCAAAGATTATTGGCAGCATAATAGGCGGAGCTAAAGCTTGGCTCCGCCTATTATGCTCTCATCATCAGGATCAAGGCTTCACAATGTTTAACGGGTGAAGACAATTAGCAAGGGCAGGAGTAAGTTTTTGTGTATGCTCATTGCCATCCGGGGTTTTGTATCGCAATACGCCCGGCTGCAAAGTTAATCCATAGCCCCCGGGCGGTACCTGGCTGCCGGACATGTCGCGTTGGCTCCAAATCAACTCGAGCGAATAATAATCACTGGGCTTGGCAAGTGTGCCTGACAGCGTGGGCATGGTTTGCTTCCAGATTACTGTTTCGTTGTCGGAGCTGTCATATGAATCTATCTTAACGCTCGGCGTATAGTCGAGAATCGTTATGCTCTCCGGAGTGCCGCCGACATCGCTGGTGTTGATCATCTCCAGCATGAACTTGATCGGCTTGCCGTAGACGAATTCATCACCCCCGCTTCCTGATTCGTCGACTACAAGGACCATACTATTCTCCTTAGAAAAGCTGACTACCGGTTCGCCCGGTATGTTCCAGACGTTGTTGCTATAAGGAACATCGCGCGTCTTATATTCCCACTGCCCAATGGCAACCGGCGCAGGCTGGGGCGGGTTTGCGGGCTCGCTGCCCGGGGAGGTCCCGGGAGGGGCATCGGAGATGCTGACGGTCTGGGTGGAGTCGTCCCAGTTTACCTGGCAGCCGAGCGCTTCGCCGATAAACCTGAGGGGGACCAGGGTGCGCCCGTCGAGGATCCTGGGAGGCGCATCCAATGTGATCTTGGCGCCATTCTTGGCGGCGCTGGTATCGCCGACTGTAAGCTGAATGCTGGCATCGCCCTTCGTCGCAGCAATCGTCCGGGTATTGGCATCCCATCGAACCGTCGCCCCCAGCGCCTCAAAGGTGGCCCGCAAGGGTACCATAGTTCTCCCGTTATCTATCACTGGAGGCACGTCGAACGTCAACGGCTGGCCGTTTAAGGTTACCGTAGGGCTGGCAGACGCTATGCCGGTAAACAACAGGCCGCTCAATAGGATTAATACGAAACTGAGTTTCTTCACAAGATATCATTCCTCCCCAGAATTTTTTCATATTGATTGCCATGATATTACGACACCAATGAAGATGTTTTCCCTGTTCTTACAGATGGATTCTGATCGCTATCACCCGATAGCCAGAAACCAGGATTGTGCCCACATTGTTTTGTACTGTAGCGTCTTCATGGAAGACGCTGTAGCCAACCATGCAGACAAACAGCAGGCTGATCACGAGAAAGACAGTTTTCTTCATATCAGTCCACTTCGCTCCATCTCAGGCCCCCATCTTTCGTCACCAGCAGCAAGTTAACATCCCCGCTGGTGAGTACCAGCCAGCCCTTATGCGAGTCGACGAAGTCTACCTGGTCGATGAGCCGACCTGCCAGCGCCTTCTGCAGTATTGGGTTGACGGGTAGAGGCTGCCAGGCACGGCCGCCGTCTTTCGTAGAGTAGATCTGGCCGCTGCTGGTGACCTGCCAGCCGGACATGGCGTCTGCGAACACCAGCCAACTTTCTGGTTTAAGCGTTCCACGAACTGACCACGTCTGACTACCGTCCTGGTTGGCGTAGAGAACCGAGTCGCCCTGGAATTGTACGGTTACAAAACCGTTTTTGCCGAAGAATACTGGCGCCGAGGCAGAGGTCGTTTCCTTCTTTTGGACTGTCGACAGCGGCAAATTCACCTGAGACCAGGTTTGACCGCCATTCGTGCTCCTGTAAAGCCAGACGAAACCGGGACCACCCATGATTCCCGCCCGTTGCCCGCCGCTGAGCCAGAGGGTGCCATCCCTTTGAGCCGTGAGTTCACCGCCGAAGGGGAGATTGCCCTGCCGAGAAGAGTCGGCCATGCACTGCCAGGTTTTCCCGCCGTCGTTGGTGGCGAACAGCTCACCACCGAGTTGGGCATTGCCCGCCGTCAGGTCTTCGAACCAACCGCGCCGGGCGTCGGAAAAGGCGACCGACATGCCGCCGTCGCCATTTTTAACCGGCATGATCGCCAGTTGGGACCAGGATTGGCCGCCATCATGGGTACCGTAGATGGTAATGCTTTTCTCCGGCTGCAGCCTAAATGTCCACCCGGTTTGCGCATTGACGAAATAGCCTGTAACGCTTGGCCCAGGACCGTCTCCCGGCATCTGAGGCGTCACGTTGGTCCATGTAGCGCCGCCATTCGAGGTAACCATAACAGCGTCGTCGGACCTTCCATAACCGTTCTGCTCATCAAACATGTGTATCTGGTCGGGTAGTATAGACACAGTGCTGTTTGATTCATTATTTGGCGCCTTTGAGTTAGCGTTCACGCTTGGAGACTGTGTTTTTGAGGCAATAGTTGAGCAACCTGTCGTATTAACTACCAATGATGTTATACAAAAAAATGAAATAATTACTTTTTCCCATCTATTCATATTATTACCTCTTATAGTATAAGGAAGTCTCTTGAAAACCGTACGCATAGTTTAAGGCTTTTGCCTCGGGCCATTTTTATTTTTCCTCCAAAGAAAGTTCACTATTAGCCTCAACCTGGTTCATAGCAGAAAACGAACCACCAGTTCATAAGCGTTTGAGAGGGCTAATCAGCCTGACCTATATCGACGAGTCCCTGCGCTCCTCGGACTGCATCATACCCATAGCCTTCAAGATCAAGCCATTCGGCGCCATGGCGAAACCAAACGCCCGTCGCCCGGTGATCGGGCGCCAGGGTTATGCTGACCTCGCCCTGGTCACTGCTTGGCACAAGTTTGCCATCTGGCGGCAACTCGCTCGTTATCTCCGCTATTACCCTCTGCAGGTCCGAGTCCACCGGGCTTTGCCACATCCGATCCAAGTTTAATAGCCGGTAGCGCCAGGAGCCATCCTGCCACCACACGGAAACCTGGTTGGGGGAAGGAGAAAGGAAGTGACCGGCCACAGTGTATCTTCCGACGTGAATGCTGAATAGTTTCCCTTGGGACAGCACTTCCTCCGTCAGCTTTTTTACCGCCGGGGGAGGGCTGCCGCCATACCCAACGATCGACCCCAGCGTCTGTGCCAGTGAAGGACCTACGCCAAGTTCCAGGCGCTCCTGATCCGTCGCGTTCAAGGGAACAGGGTGATCAGATGCGTCAAAGGTAACCCTGTAATGAGTAGCATCTGACTCTGTTTTAACCTGGTAATAAGGGGCCGGATCAACCACCGCCGGCAAGTAGACTGTCCCGCGAAACTTGTTCAAAAACTGGGCGGCTTCTCCGAATGCCACAGCAGGCAGCCGGCGCGCTCCCGAAACCAGGCGTGCGGAACCGGGCGGGGGTAGCGGTAATACTTGGTAGGGCCCTTGCGAATTCCAATCCCGGTACTGCAGTTTGTTTCCTGCAAAAGAGAGTTGGGTCATCTCGCCCACGGGAAGCGGCAGTGCTTGCTGCATCCCTGTGGCCAGGTCATAAAGGCTGGTAGTCACACTTAATCCATAGCCGCCGGTGATATCAGGGTAGCCCTGCTGCCAGACGACAAAATCACTGCTGACAGCCCACTCCAACTGTCCGCCGCCCTCGTTCTCGCCGCTGTACAGGAACCTGGCAGTAGTCTCCGGGTGACTGGCCGAGGCGTCCAATGCCCCCAGGGCAACGTAGCTGCTCTGGGCGGCATCTTTCATCTCGCTGTCATAAAAGTAAAAGAGCCGCTTTCCATGCAATACGAGTTTAACGAGGCGCAAGGAACCGGTCCAGGCACCGGTGTTGCAGATGTCCGGCAGCGGTAACTGATAAATGACCCGTTCCGCTGCCGGATCAATGGTTCCCTGCCGATCATAGGGCGTATAGCGTATTATTGCAGGTCCTGTAATGTAACCCATCCTTTCATCCCCGGGATCTTGGGGTAGGGACCAGTAAAAGCCCTCCGGGCCATCTGTCACGAGAATATCTTTAGCCGTTACCTGAACCGGGGTCTTGATCTTGAAAACATGACCCCGGATAACCAAGCTTGATTCATGATCCGGTATCCCGGTCAATGCGCCTTCCCCAGATTTATCAACTGATATGGCGCCTCCGCGGATGACACTGTAGCAAACCATGGCGATAAATAACAGGCTAATTATGAAAAGAGCAGTTTTCTTTCCCATATATCAAAGCCCCCTCATCAACTTACCGCCTTGGAAACTATGGGGGTTCTTAATCCCCACATTTCTTTCTCTTTATTTATAGCAAGGGCGCCGTATTAGCAACTATTGGCGTTATAACATCATATCCCACAAGATAGGTTTCCAACCATGCAGTTGTTGTCTCTGCATCTGAGAATAATTCTTGGTCTTGTCTTACTGGCCGCTGCCATCGGTACCATACGGTTAAGATTTCATGCCTCTGCTTTCCTTCTCATCCTAGTTGTTCCCTAAAATAATTACTATCAGATAGTATTTTTTCTTTCAATAGCCAGCATCAATATTCCCGCGCATTCGTGCTATGTTACGAGGCCATTACCCTAATCGCCTGGGTTACAGCCTGGCTCCCTTCACAAAAGCTTCTTAAACCTCTCCCTCTATATATAGACTGTTTTTTCAGCCTCTTAGATCGCTGATCTGAAAAATATCTTTAGCATCATAATGCATCTGCTTTCATGGATGATATTTATAAGAATTTTTTAAGGTGCGATCCAAATCCTGTTTTGGACCGTCATTTATATATAGGTATTTTTTAGCAATAGAGGGGGTTATTAATTGACCCCCAATCTCCTCTTTATAGATTGACGGAATGTGTAATCTGCCTGGCTGGCACAACACATTGAGGAGGTGACAAGCACCGTGGATCTGTTCACCTATCAATCGCTCAGCACTCTGACGGGCGCGGTTACGGCCACTGTTCTGACGACTGAGTTCTGCAAGCTGATCTGGCCGGGGAAGGGTACATCCACCCGCTGGATGGCGCTGCTGATCGCCGAGGGGGTTGTTTTCAATGGTCTGCTGGTCGCCTCTTCCGCCATGGGGAGCTGGCAGGTTGTCCACGATCTGGTCTCCAACGGGGCCAATGGCGGTAAGGAGGCTTAATGTGCCTTGCGGGAGAGGCCGAAA
>JAHFCR010000130.1 GCA_023249405.1 Peptococcaceae bacterium | reverse complement strand
CCTCAGCCTTGATCTCGGCTTCGACCTGCTGCAGTTTAGTTTTGCCTGCAAGTTGCACCAGCCAGTGTGTCAGCCCGGCCGCCACGGCGGCGATGGCTGCAGTCAGAATGTAGGTCACCACCTGAACGAAAATTGTACCTGCAATACCCTGCATGTTTCTCCTCGCTTTCTGGCGTCGGTCGCCACCCTATAGAAGCTTTAACTTGTCCAGGACCACCGCCAACTGCTCCCGGGTCACGGCCCCCTGAGGATCGGCGCCGTCCAGGATCCCCTTGGCCACCGCCTTAGGCCAGGCAGCTGCAGCCCAGTCCGAGGGTTGATCAGCCAGGCTGGTACCTTTGATTGCTGCCAGCATCGCGTCCGTGGCGTGCTGCCAACTCCAGAAATTGATCCCTGGGCAGCCGGCCGCTCTGACTGCCACCCCGAAAGCCGTGATCTCTTCCGGGGTTACCGTTCCATAGCATTGCCCCACTGGTGCCACCGGCAGCCCATACTTGGCATTCTGCGACAAGCTGCGGGCCAGGGCCACATCCGGAGCCAGCTTGAACTCTCCCCAGTAAACCTGGGGCAGGTCCACCTGGCAATGGCTGGCGAACACGTCCCACGGAAATCCCGGGTGCGAATCCGGCAATCCGAAGCTGGAAAAACCGATCGAAGCGTTGCCGGACGGGCTGGCAGCCAGAGCGTTGAACAGGTTAATCGCCCTAACCCTGCCGCCGACATTCTCATACTCGACCTCGGCGTCGATTATCAACCAGTCAGCGCCTGCCTTGATGGCCTTCTCCATGGCGGCGACTTCACCCGGAATATTGGTTCCGTAACTGTAGCCCCAACCGGCCACCAGGATGCCAGCAGCATGGGCCGGACCGATGATCTTCTCGATCTGGCTCCAATAGTTGGCGCCATCCCAGGCCTTGACGATCAGGGCAGATAGGCCCAAATCCTTCACTTTGGCCACGATGGCTACCACATTGCCGCCGAGGCAGTTCTGTAGTTCCCAAATCCACATCTGCTTACCTTGCCAGGGTTTCATAAAAAGCCTCCTTTACAGAAAAAAGAGCGCCGCCTTGTTTGCGGTGCCCTATCCGCTTTCTCCTTTTCCCGGCAACCGGATCATCCCCCCTTCCCCTTCATCATCTCCATCCACCAGCTTGTTTCCTGGTCACAGTGGGCCTTGATGCTTTTCAGGATCTCCATCATGGCCGTCTGGCCGTTGATGCTGAGGTTCAGGGCCGCCGTGTTCGACTGCACCAGGCTGGACATGTTCTTCATGGCGTCGGTGTTGTTGTTGATGGCCACCACCATGGCGTCGCTGTAAGTGTTCGCTGAGGCCTGCTGATCATTTGCGCTGCGCGACTTCAGCCAGTCGAACATCTTGTAGAGGATGCCGCCTACTGTGACGATGGCCACCCCGGCCAGGCCGTAATCGTAGACGTTGTTGCTGGCGATGCCCAAAACCGTGCTGATCACTCCCCCACCTCCTCAAAATAAAAACCGCCCGGAGGCGGCTATTCGACATTTTACAATAAGCGGAGTCACCGGAGGATTTTCTTCACTCCTCTTCGGTTGCCGCTTCTGGTTCACTTTTCACGCTTCTGATAGTAATGCTTTTATATACCGGCCTTTCCACCTCTACCTCATACGTCTCCAGCGCCTCATCCTTTGTTACAGCATCCGAGGTGCCCTGTTTAACAAAACTGCCGCTCTCTTCGTCTAGAATATATCCCGCTCTTAGCCTGCAGGCTGTCTCGACAACCGTTTCTGTCCTGGTCGCCTGGTACTGCTCTACATCGCCATCCTTATTGAGCCTGTACCGCGTGACCGTATCCGGAACCTTGGCGGTTATCTCGTAGCTACTATTTTTGCAGCCGTCATGGATCGGCAGGCACATTATCTTTTCAGGGTCGACTGTATGCGTTAGAAGCGTTACAGCGTCGCCCGGGCTAAAGGGCTTCCCGCAAACAGGGCAACTTGTCTCTGTAAAGCAGATGTCGCCTGACGTGACGTATTGCGCCCTGACGTTTAGCCACCGTCTGTTGCTTCTGCCTATCGAATACGCGGCGTCTGAGTGTGGCATGAAGTCGCTCGTTATATCCCCGCCGAACTTGATGCCCGGGTTTGTTACGCCGGCGTAGTTTCCCACCGCAATAGTAGGTCCGCCATCCAGATACAGCCCATTCTCGCCCCTTAACCACAAATCACTTGTTGATGCGCCATTGATCATGATTGAGCCTTTAGACGTGCCTTCGTCGTAGAAATAGATCTTTCCCTGATCTCCCTGCGCGGATATACTCAGTGCGGTATCTCCGGATGGACCCACTGCATTAAGTTCCCCGGCAAGGATAATCTCTCCGTCGATGATTTTAAGGCCGTATCCGCGCACTGTCGGCTGCAGCGTGCCGTCCATACCCATGAGGAGCGTGGTGGCGTCGTCCACGGTCTGGGGCTGACCGCTGTTCACGTACGCCTGGTGCTCGGCCAGAGTGCGGGCGCGGGAGGAGATGCGGATGTCGTCGATGGTGCCGTTGGCCTGTTCTCCACCTATGTAATCGCTGCCGATGTACATATTGGCAGACGGGCTTCCTATCGGCTCAGTGTAAGAAATATCTGAAGCGATCTGGACACCGTTTATGCAGGTACGTATTACAGAGCCGTTTCCCGAAAACATGATGGTATATTTAGTTCCGGGTGTCACTATCGGGTTTAATGCTGTAGTGTAACCTGTCTCGAGGCCGCCGGAACTGACCGAAATTTGAAATTGTCCCGTTGCAGTTATTATAATGCGATACCAGTTGTTTGCATCAATATAGCAAAACCAAAGGTATCCAGCTCTCCCGCCGATGTTTTGAATGCTTGTTGGGTTAAATATTAATTCAATCGCCCAATTCCCCTTCGTGAATACCCCTGTCGTGGGGACGGTCAGGGCTTCGGCGGCGCGGGTAGAATCATGAAAAGAGGTTGCATATGCCTTCTGCTCGAGTTGGACAAATTCAACCTCTATCGGTCGGGTGGAGAAGGTGAATATCCGCAATGCTACGCTGGCCGGCGCAGACTGACTATCAAATCCATCCTTTTTGAAGTTTTGAGAGGCCGTCGTCAGTTGGCTGGTCAATACATCAAGCTCTTGCTCTGAGTTATCATAGCCAGGAGCATTTAAGTCTAAGGAGAGCACTTGCGCAATGCCTGTTCCGTCCTTATACCGCGCTCGGATTAAAAAGCTGTGCTTCGTATTTTGTGCAAGATTGGTCAGAGTGCATTGAAACCCGGAGACCGTTGTTCCATTGGGGCTCTGTAGGGTGGCCACCCCATTGGCGATAGATTGACCAGAGCCCATCGCAGTCCATCCAATCGCGTTGGAAAAGTCAGCAGTCGCCCCACCGTTAGTCTTGGCTAGGTTTGTCGTACCTTCCTCAATCATGATCCCCTGCCCGAACCTGGCCGCCTCATAGCGAGGCACCCCCGCCGCTACCTGGGAGCCATCCTGTTTGTAGGCGACGGATGGACGGCTGAAGGCGGCGATCTGGTCGGCCAGGGCCTCGAAGTAACCGAAATGGCCTACCAGATCGCCTGCAGAATCGTAGACCTTGACACCGTCATTGGCATATTCCACTTCACTTGGCATTTTGTTCCTCCTCTGAGTTTTTTTCAACGTTCTATTTGTACGAGAGGCGGAACTGCATTAGCACAAAAGGCTAAAATTGGATCGGCTCACATCCCCTGCTTAAATTAAATAACCGCCTTTTGGCGGCCTTACTCCATACTCGCTTTTGCCTGCTCAAATTGCTCTTCGGTGATTTCCTGCCACGTCGACCTTAGCTCTGCGCCATCACGCAGTTTCACGTAGCACTCAGTTGCCGAGGCCTGGACGCCTTCCTGCAAATAGAGATAATCAATGTCCAGGAGCCCGCTATTGACCGGCACGATATAGTACACCATGCTGATACCTCCTATTCGATTTCATATAACCAATAAAGGTATACTTGCCCGCTGGGTACAAGAGTTTCTATTACCAAAGATGATTTAAAGCATATTTCTGCATTTCTAGGGCTTGCATATGGTGCATGCGCAAGAGTGTCAAGCCCTACATCAGTAGGGCTAGGAACGTTCGTCTATAAGCGAGGGACAAAGAAAGAGCACCGGCACACCCGCCAGGATGTGATCCGGGTGCCTGGCATTTTGCCGGCCATCGTGCCGAGGGAGCTGTGGGAGAGGGTGCAGGTCAGGATGGACAGCCGCAAGATCAACCCGGGAGAGCGGGCATCGAATAAAGCGAAGCGCGAGTTCCTGCTTGCAGGAATCATATTCTGCGGCCAA
>JAHFCR010000017.1:28598-55075 GCA_023249405.1 Peptococcaceae bacterium | reverse complement strand
CGGCAGGCAGTTTGCCAGCCCGAATCCAGCCCGGCAGGCGACGCCTGGCCGGGCAGGGATGCCGGGAAGGGGAGCCGTGAGCGCGGGCGCCGGTTATGCCTCCCCGCTGATCGCCTATGCCCTTCTATTTTTAATCCTGTCTGTGGCCGTCTTCCTTCTTTATAAATATAAAAAGCTGAAAATCAGCCCTGGCGATGGGGCGATGCTGATCTTGGCCCTGCTCTGCGCGGGGCTGCTGTTGCGGATTGCCGCCGCCACATTGATCGCCGGCCACCCGTTCGACATCAATAGCTTCAAAAACTGGGCCACCGCTGCCGCCAACAATCTCCCCAATTTTTATAACAACCCCAGACCGAGTGATTATCCGCCATTATATATCTACGTTTTATTTGTGATCGGCAAGATTGCCAGTATCCATGCCATGAGCCCCTATTTCACGCTGCTGCTGAAACTGCCGTCCATAGCGGCGGATATCGCCACCTCCTACCTCATTTACAGGCTGGCCAGGAAATATCTCACCCTGGAAATGAGCACGATCCTGTCCGCATTTTATATCTTCAACCCGGCGGTCTTGATCAACTCCACCATTTGGGGGCAGGTAGATTCCTTCTTCACACTGCTCGTGCTCTCGGCGGTGGTCGTGCTGGCAGAGCATAAGATCGGTTGGGCGGCGGTCTTTTTTGCGGCTGCCGTGATGATGAAGCCGCAGGGGATCATCTTTCTGCCCGTGCTCTTCTTCGAGTTGATCAGGCAAAAGAGCCTGCTAAGCTGGTTAAAAGTGTTCTTGTCCGCCTTGTGCACGGCCGCGGTCATCATCCTGCCATTCTCTCTGAACAGGGGCGTGCTCTGGATCTTCCAGCTCTTTTCTCACGCCGTCTCCGAATATCCCTATGCCTCTGTCAATGCCTTCAACTTCTTCGGTTTGCTGGGGGCGAACTATACCCGGGATGCCACCACCCTGTTCCTGCTCAGCTATCATAGCTGGGGGCTGATATTTATCGTCATGATCACGGCATTGGCCTGGTTTATTTATATTAAGGGGAATAACCGGGCATTTGCCGCGGCAGCGGCGCTGCTGCTGATCGCCGGAGTGTTCACCTTTTCCACCGGGATGCATGAAAGATACCTGTTTCCTGCCGTTGCCCTGTCGATGCTGGCCTTTATCTACCTCAGAGACAGCAGGCTGCTGCTGTTGGCTCTCGGATTTAGCGCTACCGCCTATATCAATACTCATTATGTGTTCTTTGCGACGATTGGAGGGATAAACACCATGCCCTATAATGCTGCGCTGGTCATTGCTTCAACCTTGAATCTGCTGATGTTCTTCTACCTCGTAAAGGTTTTATTAGATATCGCAGGCATAAAAAAAATCACGGATGCCGCAAGGAGACCTGGCCCAGGCTGAAAGTGTTGGCATAATTCTTGCATGGTATATGTGTGGTGCACATGCACCTCCCTTAAAATAGGCTGGGCGTATCTGCCCACCAATTCCCTCTTCCGCCGCCAGACCTAGCAGAACCTGGCGGTCATTTTTTTGCGCGCCAGCTAGACGAAACTGATTACCAGCAAGGGTTCCGATTTCGCGGAAGCGATCCGTTCCCCATCGAAGACCCTGAGCTGACGAGTACAGTCTTTCGACATATTCCGAGTTTTCGGAACTAATTCCGCGAATACGGAATCGATTTAAGTCGAAACATGTCACATAATGCCATACCAGAGCCGGTTGTGAGGTATAGAGGCGCGGTCGGGGGGGGCGGAGCCTAGGCTGAAAATGTTGGCACGGTTCTTGCTTATTATCAAACGTGAGTGTATAACACTCCTATCGAACGGGCAGGTGCAAGCTGCCTGCCCGTTCCCCCTAATTTCGGTGTCACACTCCTTTCAATATTAATCTTCTCTTGTACCGCTAGACTTAGCAGAATCTGGCGGTTATTTTTTTGTCCAAATCCAAGTAGGCGATCTGCATAAACGATTTCGAAAAAGTGATTGCAGGGGGAATCATTTTCGCTGTAATGGTATAATATAATCGATTTTAGCCCGAGTATGGTTTGAAGAAAGATCAGGCAGGCGATCTGGCTGGATCTGCCGGGATGGAAAAGAATAGAGCCGGGGAGGAAAGAGGTTGAGAAATATTGCACGCCGCCTGATCTGAAAAAACAGAGTCCGAGGCTGACCACTCTCTGCCACGGCCTGCAGGGAAGCCTCAAGGGCGGCACAAGAGACAAGCGCAATAATAATGAATAACAGATAAAGGGTGATCTGATGCAGGTATCCAGGAATGACCTCTGCCCTTGCAATAGCGGCAAGAAGTATAAGAAATGTTGCCAGGAGCCGGTCGAGGCATACACGGGCAGGCTTTTACAGGCCATGGGCACGGCTACGCACACGGCCGCCGGCTTGGAGATAGCCCACACCCTGGGTCTGTGGTGCAGTTTGCAACTGAAAGACGCCGGGGCGCCTCCCGACCCGGCCCTGCTCGGCAGGCTGTTGCCGGAGGCATGGGCGGCCAACGGGCAGGATTCCACCATAGCCAGCCAGTTTAAAAGCCTCCTGCTCGGCAAAGAACACCTGAAGAAGCTGCGCCTGCCGTTCAATTTATTAGTAGGAGTCAATCTCCAGACAACGCCTGCCGGGCATGAGGGTTTGCTGGCGCATATCAACAACAGCCTGGCCCCCGGTTTCTACGACTATGCTATATACCTGATGGCCCTGTCCCTGCGCAGCGATCCTTACTCCGATGAGGAATTGAAAAGCCTGCTGATCGGCTTCAGCTGGGCTCTGCTGGACCAGGATACCCGCCGGGGGCTGGTGGCCAATCTGTTGGATACCACTCTGACGGAACTGGCGGCGGCCCAGCAGGAATTGGCGCAGCTCGATCTGGGTAATCCGGCAAATGCCGGCCCGGACGTGAACGAGAAGATGCGTCAGTTCTTTGCCGGCCATCCTTCCTATGACGGCTTTGTGTCTGCCCGGATATTGGCGGAGATCGAGCCGGCCTACCAGGTGGTCACCGGGTCGGGGACTTTGAAAATTCCGTTTCATGCCATAGCCGGAGGCTGTTATGCCCTGTGCCTGAATGCCCTGGATACTCTGTCGGAGACGGTTGAGAAGCAGCAGCCGCGGGGCTTGGAAGGCGGTCAATTGCATCAGGCTCTTCGAGGCGCCCTCTGGAGCCAGCAGGAGTATGTCCACTTCATCCCGCTGCTGCGAGAGGCGATTGCCGAATGGCCGGAGGCCGGGCAGCCGGAGGAGCTGGCCAAGCCCATGCATGATCTCGAGCAGTTGCTGAGCGGTTTTTTCATGTCGGCCCAGTTCAATATCATCGAAAATCTCTATCTGCACTGCATCCTCAATATGGTCAAAGATGTTCCCCAGAGCCTGCCTGGCGTTGATGCCTCCCTGAGCGGTTTTCTCGATCTGTGCAACCCCGAGGTGATGGAGCCGTATATCCAATACCTGGAGCGGCAGAACCAGGCGGAAGAGGCCGCGCACGTGAGGCGGCAGTACCAGTCCTGGGCGCCCAGGATCAACAGGAAATATGCGATGCTGATCGACATTCTGCCTGCGGGCCTGTCGTCGCAGGACCTGCTCGATGCCGTTCTGAGGTAAGCGCCGGGCGCCTTTTCCGGCGCGATATGAGATCCGTTTGCCTGACCGGAGGGGATCCTTTGATGCGGCGGGCGGCGCGCCGCTTTAATGCTGTCTTGATGATAATTTGGAAGGAACGCCTGCACCGGCCGCCAGCGGCAGGACGGCAGGGCGCATCCAGCTTGCGGGGGGGCTAATTCTGTATGGAGCACGGGAGATTCTATTTTATCACCGGCGGAGCTCGCAGCGGCAAGAGCAGCTACGCCGAACAGTTGGCGGTGGCCCTGGAACGGCCGGTGACCTACGTGGCCACTGCCGAGGCCGGGGACCCGGAGATGGTGGAGCGGATCGCCCGGCATCGCCAACGGCGTCCGGCGTCCTGGTCGACCGCGGAGGAGCCCCTGGCGGTGGCGTCGCTGCTGGAAAAGATCGGGCAACAGGACCAGACCGTCCTCATCGACTGCCTGACCCTGCTGGTCACCAACCTCATCTACCGGGACTGGCCGGCTTCGGCAGCAGGCAACAACCCCGGGGAAGGCGCAGAGGTCTTGCCTCCCAGCGTCACCGACCGGATCGGGGAGGCCGTGATCTCTGAAATGCGGCGTCTGGCAGAGGCTGCCTCCATCAGCCATGCCCAGGTGATCCTGGTCTCCAACGAGGTGGGCCTGGGGCTGGTTCCAGCCAGTCCGGAGGGGCGCCTGTTCCGGGACCTGGCCGGCTGGGCCAATCAGATCATGGCCGCCCGGGCTGACCGCGCCCTGTTAATAGTCTCCGGCATGGCCCTTGACCTGAAAGCCCTGCATTGCGACCCCCAGCAGACCCTCTTCGGCTAATCCGGGGGCCTATTCTCTGTCACAATGAGGCCTGATCATGCATTTGGGAATACTGGCAATTCTTGTTGCAGCGGTGCTTCTGGACATCCTGATCGGAGATCCCCGGGTTGCCTGGCACCCGGTCGCCCTGATCGGCAGACTGATCGCCGCCTGGGAGGGCTTGCTCTATCCCCGGGCGGGGACGCCGGCGGCGAAGCATCCGGACGCCCGGCTGGTCTGGCGCGGCCTCGTACTGGTGCTGGGAACGGTGCTGCCGGTCTGGCTGCTGGTCTACCTGTGCCTGGCCTGGCTGCACAGACTGCAGCCGCCCCCCGCATACCCCGGTCTGTGGACTTATGTATACTTGCTGGTGAGCGCCCTCTTTCTCTGGAGCACCATCTCCATTCGCAGCCTGGGACGGGCTGCCGGGGAGATCTTCAACCTGTTGCGCCGGGGCGACCTGACTGCAGCCCGGCGCCAGTTGGGCTACATCGTCGGCCGGGACACCGGCCGGCTGGACGCGGCGGAGATTACCCGGGCGACAGTGGAGACCGTGGCTGAAAACATCTCCGACGGCGTGATCGCCCCGCTGTTTTATTTCCTATTGGGCGGGCCCTCACTGGCCTGCGCCTATCGGGCGATCAATACCCTGGATTCCATGGTCGGCTACCGGAACGAGCGCTATCGCGATTTCGGGATGGTGGCTGCCCGGTTGGACGATGTGGCCAATTGGCTGCCGGCCCGCCTGACCGCCCTGCTGCTGGTGGGCAGTGCCCTGCTGCTCGGCCTGGACTGGCGCCGGTCCTGGCGTCTGGCCCGGCGGGATGCGCCCAAGCATCCCAGCCCCAATAGCGGTTACCCGGAGGCTGCGGTGGCCGGAGCACTGGGAGTGCAGCTGGGCGGACTGAACTACTATCAGGGTGTGCCCTCCCTGCGGGCGCGGATGGGCGACCCCGGGCAGAGCCTGGAACCTGCGCACATTGGGGCGACGGTCCGCCTGCTCCATGGAGCGGTCGCCCTCTTTCTGGTCCTGTCTGCCGCTGCCTGGGCGCTGTGGCCGGCAATGGCGGGGCGGTGATGCTGTGACATGCGACTATCTGTCAATGGGGAGTGTCTGTGATGCGGTATATACGATCTTTTCTATGCGCCCTGGCCTTTCTGACCAGGATTCCGGTACCTGGCGGGTGGTGTGATTTCGACCACCGGGACTGGAACGCCAGCAGTAGCTGGTTTCCCCTGATCGGACTGCTGCTGGGGGCCATCCTCGGCGGCCTGTGGTTCCTGCTGCGCCAGCACCTGGCCGCCCCGGTGCTGGCCGCCCTGCTCCTGGCGATACAGGTCTTTCTGACCGGTGGGCTGCACCTGGACGGGCTGATGGACACTGTCGACGGAGTGTATGGCGGACGAGACCGGGAGCAGCGCCTGGCTTTCATGAAAGACAGCCACGTGGGGGCCTTCGGGGTGATCGCCGCGGTCCTGATTCTGATCCTCAAGTACAGCCTGTACACCCAGCTTAGCTTCAGTCTACTGCCATACCTGATTATCGCTCCCGTGCTGGGGAGGCAGTCTCAGGTCTGGGCCCAGGTGATGTTTCCCTATGCCCGCCAGCAGGGTCTGGGTTCATTATTCTCCATCTACGGGGATTACCGGAAGCTGATGATCACCACCGGAGTCTCTTTATTTCTGCTGGTGGCTCTGTTAAAATTAACCGGGGTCGGCATCTTCATGGCGGCCGGCCTGTTCTTCTACCTCATTGCCGGTTGGCTTTCCAGACTGCTTGGCGGATTGACCGGGGATACCTATGGCGCCCTGTGCGAACTGACAGAAGTGGTCGTGCTGTTGATTGGAGTTCTGCTGGCCGGATTCCTGTCGGGGGGCCGTTGGGTATGATCCTGCAAGGCACCGCTCTGGTGCCCGGCACTTGCGGAGAGCTGGTGCAGGGCACCTTGTCAGGCAAAAACTTTCTGATCACCTGTCCGGTGAACTGGTACAGCAGGGTGACGGTCAAGATCGGACGCCCCGCGGAGCGCCGGACGGGGCGGGCGCCAGGCGCCGGCTGCCGGATCCTGTTTCCGGCAGACCGCATCAAGACCGCCCAGGCGGTGCGCAAGGCCCTCGACCGGGAGGGCCGCCCCGACCTGGGGGCAGTCATCGACGTCGCCTCCAGCCTGCCCGTCGGCAAGGGGATGGGCAGCAGCACTGCCGATCTGTCTGCCGCCTGTTTTGCGGTGGCTGCCGCTCTGGGCCGGAGGTTGTCGCCGGAGGCGGTAGCGGAGATCGCGCTTTCTATCGAGCCCTCGGATGCCACCTTCTCCCGGGGGATCGTCCTGTTCGATCATGTCGAAGGCCAGATCTATGAACGGTTGGGAGAACCGATCCCGATCGGCCTGCTGGCATTGGACTTCGGCGGGGCGGTGGATACGCTGGAATTTCACCGGCGCTCCGATCTGGCTATACTGAATGCTGCCAATGAAACTGCCGTCAGCCGCGCCCTGGAACTGGTGCGGGATGGCCTCCGGCGCCAGGACCCGGCCCGGTTGGGCGAAGGGGCCACCATGAGCGCCCTGGCCAACCAGCGGGTCTTGCCCAAGCCCGGGCTGGAGGCGATCATCGATTACGCCATGGCGCAGGGCGCTTACGGGGTCAATGTGGCGCACAGCGGTACTGTGGTCGGGGTGTTGCTGCCCCTGGGCCGGGAAGCCGAGGAGCGGCTGATCCGGGACCTTGGCAGGATGTTTCCGGAGATCGAGCGCTTTTATTCCCTGCGCCTCACCGGGGGCGGGCCCCGCTATCCGGGTGAGGTCAGGGCTGGAAGGGATGTTTGCTGTGGAAAAGCACCAGCACGGGGGAGAGATCGTCTCGGCCGCGGCCAGGTTCGGTATTGACCCCGGAGCTTTCGTGGATTTCAGCGTCAATACCAATCCCCTGGGGCCACCGCCGGAAGTAGCCGGCTTGCTGCGGGACGCCACCTCTCTGGCGGCCGTTTATCCGGAGCCGGACTGCGGCAGCCTGCGGGATGCTGCCGGCGCCTACTACGGCGTTGCCCCCGATCAGATCATCGCCGCTAACGGGGCGGTGGAGCTGATCTACCTGTTGGCGCAGGTTCAGCGCCCCCGCACGGTGCTGATCCCCGGGCCGACCTTCGGGGAGTACGAGACTGCCTCCCGCCTCTGCGGCGCCGCTGTCAAGCACTTCTATCTCTCCCCCGGGCAGGGGTTTCTACCGCCCCTGCCGCACCTCGTCCGGGCGGCCCGGGGGGCTGATCTGGTCTGGATCTGCAGCCCCAATAACCCTACCGGCGCCAGGCTGCCCGCTGAGATTCTGAAACCGTTCCTTTCATATTGCCGGGAGCAGGGAGTCTTCCTGGTTATCGACGAGTCCTTCTTATTGTTTGATCCCAACTGGAGAGAGTTGACCTGTATCCCGGAGGCCGTCACCGGTGGCGGCGTTCTGGTGCTGCAATCGCTCACCAAATTCTTCGGGATACCCGGTCTGCGCATCGGGTGCGGCATCGGCCGGCGGGATGTCATCGCCGGGCTGGCTTGCCGCCAGCCGCCCTGGCAAGTCAACGGCCTGGCTCAGGCCGCCGCCAGAGCCTCATTCACGGCTTGCGAGTACGCCCGGCAGACACGGGCCCTGGTAGCACAGGAGCGTGATTTCCTGACCTCATCGCTGGGGGATCTGCGGCTGGTCAGGCAGGTCTACCCCTCGGCGGCGAACTTTCTGCTGCTGGAACTCCGGCCACCGGCCACCGCCCCGGCCCTGTGGGGACAACTGGCGAGACGGGGAGTGCTGGTGCGGGATTGCAGCAATTTTGGCTGGCTGGGAGACCGCTTCCTCCGGGTGGCGATCAAAAACCATGATCAGAACGCCCTGCTGCTGAAACAGCTGGCGCTGCTGGATTAGGCAGCTGCAGAAAAAGTCGTTTATGCAGAAAAGATTGACAGCGGCACAAATGCGGCAGGAGTTATGAAATTGATCACGAAAAGATAATGATACTGAGGAAATTTACTTCAGGATAGGCGGGGGTTTTAACCCCAATTAGGGTTTAGTTGAGATTATAGGCATCGTTAAAAAATGTCGAAAGCTGTTCTTTTAAAACATCAGAGCTAGTTTGCCAGGGAATAGGTGGCCCGGTTCGCCGGGCTGAAAAGGGAAGTCCGAAACCCGGCGCTCAATCAACCCCGGGCCGATACGGCCGTCGCCAGGCAGGCGCTATGTTCTAGTTGACATAACGCACATGCAGGGCAGGGGACAGCAATAGGGAAGCGTATTGAGCGCTGGTCGAAAGGTGCGGTCCCGCCACTGTGAGGGGGAGCCTCCTGCATAACCACCTGAACTGTCGCCCATTGCGATGGGTGTTCGGGGAAGGGCAGGTCAGGCGAAGAACCCAAGCCAGGAAACCTGCCTGTTCCTGTCGCACCGGTACCCTACGCGCGATAGGGGGGTGGTATTTTATGAGCCTGTTAGCAACCCCGGCCCCTTTGTGGCCGGGGTTATTTGTTTTTTGTGCAGGCAATACGGCGTAATTGCTGGCTGCGGGGCTCTGGCATCAATTCCGCTGGCGGACAAGGAGAGTGCGTTCCATGTCTAACAGGTGTCAGCTTTACAAGAAGTTTCTGCTGATCGGGGTTTTGCTCGGCTACTTCATGCTCAACCCCCTGGCGCCCGCTTACGCCATGCACATCATGGAGGGGTTCCTGCCCCTCAGGTGGTGTCTGTTCTGGGCGGTGCTGACCCTGCCCTTCCTGGTGCTGGGGATGCGTTCCATCGGCAGGACGGTCCGGGAGCATCCGGAGATGAAAATGCTGCTGGGATTGGCCGGGGCTTTCACCTTCGTCCTCTCCGCCCTGAAAATGCCCTCGGTGACCGGCAGCAGCTCGCATCCCACCGGGGTTGGCCTGGGGACGGTGCTGTTTGGTCCCACCGCCATGACCGTGCTGGGATTTATCGTGCTGATCTTTCAGGCGCTGCTCCTGGCTCATGGCGGAATCACCACTCTCGGGGCGAACACCTTTTCCATGGCGGTAGTGGGTCCGCTGGTCGCCTGGGGGCTCTACCGGGTCTGCGTCAGACTGAAAACTCCCCTGTGGGCGGGCGTGTTCCTGGGGGCGCTGTTTGGTGACCTGTGCACCTACGTGACCACCGCCACGCAGTTGGCTCTGGCCTTTCCCTCGCCGGTGGGAGGGTTTACGGCGTCGCTCGTCAAGTTCATGGCCATCTACGCAGTCACCCAGGTTCCCCTGGCCGTCAGCGAGGGCCTGCTGACCGTAGTCATTTTCAACCTGCTCACCGTTCACAACAGGAGAGAGCTGGAAGAGCTGGCGGTGCTGGCCAGGCCGGAGAAGCCTGCCGGGGAGGGGCGTAGCTGATGCGGAAGATGAACATCCTGCTCATCCTGGCCGTCGTGCTGTTGGTGGCCCTGCCACTGGGGCTATATGGAAAAAGGGCTGATTTTGGCGGATCGGACGACCAGGGCACGGCGGCCATTGCTCAGGTTGAACCGGGCTACAGCCCCTGGTTCAAACCGCTCTGGAAGCCCAGCGGAGAGACCGAGAGCTTTTTCTTCGCCCTGGAGGCTGCCATTGGCGCCGGCTTTATCGGTTACTTCCTGGGTGTGTCCAAGGCCAAAAAAGGGAAATAATAGCTCCGGGGAGGGACGCGGTTGCTCAAGATAGACCAGTATGCCTATATCAACCGGTTGTCGCAGGTGCATCCGGCGGAGAAGATCCTGTTGGCCCTGGCCACCATGATCGTCTGCCTGGCCTTCACATCACCGGTGCTCTATCTGGCAGTGATCCTGCTCATGACCGCGGTCACCGTGGTCATGGCGCGGATACCCGGCCGGTTCTTCCTCAAGCTGATGCTGGCGCCCATGGCCTTTCTGGCCCTGAGTGTTCTGACCGTGGTCTTTGTGGTGGCGGCTTCCGGGTATCCGGTGCTGTGGGGAGTGCAGATCGGCGGCCATGTGATCGGGGTGACCGCTGCCGGGCTGATTCAGGCTGGCACATTGTTCCTGCGGGCGATGGGGGCGGTCTCCTGCCTCTATTTTCTCTCCCTGACCACACCCATGGTGGAGTTGTTCTCGACCCTGCGGGCACTCAGGCTGCCGCCACTGTTCGTGGAGTTGATGTCCCTGATCTACCGCTATATCTTCGTGCTTCTGGAGACCACTGACCGGATCTACACTGCCCAGGCGACCCGCTTCGGTTACGCCAACTTGCGAACATCCTACGCCTCCCTGGGCCAGTTGCTGTCCAGCCTGTTTGTCAGGTCCTATTACAACGCCCAGATGCTTTTTACCGCCCTGACCTCCAGGGGTTATACCGGAAACTTGAATGTGCTGGAAAATACTTATGCCCTGTCGAGGAGAAACCTGACGGTGATCGGGGTGGTCGAGGCCGCCCTGGTGGTTATCGGCCTGTGGTCGACAGGAGTCTTGCATGGCATCTTACATTCTACTATGGGCGGTGCGGGATTTTGAAACCTGAGGCGATCCTGGAGACCAGGGGATTGGAATTCAGCTATCTGGACGGCACCAGGGCCCTGGTGGGTATTAACATCGCTATTCCGGACGGCCGGAAGGTCGCCTTCATCGGGCCGAACGGCGCCGGAAAGACCACGCTGTTCCTGCATTTCAACGGCCTGACGAGGCCGGACCGGGGGCAGGTCTGTTTTGCCGGCCGGGAGATTCACTATAACCATAAGGCGTTGTTGGAACTGCGGAAAAAAGTAGGTATCGTCTTCCAGGACCCGGACACCCAGCTCTTCTCCGCCAGCGTCAGGCAGGAGGTCTCCTTCGGGCCGCTCAACCTGGGACTGCCCCGGGAGGTGGTGCTGGAACGGGTGAACCGGGCCATGGCCGACACCGGCATCCTGGATCTGCAGGATAAACCCACTCACTTCCTGAGTTACGGCCAGAAGAAGCGGGTGGCGATCGCCGACATCCTGGCCATGCAGCCACAGGTGCTGATCTGCGACGAACCCACCGCCTGGCTGGACAAGAAACACGCCGGGCAGATCATGGGGCTGCTCAGCGCCAGCAACCATGGTGGCGCCACCGTGATCATCTCCACCCATGATGTGGACATGGCCTACTCCTGGTCGGATTATATTTTTGTCATGAAGGCCGGCAGGATCATCGGCGAGGGCACCCCCGGGGATGTTTTCGGCAACTCCGGGCTGTTGGCCGAGGCCGAGCTGGAGCAGCCGTGGCTGATCGACATCTGCGAGGGGCTGGCAGGACAGGGCTGGAGGCTGCCGGCGCCGCCCAGGTGCAAGCAGGAACTGCTGCAGGCCCTGTCTCTGCAGGAGCGGCAGGGGGCAGATCTCTGTCGCGGTTCTGAGGATGCGGTCGCATGGGCCGCGCCCGTCTTGCCGGGGGCCATGAACGGACAGTCTGGAGCTATATCCCCGGGCAGAAGAGAGAATGGCATGGCGCATCTCCATGGCGCCAACGATCAAGCCGATGGCGCCGGTTACCGGCTGCAGGGGGGCAGGATGCTGCGACGCGGCTTCACTACCGGCACCTGTGCCGCGGCAGCCGCCCGGGCGGCGGTGTCGGCCCTGCTCGGCCAGACTCTGGCGGAGGTCTCCGTGCTGCTCCCGGGCGGAGACGAAGCGGTGCTGCCGGTAGCCGGCACGGAGATCGACGGCGACTGGGCCCGGGCCTGGGTGATCAAGGATGCCGGAGATGACCCGGATGTCACCAACGGCGCCCGGATCGAGGCGTCGGCGCGCTTGCAGCCGGAGGAGGCCGTCATCCGGGGCGGCCCCGGCGTGGGAACGGTTACCAGGCCGGGGCTGGCGGTGTCCCCGGGCCAGCCCGCCATCAATCCGGTACCGCTGCAGATGATCCGGGAAAACGTGGCGGCGGCGCTGCCTCCGGGGAGCGGCGCCGAGGTGGTGATCGGCGTGCCGGAGGGAGAGCGGCTGGCCCGCCGCACCATGAACCCCCGGCTGGGTATCGTCGGCGGTATCTCCATCCTGGGGACGACCGGGATCGTGGAGCCGATGTCCGAGGAGGCCTTCAAACAGGCTTTGACGCCCCAGCTGGACCTGGCCCGGGCGGCCGGGCAGCGGATCGTGGTGCTGACGCCCGGGCGCCGCGGGGCCAGCCTGGCGGGAGAGTTTGGCATCCCTCCGGAGGCGGCGGTCCTGACCAGCAACTTTATCGGCTTCATGCTGGAGGAGTGCGTGCGCCGGGATCTCCGGCAGGTGCTGCTATGGGGGCATGTCGGCAAGCTGGCCAAGGTGGCCGCCGGCTCCTTCCAGACCTACAACCGGATCGCCGACGGCAGGGCCGAAGCGGTGGCCGCCCTGGCGGCGGCCAGAGGGGCGTCAGCCGGATTGGTGCGGGCGCTCCTGGATGCACCGACTGCCGAGGGGATGGTGGGCCTGCTGCGGGATGCCGGCCTGGCCGGTGTCTGGCATGACCTGGCCGCCCGGGCCGGCAGCCGGGCAACAGCCTATGCCCGGGATGAGTTGCAGGTGGGCGCCGTGCTGTTCTCCTACGCCGGGGAGCCGGTGGGCTGGGACGGCACTGCCCTGCAGCTGATGGCGGAGGCGGGCTGGCAGGAAACGCGGGGACGGTTCTCACGTTTTGCTACTTAAAACGCGGGGCGGTTCTATCGCTCGACTTGCGATGGCGGCTTAAGGCGACACGCATAAACTAAAGATTCATACCAGGAAGTGTGTCTGTTTTTAAGGCAACTTTCGCAGCATGCTAGCATGCCGAATGATTCGGCGGCGAATATATGTGAAATAATTAAGTCGTTGGCAATACTAAATATCTTTGGCTGGATGCAGGGATAGATGTTGGATGCGAAGGGGTTGGTTGCGCTGGCTTATCCGGTGAGTGTGGTGGGGGTTGGTCCTGGAAGCGGTGAATACCTGCTGCCTGTTGCCAGAGCGGCGGTGCAGGCCGCGGATGTGCTGGTGGGCGGCCAGAACGCCCTGGCTCTGTTTGCCTCCCTGGGTAAGGAGCAACTCCGGATCGGCAGCGACCTGGAGGTCGTGCTGGCCTATATCGAGACTGCCCGGCAGGACCGGCGGGTGGCGGTGCTGCTCTCCGGCGACCCCGGGCTCTTCAGCCTGCTGCCCCGGCTGCGGCAGCACCTGGGCGTTGATGCCATCGCGGTCATTCCCGGGATCAGTTCGCTGCAGTTGGCCTGTGCCCGGTTGGGCATCAAGTGGGACGATCTGACCGTCGCCAGCGTTCACGGACGCGGTCTGGATGGCCTGTCAGCTATTGCCGGGGCCAGGCGGGCGGCGGTCTTGACCGAGCCCAAGTTTCCTCCGGGAATGGTCTGCCGCTATCTGTTGGAGCAGCGGAGCGGGTTTCAACAGGCCTGGGTGCTGGCGGACCTGGGGCTGCCCGGGGAAAAGATCAGCCATGGCAGTCTGGAGGCGTTTGCCGGACAGCAGGGAGACGGCAACAGCATCCTGATCCTGTCCCGGGATGAACCGGATTTCGGGTCCTTAGCGTCTGCGGACGGACCAACTGCCGCTGCAGAGCCAGCCGTTCAGCCTGTTTCAAAGTCAGGAGAAGCCGTCGGGACGGGCTGGTATGGCGATGTAGTGACTCCCGGCCTGCCGGACAAGCTGTTCATGCAGGGAGAGGCGGCCATGTCCCAGGAGGAGGTGCGCGCCCTGACTCTGTGCAAGGCTCGCCTGCGGCGCGGCCTGGTGGTCTACGAGATCGGCGCTGGCAGCGGATCGTGGACGGTGGAAACGGCGCGCCTGATCTTCCCGGGCACTGTCTGGGCGGTGGAGAAGAACCCCACCGCTGCAGCGCTGGTCAGAGCAAATCTGGAGAGGTTTGGCATCACCAATGCCAGGCTGGCGGAGGGAGCTGCCCCGGAGGCCTGCAGCGGCTGGCCTCCCGCAGACCGGGTGCTGATCGGGGGGAGCGGCGGCAAGCTGCGGGAGATTCTGGATGCGGCAGCCGGACGCTGGCTGCGGCCGGGAGGCCTGGTGGTGATCACCGCTGTCACCCCGGAGACTTTCAGCAGCGCCTGGCGGCTGTTGCAGGAGGCCACCTGGTCGGAGCCGGAGACGGTGCTGGTGAATCTGGCCCGGGTGGTTCCCCGGGGCCCGGCCCAGGTCTGGAGCGGTGAGAACCCGGTCTTCATCCTGTCGGCCCGGCTGGCGGGCGAGAGTTTGGCGGCCGGGAACTGCTAGAGTCAGCAGAGGGGAGCGGGAAAATGTCTACAACGGAACAGGGAGTACAGAATCGACCATCAGGAGGCCAGGCGGGGCGGGGTGGCAAGCTATATGGAATCGGTGTCGGCCCCGGGGCTGCAGACCTGCTGACCATGAGGGCGGCGCGCCTGCTGGGGGAGGTGCCGGTGCTGTTCGTGCCCCGCGGCGATGCGGTTGACGAGAGCCGGGCGCTCAGTATCATCAGCCCCTTGCTCAGGGGTGGCCAGGAGGTGCGGTCATTCACCGCTCCCATGACCAGGGACCGTCTGGCCCGGGATCAGGCCTGGGCGGAGGCTGCGGCCCAGGTCCTGAGCGTGCTGAACGCAGGCCGTGATGCGGCTTTCCTGACCCTGGGCGACAGCACCCTCTACAGCACTTTTTTCTATCTCCTGGAAGCCCTGCGCCGGCAGCAGCCGTCAGTGGCGGTGGAGACCGTGCCCGGGATCACCTCCTTCAGCGCCGCGGCCGCCCTGCTCAACCGCGCCCTGACCGTCGGGCAGGAGGGCCTGGCAGTGGTGCCGGCCACCAGGGGCGCCGCCTATCTCCGGCAGGTGCTGACCGCCTTCGAAAATGTGGTGCTGCTCAAGGTGGGGCCGGTACTGGAGGAGGTGCAGGCGCTCCTGGCCGAATTGGGGCGCCTCGATGATGCCGCCTACGTCTGCCGGTGCGGCATGCCCGGACAGTTTTTACAGGAGTCCCTGGCGTTAGCCGATGAACTGCCGGATGACTACTTCTCGCTGGTTCTGGTGCGTCATGGCGGCCTGGACGCGGCAGGCGAAGATGAAAAAGAATAGGGTCTGCAAAATTAGTTGACATAATTCTAGGGCGTTAATGAGAACGCCAGGGAGAAAGGGTGTTGGGTGTGCAGCAGACAGAAATGGGGAAGGTCTACTTTGTGGGGGCGGGGCCCGGCGACCCGGAGCTGATCACCGTCCGGGGACAGCGGCTGCTTATGGAGGCCGGCCTGGTGCTCTACGCCGGCTCTCTGGTGAACCCGGCCCTGCTGGGGTGCGTCAGGGAAGGTGTGCCTTATCATGATACCGCCCCCCTGACCCTGGAGGAGACGATGGCCCTGGTTCGGCAGGGCGTTGCCGCCGGTCAGACGGTGGTCCGGCTGCACACCGGGGATCCGGCCCTGTACGGGGCGATCCAGGAACAGATCGACTGCCTGGAACAGGAGGGGATCCCCTGGGAGATCGTCCCTGGCGTCAGCTCCTTTCTGGCTGCAGCCGCCTTGCTGGGCCGGGAGCTGACAGTGCCCGGCGGAAGTCAGACGGTGATTCTGACCCGCCAGGGCGGCCGGACTCCGGTGCCCGAGGCCGAGTCCCTGCGGGAGCTGGGCAGCCACCGCTCCACTACCTGCCTCTTTTTAAGCGCCTCGCTGCTGCCCCAGGCGGTAGCCGACCTGCTGCTCCATTTTCCGCCGGAGACTCCGGCGGCGATCGTGGAGCGGGCGTCCTGGCCGGATCAGCGGGTGATCCGGGCAACGTTGGCAGAACTGCCGGAGCGTGCCCGGGAGGCGGGCATCACCAGGACCGCCCTGGTCTTCGTCGGGGCTTTCCTGGCGGCCAGCGGCCAGCGCTCGCTGCTGTACGACCCCTTCTTCAGCCACGGCTACCGCAACGGTGAGGCGCCAGCCGGAGGGCCTGATAAAGATCAGGGGCGCCCGTAGGCGCCTTCGCCAAGGTTGATAGGCGGGGCAGGCATGGGTGAGACGGAAGTTTGCCGGATTGACGGCGAATGTTTTAACGGCTGACGGGAGGCGACGGAGGCATGACCGAAACGGGAAAGCGGGAACAGGTACGGGAGCGGCAATCCCAACTCTTGCCGGATAAGCCGCCTGCGTCTGATGAACAACGGATCGCCGTGATCTATCTGACGCCGCCGGGCGGCGCCGTCGCCCGGCGCCTGGAGGCGGCCTGGCCGCAGGTGGCTGGCGGGACAGCGCCTAGCGTGATCACGGCTGTGCCTCCCCTGCGGCAGATGGCGGCAGATCTCTGGCATCGCTTCGATGGCCTGATTTTTATCATGGCGGCAGGCATTGTGGTGCGCACCATAGCGCCGCTGCTTGAGAGCAAGTGGCGCGACCCCGGCGTGGTGGTGATTGACGAGAGGGGCAGCTTTGCGGTCAGCCTGGTAGGCGGGCACTGGGGAGAGGCCAATACTCTGGCCCGGAAGGCCGCCGCCTGTCTGGGAGCAGTGCCTGTGGTCACCACAGCCACGGATGTCCAGGGCCGGCCGGCGATCGACCTGCTGGCAAAGCAGTGGGGATTCCGCCCCGACCCCCGGTCGCGGGTCAAGGGAGTCAACAGTGCTCTGCTTGCAGGGGAGCGGGTGGCGATCTATACCGAGTGGGATCTGTCAGAGGAGATCCCCTCCTCTGATGGTGGCGCCGCATCTGATGCGGCGCAGATCTCCAGCTGCAGCCTGCAGGAGTTTACCACGAACGTCCTGGATAATCCGGAGGCCGTTCCGGTGCTGGTCACCAGCCGGATGGTGTCTGAGCTGCCGACGCGGGGGCTCTACCTGCGGCCGCCCAGCCTGGCAGCGGGCATCGGCTGCCGGCGGGGGGTGACGGCGGCGGAGATCGCAGACGCCCTGGAGCAGGCGCTACGCCTGGCCGGGCGCAGCCGGGACAGCCTGGCGCTGCTGGCCTCGCACGCGGTCAAGGCGGACGAGGCCGGTCTTCTGGAGGCGGCAGGGCAGCTTGGCCTGGAATTAAAGGTCTTCAGCAGCGATATTCTGAATGATGTCTTTAAGGATCATCCGAACTTGCAGCGATCGCAGTTTGTGCAAAAACAGTTGGGGGTGGGCGGTGTATGCGAGACAGCGGCATTGGCGGCGGTCCCGGAAGGGGCGCTGGTGCTCATGAAGGGGAAGTTCGGCCGAGTCACGGTGGCTCTGGCCGAGGCCGGCTGGCTGTGGTCGGCATCGGGCCGGGCGATCAGGCGCACCTGAGCCGGGGGGCGGCCCTGGAACTGGGCGCTGCGGAGGTGATTGTCGGCTACCGCACCTACCTGCAGCTTCTGAAAGAAATTCTACCCGCCGGGCAACAGATTGTTGGCAGCGGCATGCGCCAGGAGGTGGAGCGTGCCCGCCTGGCGGTGGACAGCGCCCTGTCCGGACGCCGGGTGGCGGTGGTCAGCAGCGGGGATGCCGGGATCTACGGTATGGCCGGGCTGGTGCTGGAGGTGCTGCTGGCTACCGGCCGGCAGGCAGAGGTGGATT
Organism: Peptococcaceae bacterium; assembly: GCA_023249405.1. Classification (GTDB taxonomy): domain Bacteria; phylum Bacillota; class DSM-12270; order Thermacetogeniales; family Thermacetogeniaceae; genus Palsa-1188. The sequence goes on along the minus strand of JAHFCR010000017.1, from coordinate 37,244 downwards.
TTGTAGTGGTGCCGGGGATCACTGCGGCCTCGGCTGCGGCTGCCTTGCTGGGAGCCCCGCTGATGCATGACTTTGCCGTGATCAGCCTGAGCGATCTGCTGACTCCCTGGGATCTGATCAAGCGGCGGATCGAGGCTGCCGCGCAGGGAGATTTCGTGGTGGTCTTCTACAATCCCAAGAGCCGGCGGCGGGTCAGCCAGATCGCCGAGGCGAGGGATGTCCTGCTGCAGCACCGGGCACCGGAGACTCCGGTGGGCGTGATCACCGGGGCCGGGCGGAGCGGCCAGCGAGTTGTCGTTTCCGATCTGGAACGGTTTCTGTCGGTGGAGATCGACATGCAGTCGGTGGTGCTGGTGGGGAACAGCCAGAGTTACGTCAGGGATGGCTTCATGGTGACCCCCAGGGGCTACCGTATTACATAGAAGCGGGTGCCCGCTGGGTGCGGGCGCGGTAAGAGGTCGGAGGCCGGAAAAACTGAGAACCGCTCGGCTGATGCGTTTGCGGTTTTAATCGATAGGTATGCAGGCGGGATGCGCACAGCAATGGGCAACGGCTGACGGTTAACGAATAAGCTGATCGATAGTCGCTGTCAGCATCCGGCTGATCCGGCCGGTGACCCGGCGGCTTGGTGATTATGGAGGAAATGCCTGTGATTCTGGTTCTAGCGGGAACCCAAGATGGCAGAGAGCTGGCGGCAGAGCTGGCGGCGGCCGGATTTGACCTGCTGGTGAGCACTGCCACGCCCTATGGCGCCGCACTGCTGCGTGCCATGGCGCCGAACCTGGCGGTCCGGGAGGGGCGGTTGGACCGGGAGGCGTTGGAGCAGTTGCTGCACACGGGGCCGGTTCAGGGTTTGCTGGATGCCACCCATCCCTTCGCTACGGCGGTCTCCTGCCTGGCCCGGGAGACGGCTCTGTGTTGTGGTGTGCCCTACTTGCGCTGGGAGCGGCCACCGGTTGACTTGCCGGAGAGCCCGCTGGTGCACCGGGTGGCTAACTGGACGGAGGCCGCACAGCGGTTGGCTGCTCTTGGCGTCAGGCGTATCTTTCTGGCGGTGGGGGTGAAACCCCTGGACAGCATCATCAACCACCCGGCCCTGGATGGCTGCCGGTTTACGGTGCGGGTGCTGCCGGTGCCCGAGTCCCTGGAGATCTGCCGGCAGCTCGGCCTCGGCCTGGACCAGATCATCGCCTGCCAGGGGCCGGGGACGGCCAGGCTCAACGAGGCCCTGCTGGAAGCCTGCCACGCCGAGGCCTTCCTGATCAAGGACAGCGGCCGCCAGGGGGGAACGGCGGAAAAGGTGCAGGCCGCCCTGAATCTACGGATACCGGTGGTGGTGGTAGGGCGACCGGCTCTGAATGAGGATGAACCGGGTCAGGCATCCGGCGGGGCGCCGTCCCGGGTGGCCCGGCAAGCCGATGAGGTGCTGAGTTGGGCAGCCAGCCTGGCCGGCAACAGCGGTGGCTCCGGAAACAGTCTGGCCCGGGGCGCCCAGATACTAGATGGAAAAGTGTGAGGGGGCTGACAGCCATGAATAGAGGAATTCTACTGCTCGGTCACGGGAGCAGGCGCAACGCGGCCAACGCAGAACTGCAGGCTCTGGCCGGACTGGTGGAAGCCGGCCTCGGGATGCGGGTGCTCCCGGTCTACTTCCAGTTTGAGCGTCCGAACCTGGCAGATGAAGTGGAACGCCTGGTAAGCGAAGGAATTGAGGAAATTATCGTCGTCCCGGCCCTGCTCTTCCCGGGCATTCACATGCGGGAGGATATCCCTGCCGTCCTCAAGGAGCTTGAGGCTCGCTACGGGGGACGGGTGCGCTTCCTGCTGACCGAGGGGTTCGGGCCGGACCCCCGGCTGTCCGAGATTGTCGTGGAACGGGTGCATACCGCCATCTCCGGTCTGACGGATGACGGCGCTGTTGCTGTGGAGCCGGCCGGATCTGCCGACCTGACGGACCCGGCCGGGATCACCAGCCGCAGCCGTTCCCTGATCGAAGAGGCGCTCGGCCTGCACTACCTGGAGCGGTTTCCGCACCGGGAAGGGGAGATCGTGCGGCGGGTGGTGCATGCCATGGGCAACCCGGACGCCGCCCACCTGCTGCGCTTTCACCCTGAAGCCGTTGACGCCGGGCTGGCCGCCATTCGCAAAGGAGCGGTGCTGTTCACCGATGTGCGCATGGTCAAGATGGGGATCAACCGGGCGGCCCTGAAAGGGTTTGGCGGGCGGGTGGTCTGCATGACGCATCACCCCGGGGTGCGCGCTCTGGCATTGGAGCAGGGCCTGACCAGATCGATGGTAGCGGTGAGAGCCTTCAATGAACTGTTGAAAGATAACGTGGCGGTGATCGGCAACGCCCCGACCGCCCTGGCTGAGGTGATCAGGCAGAGTCAGGCCGGATTCCGGCCGGCCCTGATCGTGGGCACGCCGGTGGGGTTTGTGGGGGCCGCCGAGGTCAAGGCCCGGCTGTCTGGGCAGGACGTGCCCTACATCACCATGATCGGACACCAGGGCGGCAGCACCGTGGCGGTCTCCATCGTCAACGCCCTGCTCGCCCTGGCCCAGGGACGGGCCGGCCTATAGCCGTGAACAGGTACTGTTGCCATGCATGAAGCGACGGTCCTTTATGGCATAAAAAAGTGCTTTTTGAAGGAGCTTACCTGCCAAAGGGCTGTCCCCATGACAGGCATGGCAGGCGATATCCGTAATGCTGGGCCGGGTTCAGCCTGCCCATTAAATATGAAGAGCTGGTGAGCGTATATGGCTAGAGCGATTATGATTCAAGGAACGGCATCCAACGTGGGCAAGAGCATCATCGTCACCGCCCTCTGCCGGATTCTCAAACAGGACGGCTACCGGGTGGCGCCCTTCAAGGCCCAGAATATGGCCCTCAACTCCTTCGTCACCGCCAGCGGCGGGGAGATGGGGCGCGCCCAGGTGCTCCAGGCCCAGGCCTGCGGCCTGGAGCCGCAGGTGGAGATGAACCCGGTGCTGCTGAAGCCGACCGGCAACACCTCCTCCCAGGTGATCGTGCTCGGTCATCCGGTCGGCAACATGAACGCCCGGGACTACCACCTGGGCAAGAACATGGAACTGCTGCAAACAATCAGAGAGACCCTGGACAAGCTGCAGCGGGAGTATGAGATCATCGTCATCGAGGGGGCCGGCAGCCCGGCCGAGGTCAACCTGAAAGACCGGGACATCACCAACATGCGCATCGCCAAGATGACGCAGTGCCCGGTGCTGCTGGCGGCGGATATCGACCGGGGCGGCGCCCTGGCCTCGGTGGTGGGCACGCTGGCCCTGTTGGACCCGGATGAGGTGCAGCTGGTCCGGGGGCTGCTCATCAACAAGTTCCGGGGCGATATCTCCTTACTGAAGCCTGCCCTCGATTTTCTGGAGCAGCGGACCGGGAAGCCGGTGCTGGGAGTGCTGCCCTATCTGAATCTCAACCTTCCGGCCGAGGATTCGGTCTGCCTGGAAGAGGCCGGCCAGACCGGACCGGCGGAGATCGAGGTCGCCGTCATCTACCTGCCCCGCATCTCCAACTTCACCGACTTCGACCCCCTGGCCCTGGAACCCGGGATCAGGGTGCGTTACGTCAAAGAGGGCGAGAGCCTGGGAGACCCGGATCTGGTGATCATTCCGGGAACGAAGAACACCACCGAGGACCTGCTCTACCTCTACGAGACCGGGCTGGCTGCCGCTGTCAGACAGGCGGCTGCCCGGGGAGTGCCGGTCTGCGGCCTGTGCGGCGGCTACCAGATGCTCGGCCGGTCACTGCGCGACCCTGATCACACCGAATCGACCAGGGATGAACTGCCCGGACTGGGCTTGCTGGATGTGGTGACCACTTTCGTGGCGGACAAGGTGCTGGCCCAGGCGGAGGGGCGGATCTGCGGCGGGGGGCCGCTGCCCGGACAGTTATCCGGGCAGGATGTGACCGGCTATGAGATCCATATGGGACGCACCGAGCTTGGCCCGGGGGCGCAGCCTTTCCTGGAGGTGACCCGCCGGCGCGGCGAGGCGGTTGTAGGCCGGGACGGGGCGGCGGCCGCCTCAGGGCTGGTCTGGGGCACCTACTTCCACGGCATCTTCGACAACGACCATTTCCGGGCCGGTCTGCTCGGCTGGCTGCGGCAGCGGCGCGGGCTGGAGGAGCTGGCTGGACCGGTACAGTCGAGCCAGGCACTGCTGGAGCAGGAGTTGGACCGGTTGGCGGCCGAGTGCCGGGCGAGCCTGGATATGAAGGCGATCTATCAACTGCTGGGCTTGGACGGGGCCAGACTTGCGTAATTGCCTGTGAAGAGGTTTTTGCGTTACCGGACTGCCAGGTAAACGGGGGATTAGATGTGAGCAACGAACTCAGGGATGGCGTCAGATACAGCCGGGTGCCGCGGGTGATGATCGCCGCGGTCGGGAGCGGGTGCGGCAAGACCAGCGTCGCCACCGGCGTCATGGGGGCGCTCGTGCAGAGAGGCCGACAGGTGCAGGGCTTCAAGGTGGGGCCGGACTTTATCGACCCCAGCTACCATACCGCCGTCACCGGGCGCTGGTCCCGCAACCTGGATACCTGGATGCTCTCTTTCGGCCAGGTGCGGGAGTTCTTCCGCAGGGCCGTTGCCGGCGCCGATGTTGCCGTGATCGAGGGCGTGATGGGACTGTTCGACGGTCTGTGCGGCGAAAACGAGCGGGCGAGCAGCGCCGAGGTGGCCAAGCTGTTGGGCTGTCCGGTGGTGCTGGTGCTGGATGTGCGCAGCCAGGCCCGCAGCGCCGTGGTGGAGTTTCTGGGCTGCCGCAGCTTTGACCCCGCCCTGCGGTTGGCCGGAGTGATCCTCAACCGCTATAGCGGCGAACGGCATCTGGAGATGCTGCAGGCGAGTTTCCGTGAGGCGGGGATTCCGGTGCTGGGCGCGATCCAGAACGGCAGCCTGCCGCGCCTGACGGAGAGGCACCTGGGGCTGGTGCCGGTGACGGAGCAGCAGGGGGTCGATCCGGTGCTGCGGGAGTTGTCCGCTGCGGTGGCCCGGCAGGTGGACCTGAATGCCATTATGGAGGTGGCCGCTGCAACCCCGGCCCGTTTCCGGCCATATCGCGGGCGGGAGCGGGCGGCTGCCATGAGGCACGCCAAGGCATCGCCTGGTGTGTCGCCGGAAGCGGTGGATGCCCGCCCGGTCAGGGTGGCCCTGGCCTGGGATGCCGCCTTCAACTTCTACTACCGGGACGGGCTCGATCTGTTGTCTGATCATGGCGTGGAACTGGTGCCCTTCAGCCCGTTGCGGGATCAGTCGCTGCCGGCGGGGATTGCCGGGGTGGTGATCGGCGGCGGGTTTCCGGAGCTGTTCGCCGGGCAATTATCCGGGAATGAGGGGATGAAGGAGAGCCTGCGCCGCGCCCACAGCGCCGGAATGCCGATCTATGCCGAGTGCGGGGGCTTCATGTACCTCTGCGAGTCCCTCGGCGACCTGGACGGCCGCGACTACCCGATGGCCGGACTGGTGCCGGGCGCCTGCCGTATGGCCAAGCGCCTGATGGGCATGGGCTACGTCACCGCCGAGGCCCAGGGGCCGAGCATCCTCTGTCAGACGGGGGATTTCCTGCGCGGCCACGAGTTCCATTACTCCTCTTTTATCCCTGCCAGAGAGCCCTTCCCCTGGGCGTTCAATTTTTACAAGAATGATGGACGCGCCCGCCAGGGCGGGCACCCGGGAGGCGACGGCTATGCCGACGGCAACCTGCTGGCCTCCTATTTCCACTTCCACTTCGCCGCCAACCCCCGGGCCGCCGCCCGCTTCGCCGCCGCCTGTCTCCATTGGATTTGATCTGCTGTGCCTCTCGCTTTTCAAAAAGAGAACCCCGAAATCCTTAACTTCGGGGTATTTAGTATGGCAGGGCCGTATTTATTTATCTAACTATGACACCTGTTCTTCGGTTACTGGCTGCAAATAATCTTGAGATGCCTGCTCGGTGGCCTCCTGGTCGAGCAGCCTTTCTATGCGCTCGTCATTGATGATCAGAAGCATCGCCTGTCACCCCCTTGAAATGTGTTGGTTCCGATCTGGTTGAAGTAAGCAATCAGTTCAGAACGTCTATAGAAGATTGTCTCAAGGTTGCATTAACCTCAGATAAAGAGATGGTCAACACTGGATAAATAATTGTAAAAAAATGTTAATATAAAATTAATGAGCAGCCGTTAATAAACTATTTTGAAAAGGTCGGTGATGTTGATAAAATGAATTATGGCAGTAACATCCTGCTATGGAGGATAAATGTATGGGGAAAGGGAAGGAGAGGCTGCTATACATCGGCAACCTCAGACTGTTGATGATTGTTTTTGTGGTGATCATGCATCTGGCGGTAACGTACAGCGGCTTCGGCAGCTAGGCTAGGTGTTGCATTCTTGGCAATCAATGTATATACTAAGTATAAACGAAAGGGGTGTTGTAATGCAACCTCGTGTGCAGAAGTGGGGCAATAGCTTGGGGATTCGCATCCCGTTATCGCTTGCGCGACAAACCGGTCTCAGGGAAGGCACGCCGGTCGATCTGCAAGCGGAAGAAGAAGCGTTGATCATTCGCCGCAAAAAATATAACCTGGAGCAATTATTGGCCCTGGTTTCGCCTGACAATATGCATGATGAAATAGATACCGGGCCTCCGGCAGGGCGGGAAGCATGGTAGAGACTGCGGATGCCTATATCCCCGAACGCGGCGATATTGTCTGGCCCCAGTTCGATCCCCGCCTCGGGCATGAACAGGCCGGCAGGAGACCGGCGCTGGTAATCTCGCCGCGACTATATAACAACAAGGTAGGCCTGGTCATTCTTTGTACCATTACTACAAAGGCAAAGGGTTATCCGTTTGAGGTAGAGATACCGGACGGCCTGAAGGTTACCGGGGTCATCCTGGCAGACCAGGTGAAGAGCCTGGATTGGCGGGTGCGGCAGGCGCAATTCGCCTGCAAGGCGCCTCCGGGAGTGGTGGCGGAAGTTCAGGCAAAAATCCAGGTGTTGATATTTTAACAAGTTGACAGGTGAAGCAGGAGATCGGGGAGCGATGCATAATATATTTAAGGCAAGCGTAATAAAAAGTTCTTCAGGTGCCTGTAGGGGAGAATAGGGAACCGGGTGTAATTCCCGGGCGGACCCGCCACTGTGAGGGCGAGCCGCTGCCAGTGCCACTCCGGCAACGGGGGAAGGGGGCAGCCGGCGATGAGCCAAGCCAGGAGACCTGCCTGAAGGATCCAGATGCCGTCCCGGGCAGAGACGGCGGAAGCATGGATGAAGGTAAAGTCCACGCTCAATTGAGGCGTGGGCTTTTGTTTTACCCCCGCTCTCCTCTGCTACAAAATGTCACGGGAGGATTGCAAGATGTCGGCAGTGTATCAGGAAAGAGTCTTAGAGGTGGAACCGTTTGGGATCGACCCGATCCCGGAGCAGGAACGGCACGGGCGAACCGGTCAGATGTTTACCTTCTGGTTTGCCATCAGCCTCAACGTGGTGACATGGTTCACCGGTTTCCTGGGGGTGGAGCTGGGCTTGTCCCTCAGGTATGCCATTCTGGCGATCGTCATTGGCAACCTGGCGGGAGCGGTGTTTGCCGGATTGACCTCGGCTGTCGGTCCCGTCCTGGGCCAGCCCCTGATCGCGTCCAGCCGGCGTTCTTTCGGCAGGGCAGGCATTGTTGGGCTGGCTTTTATTAATTTGTTGAACAACCTTGGCTGGCTGGCCGTCAACCTTGTCCTGGCAGTGATGGCCATGCAGAAGCTGCTGCCGCTCGGATACCATGTAGCGCTGCTGCTGATCACATTGGTCACGCTGCTGGTCGCCCTGTTCGGCTATAACTTCATCCACTCCTTCGCCCGCTGGATGTCGATTCTGATGGGTATTCTATTTGTGGGCATGACGGTGATCACTGTTCACAGCCTGCCCACGATTGCCGGCCGGGCAACCGCCGCTCCCGCCGGTTGGCAGGGCGGTTTGTTCGTGCTCGGTATCGCCCTGGCTTTCTCCTACCAGATCAGCTACTGCCCGATCGGGGCCGATTATTCACGGTATTTTCCCGAGCGGACGTCAAAGAGGCGGATCTGGCTGACTTCCTACCTGGGCAGCCTGTCGGTCTGCGTCTGGTTGGAGATACTGGGCGCCCTGACCGCCACCCTTGGACAGCAGGTGGGCCCGATGGATTTCTTCGTGCGCCTGATGGGCATCTTCACGGTCCCGGCGCTGATCACCATTATTCTCAGCATCCTGCCTAACAACGTCATGGCCATTTACAGCAGCGGACTGGCCGCCCTGACGATGGGCATCCCGATCCGGCGCTGGGCCTCAGTGCTGCTGACCGGCGTCCTGGGGGCGCTGCTCATCTCTTTCAGGGGCTTTGCGCTGGCTGATACCTACAAGAACTTCCTGTTGCTGCTCTCATACTGGATCGCTCCCTGGCTGGGGGTGGTGCTGTGCGATTATTTCTACTTCCGTACATCACCCGGTAATTCGGATGGACGCAACGGTTGGGCCGGCATCCTGGCCTTCATCTGCGGGGTGGCGGTCTCGATACCGTTCATGAGTTCAGTATTGTACACCGGTCCCCTGGCTGTCTATCTGGGTGGAGCCGATATCAGCTACTGGCTCAGTATGGTAGTCAGCGCCGC
>JAHFCR010000017.1:0-28498 GCA_023249405.1 Peptococcaceae bacterium | reverse complement strand
GGCGCCCTGGGTGACCTGCTGCTGCTGGCGGAGCGGTTGGCGGCGATCAAGCAGACCCTGAAACCCTCGGTTGCCAACAAGGTAATCATTACCATGGCCGGCGACCATGGGGTGGTGGCTGAAGGGGTCAGCGCCTTTCCCCAGGAGGTGACCCCCCAGATGGTGGCCAATTTCGTGGCTGGCGGGGCGGGCATCAACGTGTTGGCCGAAGCGGTCGGGGCCAGGGTGCTGGTGGTGGACATGGGCGTGGCTGCCGATCTGAGCGGCATGGTGGCCAATGGCCAGATCGTTTCCGCCAGGGTGGCGCCTGGCACCCAGAATATGGCCAAAGGTCCGGCCATGACCCGGGAGCAGGCAGTGCAGGCCCTGGAAGCCGGGATCAACATCGTCAGTGGCCTGGTCCGTGATGGAGTCGAATTGCTGGGCACCGGGGATATGGGGATCGGCAACACCACCCCCAGCAGCGCCATTCTGGCAGCCATCTCCGGTCTGCCGGCAAGCAAGGTCACCGGCAGGGGAACTGGCATTACCGATGAGGCGCTGGACAACAAGATCAGGGTGATCGAGAAGTCGCTGCAGGTGAACAGACCGGACCCCTCTGACCCGGTCGATGTGCTGGCAAAGGTAGGAGGCTTCGAGATCGGAGGCATCGCCGGAGTGATTTTAGGCGCCGCCTACTACAAGGTGCCCGTGGTGGTGGACGGATTCATCTCCACTGCCGGGGCGCTATTGGCCGGCAAGCTGGCGCCCAGATCCGTAGACTACATGATCGCGGCGCACCGCTCGGTGGAGTATGGCCACCAGTATATGCTGGACGAACTGGGCCTGAAGCCGTTGTTGAACCTGAACCTGCGTCTGGGTGAGGGGACGGGGGGAGCGCTGGCGATGTTCATCGTGGATGCTGCCTCCAGGATCATCAAGAATATGTCCACTTTTGACAGCGCCGGGGTATCAAAAAACACCGGCGAACTGCACGTGTTATGAGCCCGATCTCAGGGATGCCTGTGGGATGCGGGGCCGGACAGTCCGGCCCCCAGTGCCTGGATGGCATGGCCTGTATATCCTTGCAAGGTTTATTCTGCCGTGCCATTGATGCGCATCATCGAGATGGGTAGATCGCTGGCAGCGCCTGATGCCGCTCACGGAGGATCATCACGATCAGGCAGAGCAGACCGATGGCTGCCCCGATGGCAATGGCGGCGGGCGCTCCCAGGACATGAGCGAGGCTGCCGCTGAACAGGCTGCCGATCGGGGTCACTCCTAGAAAGACGATGCTGTAGACGCCCATCACCCGGCCGCGCAGGTGATCCTCGACGTTGAGTTGGACTGTGGTATTGGACAGGGCGGCAAAGACGATCATGGATGCTCCGGTGCAGAACAATAATAGGAAGGACAGGGAGAACTGCCGTGTAAGCGCCAGCAACAGTTGAAAGAGGCAGAGCCCGGCCGCTCCGCTGAACAGCAGCTTCCGGTTGGGGCTGCGACTGCTGATGGATGCCAGGAGCAGCGCTCCCAGCAGGGCGCCGATGCCCAGCGCCGAGGCCAGGAAGCCATACCCCTGTGCCTGTTGATGCAGGTTGACTCTGGCCAGCACCGGCACCAGTACGGTGAAGTTCATGGCGAAAATGCTGACCATGGCCATCAGCAGCACGGAATTCAAGATGATCGGCGTGCGGCGGATATAGTTTAAGCCTTCGAGGATGTTCTGCCACATCATGTTGTTGGCCGGCCGGCGTATTGGCCGGACCTCGAGCCGCATCAGGGCCAGCCCGATGATCACTGCCAGAAAGCTGGCGGCGTTCACCAGGAAGCAGGGCGCCATGCCCAGCTGGCCGATAGCCAGGCCGGACAGGGCGGGGCCCAGAACGCGGGCGATATTGAACATCGAGGAGTTCAGGGTGATGGCGTTCATCAGGTCATCCCGGCCCACCATCTCCACGATGAACGACTGGCGGGTCGGGTTGTCGAAGGCATTGGCCGTGCCGAGCAGCGCTGCCAGGATCAGTACGTGCCAGTAGCGTACCGCCCCGGTCAACGTCAGCAGGCCGAGGATCAGGGCGCAGACCATCATACTGCCCTGGGCCAGCAGGAGCAGGGATCGCTTTGGCACCCGGTCGGCCACCTCCCCGGCCACCAGGGAGAGCAGCAGCATCGGGAGAAACTGGATGGCGCTGATCAGGCCGAGCAGGAAGGCCGAGTTGGTCAGCTCCAGGATCAGCCAGTCCTGAGCGATGTTCTGCATCCAGGTGCCGACCAGGGAGATCAGCTGTCCGCTGAAGTAGAGTTGATAGTTGCGGTGCCTGAAAGCAGAGACCGCCTTGAGAGCGCTGGGCTTGACCGATGTTTTTTCGCTCGTGTATGTCCGCTCCTTCATCCACATACTCTCGAATAAGCATACGGCGGACCATGCGGCGCCGTTCTTTCTCCCAACCGGTAAGGACACCCGGGCAGCTGCCCGGGTGTCGCTTGCTATTAATGGTTGTCTCCTATGGGGTCAATGCAGATATTATAACGTATCCAAGTACGCCATGGGAAATTATCCTTTTTTAGGAACTAGCTGCAGCAGGGCGTCGATCTTTTCGTTGAGTTCAGGAACAAATTTCTCCAGGCTTTCAGTCTCCGGGGCGCCATTTTCCATCAGCAGCAAGTCTTCCTTGACCTCGGCCAGTTTCTTCTCCAGCCGGAAGATCTCCAGCAGCAGCCGCTGCCTGGCGTCAAGACCGGCAGGGTGGACGGTGGGCAGGGGTGCTCTGGTCAGTTCCAGGCCCTGGAGGGCGAGCTGGTACTGCTCACCAACCCGCGGCGCCACCACGGAGAGGCCGAGGCGCTGCCCGATCAGTTCACTCAGGGCGCACGAGGAGGCGGCCTCGCCGTGGACTATGAACAGTCGCTGCGGCTTCTGCTTCAGGCGTGAGACCCAGTCCAGCAACCCGTTCTGGTCGGCATGGGCGGAGAAGCCCTGCAGGGAGATGACCTTGGCTGCCACGTTGATCGGCTCGCCCAGGATCCGGACCTTCTTCTCCCCTTCCAGGATCCGCCGGCCAAGGGTACCCTCCGCCTGGAAGCCGACGAAGACCACTGACGAATCCGGCCGCCAGAGATTGTGCTTGAGGTGATGCTTGATCCGGCCGGCGTCGCACATGCCGCTGGCCGAGATGATCACCTTGCTCTTGTGATCACCGTTGTTGAGGGCCATGGACTCCTTAACGTCCCGCACGAAGGTCAGGCCGGGGAAGTTGAAGGGGTCATTGCCGCCGAAACAGGCCTTGGTTTCATCGTCGTAGTACTCCGGGCAGCGTTCGAAGATCTCGGTGGCGGAGACGGCCAGCGGGCTGTCGATGTAGACCGGAACCGGCGGCAGTTCTCCCCGTTTGAACATGCCGCTGAGGAAGAACAGCATCTCCTGGGTCCGGCCGACCGCGAAGGAGGGGATGATCACGTTGCCCCCGCGCTGCAGGGTGTCCAGGATAGCATCCTTGAGCCGCTGGGCCTCGTTGGCCACCGGTTCGTGCAGGCGGTCCCCGTAGGTGGATTCCAGCAGCAGGTAATCCGCCTCTTCAACGAAGGAGGGGTCCCTGACGATGGGAGTGCCTCTATTGCCCAGGTCGCCGCTGAAGACGGTCTTTACCTCCTGACCGTTCTCTCTGATCCAGACCTCGATAATGGCAGAGCCGAGGATGTGCCCCGCATCCAGAAAACGCACCCGTACCTGGTCGTCGAGCGCTATCGACTGCCCATAAGAGACCCCCGTAAAGGCACGCAGGCAATTTTGGGCATCCTGGGCGGTGTAGAGCGGCTCAAGGTGTTTCTCGCCGCGCCGCTTCGCCTTGCGGGTCTCCCACTCCGCATCCATCTCCTGGATGTGGCCGCTGTCCGGGAGCATGATCTTGCAGAGTTCGACAGTAGCGCCGGTGGCTATCACCTGGCCCCGAAAACCCTGCTTGTAGAGGCGGGGGATCAACCCGGAGTGGTCGATGTGGGCGTGGGTCAACAGGACGTAGTCCAGTGACCGGGCCGGAAGCTCCAGGGTGCGGTAGTTGCGCAGGCGCAGTTCCCGGTTGCCCTGGAACATGCCACAGTCCACAAACAGCTTCAACTTATCGGTCTCCAGTAGAAAGCAGGAACCGGTGACCGTGCCGGCTCCCCCTAAAAAGGTTAGTCTGGCCATGTTCTGCCTCCGTTTCTCTCTCTCTCTCTCTTACATTCAATGGTGAGATTTGCCAAGTAAAAGGTTGATAACTCGATATAATTATATGAAAAATCGGTTTTATAAGCAATGAACACTTATTGCTATTACTAGGGATCGCATTGATCTAAATGGTAAAACCATACCTGCTTCCAGATGGGCAGAGATCGGATCACGCGGGGTGTTATTGAAGCTTATTAGCTGAGGAGTTCATAAATGCCGAGCAGAATCAATATGATACCGGCAGCAAGGCCGCCTTTTTCTCCAATCCACCGCGCCATGAAATGCAGGCCGATTTGAATGCCGGCATAAAAAAAGAGCAGGCTGACAACGAATGCCGTTCCTGCCGTGAGGAAGACGTTCAAACCCATCAAGCCGGCTGCAAAGCCGCAGGAGAGATTGTTGAGCGTCAGGGCGAATGCCAGCACCGCCGCTTCCTTGAATTCGATGCTTTCCGAATAATCGTAGTCAGCCTTAAAGGGGTCCTCGAGAATCCGGCCCAAGTCTTTCATATTATCGAAGAGCGAGGGCTGGGCAGCGGCCTCTCCTGTCTTCTGCTCAGGCATCTCCGTTGAAATCTTGTTTGCCGTGCGCGGTCCTCTAAAATACTGAATAATCAGGACGACGCCTGCCGCCATGATAATGCCAGCCCCTAGAAGATTCGCCAGGGGAACCGAAATTATATATCTGACAGCTTCCCCTAAGATCATCATCAGATAAGTGCCGATACAGGGAACCAGGGCGCAGATCAGGTTAGACCAAAACGGTAAACGGTATTTTCTGGTTCCGTAGGCCAACCCCACGCCAAGGGTGTCCAGATTTGAAGATATGCCTAAAAAGATAATGGTCAACAGATGCATACAGTTTCTTCTCTCCTTAGTTTTAAACTTTTCAGCGAGATAGGATATGAAAAGGGCAAAAGTAGAGTGCGAGGTAATTGTTGCCTCGGGGCGATAGCCCGGTGGAACAGGATATTTTAGTCGATAAAAGTAATATCATGGGAAATATACTGGAATACTGGAAGCCTTGCAGGAGATTTTCTGGGAATGACGAATTATATTAGCAAGTAATCACATAATTGGGAAAAGACGATTTTTTCGATCAGGAGGTCGCGGGATGAGGACTTATTCTGCACAAACGGCCATTTTGCTGCGCAGCTTGGATGGGCGCATGAAGATATCGGGACAGGTGCTCGAAGATTCCGGTTATAGCGCTGATTGTATAGTACAGCGGTTGTTGGAGCATCTTGAAGAGCTTGTAAACGAAAACCAGATCCTGAAGAAGAATCTTCTGATACACCAGAAGCAGGAGGTCGACCTCAGAAAAGAACTGGCTGACTACAAGCTGGTGACGGAATCGACGCCAGCTTTTATTATTCAGGGCACCCGGGTGCTGCTGATCAACCATGGCTCCCATGCCTTTACCGTGCATGCAGTGAAGGATATCGAACAGGCAGATTTCTGGCAGGTTATCCATCCGGATTTTCGTGAGATTGTGCAGCAGCGATGTGAGGCGCATCAACGTGGCGATCTGCTGGAGTCGGTTGTGGACATCAGATTGATCTCCGAGGACGAACCGGAGCAGTGGGTGGAGATGAGCGCCAGAACCATTGTCTACGAGAGACAACCGTCAGTGTTGGTGCTGATTCGCAATGTCTCCGGGCGCAAACGGACGGAACAAGCGCTGCTCACTGCTCTGAGGGAGGCAAAAGGTGCGGTGCAGGCTTGGACGGACCTGTTCCAGGCCCAGAAAATGGAGGCGATAGGCCAGCTGGCAGGGGGCGTGGCCCACGAATTGAACAACCAGTTGATGGTGATCTATGCCTGCGTCGATCTCTACCTGTCCCGGCTGACCAGAGATGATCCCTTACGGCGGGTGCTGTTGAGGATTCGAAACAGCGCCCGGATTTCTGCCAATCTCACCCGGCAGTTGCTGATCTTTGGAGGCAGGAACCCTCTCTTCAAGATCCCTATTAACCTGAACAACAACGTCGAAGAGGTGAAAAATATCCTGGTTCGCCTGCAGGGAGAGCAGATCTCCATTGAACTGCAAACCAGCCCCGATCTGTGTCTGGTAAAAGCTGATGCCTCCAATATCGACCAGGCGATCACCAATCTGGTGTTGAATGCCTGCGATGCTATACCCGGAGGAGGCGTCATCACTATCAGGACGGCAAATGTATACCTGGGCCGCGATGAACGGCAGCAGGCGATACCAGGCAGATATGTCTGCCTGTCGGTTTCTGACACTGGCGTTGGCATCGACAAGGAAAATTTGCCCCATATCTTCGAGCCCTTCTTCACCACCAAGGATAAAGGTATTGGGCTGGGGTTGTCGGTGGCGTATGGGATCATTCAGGCCCATGATGGCTGGATCGAGGTAGATAGCACCCCCAGCCTGGGTAGCACTTTCCACCTCTACCTGCCCGCCTTGCTTTGAAATAGTCGCTTCAGGCTTCAACCAACCATATTGACTGGAATTACTTGCCATAAAACCGGCAATTAACAGGCAAACATTGACATGAGGTACCGGGCGGCGGGCAGAAGGGACCGCAGTGTTGTCTTATCCCGCCGGGCGCCTACCGATCAGTGCCTACCGTTCCGGGCGGGGATCACTGGCACTGCGGTGATCGACCAGGATCGGGCCGGCATCGGTACCGCTGCCCACGGGACCGCTGGCCATTGCTCTTATTTGACATGGGGAGGAGTTTGCTAGTATACTTTCATTAAGTAGCAATCCCACTTTTAAACATCTCTTTACCTTCTTCCCCTTAGTTCAAAACTCATAACGACCAGCAGCATGTGGCGTCCAACTGGTATCTGCTTGGGCTAAATCTCTCAGTCGTGGGTATGACCAATAATTCGGCCGATCTCCGGTCCGGCGTCAAAAGGCAGCCCGAACAAAGTGGAGATCATCCACCGCGATGTGACCGCCTTCACGGAGCGAGACCAGGAAATAATGAAACAGGAATGCGGTTTTACAGGCAGGGCTGATCAGCAAGTGTGTTATTCAAGCCGGAATCATTGTGCGGAAGTGAACAGTTTAAAAGGAGGAGACACAAATGGGAATATCGATCTTGCTGTACGTAATTGTTGTGATCGTCGTCATACTGCTGCTCGCAAGCGCGCGGATGGTTGCCATTATCGGCGGCCAACAGGTGGGAATAGTAGAAAGGAAGCTTTTCGGAGCGAGGCTTCCTTCGGATCGGGTCGTCGCGCTCCCCGGGCAGATCGGAATACAGGCAAGAATATTGGGACCGGGTCTTCATCTGTTTTTTCCGTTCTTATTCATTGTACGGGTAGACAACCTGGTAACGATCGGGGAAAACCAGGTAGGGATCATCGAATCGATAGACGGGAGGCCCCTTGACCCGGGCGAAATATTCGGCAGGGTCGTAACCGGCCATAACCACTTTCAGGATGCCGAGGCTTTTTTGAAAAATGAAGGGCAGAAAGGTATACAGACAGAAACATTACCGCCAGGCCTCTACAGAGTCAACAGCTATCTCTTCAAGATCACAGTTATGGATGCGATAACGATCCCCGCGGGCTCGATTGGCATCGTGAACGCGGCGGCCGGCCAGCCGCTGGATCAGGGGAGACTCTACGCTAAATCAGTGCCCGGGCATAACAACTACCAGGACGGAGAGGCTTTCCTCGAGCAGGGCGGGCAGAAGGGTCCACAGCTGGATATCTTGAGACCGGGACGGTACAGAATAAATCTCCGGATGTTCGATGTGAAAGTCACTCCGGCTATCGATGTTCCGTCCGGAAAAGTGGGCATTGTCACCGCCAATGACGGGGAGGAACTGCCGGAAAACGAGCTGATCGCCAAGACGATTCAGGGTCACGACATGTTCCAGAATGCCGCAGCATTTCTCATGAACGGCGGGCAGCGCGGCCCACAATTAGATGTCCTCACCCCAGGCAAATTTTATATAAACCCCCTGATGTTTTCAGTGCAAACATCGGATGCGTTGACTGTAAATCAGGGCCAGGTGGCCGTGATCATCTCCAACGTCGGCAAGCAACCGGCGGTACCGGTGTCCACCGGGGAGCCCAAAGCGAACGATGATACCGTAGACGATTTTAATGCAGAAAAATATGTGGTTACGGAAGGCTACCGGGGCATACAGCGCACAGTGCTCGGCCCGGGGAATTTCTATTTGAACCTGTTGGCATACAGGCCGATCATCATCAATACCACCAATACCACCATTGATTGGGATGATGCTGCGGATACCAAGTTCGACTCACTGAACGTGAACAGCAAGGATGGCTTCGCCCTGAAAGTAGGCGTGAAAGTGGTCATCAGGGTGCTGCCCGATCAATCCCCCTATCTCGTGAGCCGCATCGGCAGCATAGAAAACCTGATCACCAACGTCATTCACCCGCTGATCGACTCATCATTCCGCAATCAGGCATCCACCGCTTCGGCGATGCAATTTCTGCAGGACCGCCACGAGCAGCAGGATCAGGCGCTGAAGCGTGCCGTCAATGAACTGAGCAAGTATCATGTCGAGGTATTATCGGTGCTCATCAGCAATATCGTTCTGCCGCCGGAACTGATGGAGACCCAGACCAACAAGGTGCTCGCCCTGCAGCGGCAGTCAATGTTCGATGAACAGCGGAATTCGGAACAAAAGCGTATCGCCATGGAAAAGACCAAGGCCGAGGCCGACAAGCAGGCAACCCTGGTGGCTGCCCAGATTGATGTGCAGGTAGCCGAACAGATCAAGCAAAAGACGATCGCCATCGCCCAGGGCGAGGCCGAGCGGATCAGGCTTGAAGGCCAGGGAGAGGCCGACAAAATTCTGGCGATCGGCAAGAACACGGCGCAGGCCTACGAGCTGACCAGGCAGGCAGTAACGCCAGAGGGATTGGTGAGCATCGAGTTGATGAAACTGATCGCCGGCGGCAGCATCAAGATCACCCCGGAGATCCTGATCAACGGTGGCGGCGAAGGCGCCGGGGCGCTGGTTAACGCCGTGCTGGCCAAGCTGATGAAGAGCAATCTCCAACTGCCGTTACAACAACAACCGCAAGAGTAGAACCCGTATACGCTTAAAAAAGCAACCGCAGGCTAACGCAGCCTGCGGTTGCTTGCATGTCGGCGTGTCGAGCGGGGACGGTAATGTTGACAGAAAAGCTTCGTTGGCCTGCGCTTCCGTGCCTGCTTCTTTCAATATGCCGGGCCGGCACTGGGCCGGTCTGCGGCCCCCGGTTCTATGGGAACCGGGGCGTCCAGGTCTTGCCTCCATCCTGCGTCTGCAGCAGGGCCACGGTGTTATCCGGGTTGCCTGCCTGGTCCTTGGCCTGGGTGATCACGGCGGCCCAACCCTCGCTGTCGCCGGTGAAGCTGAGGTCTCCCCAGGTTCCCTTGGGCAGGCCTGGTCTGCTGCTCATCCCATCGCTGAGCGCCTCCCAATGCACTCCATGATCGGCGGTGCGATACAACACCGGGTAGTCGGTGGGAGGGGATGCCGCTAGCAGGGTGGTGGTGGCACTCAGCGGAAGGAAGCGATCCATGGTGTAATGGGGGGCGTCCGGAAAATTGTTCAGGCTGCCTGCACCGAAAGCGCTGGTGACAGACCAGGTCTTGCCCCCATCACTGGTATAGAGCACCAGCTTGGCGGTCTGTTGCATGGCGGCGTCGCCCGAGAAGAGAGCCCATCCGCTGGTCGGTGAGACAAAGGAGATTACACCGGCGCTGTAGGCAAATTCCCCCTTGATCTGATCCGGCACGGTCCATTGCTTCGCCCAGGTGACACCGCCGTCAGCGGTATGCCAGATCGCGTTGGCTCCGGCAGCCCAGCCAGTCAGGCGGTCGCTGAAACTGAAGCTGTCCAGGGATTGTCCCGCCCCGCGCTGTACCCAGGTGGCGCCGCCGTCGACGGTGGCGAGGAAAGAGCCTCCTACAAGCGCGAAGCCTTCCTTGGCGTTGAGAAACTGCTCCTGGTGCCGGCCAGGCTGCTGTAGATCCTGCTGCCACTGCTGCGCCCAGGTCTGCCCGCCATCGCCGGTGGCCATGATCGCCAGGCGCATCTTGTTGTTGCCGGCGTCGGCTGCGGTCAGCGCCCATCCATGCGTGGCATCGGTAAACGCCAGGTCCCTGATCGCCGCCAGGCCGGGGGCGTTCAGTTTGACCCAGGTGGCGCCCCCGTCGCTGGTATGGATGACGATGCCGTGAGGGGTCTGCCCTGCCTCGAAGTTGACGGCAGCCCAGCCCAGGCTGCTGTTCAGGAACCGCAGGGCGACGTTGCTGGCGCCGGTCATGATCGCCGGGTCGACCCTGGCAGGCGGTGGCACCACGTTGGTGTTTGGTGGCTGCGGCGCGGGCTTGAAGCAGCCGGAGAGCAGGATCAGCGCCAGAAAAGCTACCGGTATGAGCTTGAGCAGGTTTCTCATGACTGTTACCCTCCTAGTGATGGTGGGATGGATTTGTAGTTCGGTCTTCTATCGGGGATTATCTACCTTTGACGTCAGTTGGAAATGAAATATTGAAAAATCTCTGCAGGACGAACCTTTAGATAATATGGCACGGCTGCCCCCAGATCATTACTACTCGCCGTAACCTCTTAATCTTACCATGCCAGGGCAGTTTTCGGCACCCCCCGTCTTTTGGCAGCAACAATTGACCCTGCTGCAATTATGATACGGCGCCCACCGCTGCAAGGAAGCGGGGCGCGTCATCGGGCAAAATATATTCTTCTGCCTTGGTCCGAGTGGTGGCCTTATTATGGATGCAATAAATTCACATAATAACTCAGGTGCTTTGCCGATAGACCAAATACGGCAGGAGGAACGGCAATGGCAAAATTCCTGGTGCAGGTATGCGGAGACCCCACCGTCGACTGGCTGAGCGTTCACGACGAAGATTTCATTGCCGGAGGCGGTATCCATCCCTACCTGTCTGATCGTCCGGCGCCCGGAGTGCGGCTGAGTTCCCAGGCCGGCGGCTCGGCGCTGATATTGCAGTTGCTGAGAGAGATGATCTCCCCGGAGGTGGCCCGGGTTGAGGGCAGCGATCTGGATGCCAGGTTGCTGGAACGGCCCAGGGATGACCAGATTACCAGCTGCTGGACGACTTGGCGGTCTTATCCCGAGGATCAGGGTGGCCACCCCCGTTTTCGCCTGTTGGAGTGGGGCGCCTGTGAACCGGGGCAATGGGACTATAGCGGACATAAACTTGGCGGCGAACCGGACCTGCTGGTGATCGTGGATAGCGGGCTGGGGTTTGACAGTGCCATAGCAGGTTGGCCGGATCTGTTGGGGGAACGATCTGGCGGCGTCAGGCCGGCACAGATCATGATCAAACTGACTGGATATGCCAACAGACGGGAGAACCCCCTGCTGGCCAGAATTCAATCTCTCGGCCTGGCGGACCGGACCACCGTACTGACTGCGATCGAGGATCTGCGGGCCTGTCCGGTGCGGATCGGAGTCTCTCTGTCCTGGGAAAGGCTGTTCGAGGAGATTGTCGCTGCCGTACACAGTCCGGGTTGCCCCTTTGCTGACGAGAATCACCAGTTGATCTTCCAGCGGGTGATCGTCACGGTCGGATCAAGCGGAGCGGCCGTCATCGGGCGGGATCATCACTCCCTGATCTTTGACCGCTCCGGCCAGGAGGGGGATTTTGCCAAGCACCTTCGGGGTCAGATGATGGGAGGCAGCGCCTGTATGCTGGGAGCGCTGGCCACAGCCTGGATCTACAGGCCGGGAAGCCTTGATTGGACAACCGCCGTCCGGGACGGGATCGGCTTGGCCCGCCTGCTGCACCTGGAAGGTTACCAGGTGGTCGCAGAAGATGGTGCCCGATACCTCCGGTTTCCTTACCAGGGTATGGGGCGGGCCTACCGGGAACGGCCGAGGCTGGTCAGGGCCGACAGCCCTGATAAGATCTGGGACCTGGGGATTTACCAGGATGTCAATCATCTGGCCGGTGGCCGACGGAGCCCGATGATACCCGGGTACCTGCCGGCCACCCGGCTGGGCGGTGGGGGGCCGGCACGGTGGTCGATCCTCGAGGAGGCAGTCAAGGCAGGAGGCTGCAATGCAAGTGCGGCGGGTGCGAAGAACAGCGTTGCCCGGGGCTCCAAATCGGTGGATGCAGTCTGCGCCTGTGCCCGTCAGATCGTGGAGGCAGGGCCCAGAGCGGCTCTGCCCAACGCCCCGGTGGAGATGGTCGGCCACTGGAGCAGCGCTGACCGGCGCGAGATCGAGGGAGTCCGCAGCGTTTATAATGCTGTCGGGGACTATATGCAGCAGGGCGGCCTGCAAGCCCCGCTATGCGCCGCGGTCTTTGGGCCTCCAGGCGCCGGCAAGTCCTTTGTGGTCAAGGAGATTGCCAGGGGATTGGGGATCTCCGGGGATGCCCAGCTGACCTTCAATCTCTCCCAGTTGGCCTCGCCCCGGGAACTGCCTCAGGCCTTCCACCGGATCCGGGATCTGCGCCTGAGAGGCCGGTTGCCCCTGGTATTCTGGGATGAATTCGACACCCCCTGCGAGGGGTTTCCCCTGGGCTGGCTGCGCTATTTTCTGGCGCCGATGCAGGACGGAGAGTTTACGGACCAGGGCCGGACGCATCCGCTGGGTGGCGGTATTCATATCTTCGCCGGAGCGACCAGGCATAGCTTCGAAGAATTCTGTGCCGGCAACAGCAGGCCGGATCTGGAAGCGAAAAAGCCTGATTTCATCAGCAGGCTGCGAGCCTACATCGATGTACGGGGGCCCAACGGCAACCCCAATACCATTGAAGACAGGATGTTCACTATTCGCCGGGCCTTTTTACTGCATCACTGCCTGGAGGCCAATGCCCCGTTCATCAAGAGAGACAACCGGTTTCTGGTGGAGCCGGGCGTGCTGGATGCCTTCCTGAAAGTGACCAGCTACCACCACGGCGCCCGCTCCCTGGAGACCCTGGTGAAGATGAGCAGCCTGAGCGGAAAGCGGCGGTTTGAACTTTCCAGCCTGCCGCCGGACCATATTTTGGCCATGCATGTCAACGCCGGAGAGTTCAACGCCCTCACTCGGCTGGGCCACAGGGAGATGCTCCGGGTCGGTATCACCGGACATATTTTCCTCGATCCGGACCGGATGGCCGAGCTGGAAACTGGGGTGGCCAGGGCGGCAACCTTCATCGAGGACCAGTTTCCGGAGCGCTACCTGACAGTCTTCTCCCCGCTGGCCATCGGGGCCGACCGCCTGGTGGCCCGGATACTGCTGAGGAACGGGGCCACCCGCCTGATCGTGGTGCTCCCGGTGCCTCTGGATGATTATATCAAGGATTTCGGCGCCACCGACGAACACCGGTTGGATTACGGCGGAGCTGAACTCCGCAAGGAGTTTCGCTACTGGCTGGAGGAGCGCGCCATCGAGACCATCGCCATGCCCCGCATGGCCACCAGGGGGGATGCCTACCTGCGGTCCGGTTGCTACATTGTGGAGCACAGCGACGTGATGGTGGCGGTCTGGGATGGCAAGAAGGCCCAGGGGCAGGGCGGCACCGGGGAGATAGTGGAGCTGGCGAAAAAGTTTGGCAAGCCGATCTGCCACATCTGGGCGGGAAATTACAAGCCTGATCAGTCCAGAAGGACCGATGTGGGAGCTAGGTACGGCCGGTTCCGCCATCTAAACTTCCCGGGGGATCCCAAAGGCCGCTGGATGGGTGAGTGCCCCCGGTGATTTCCGTGAACATCCGCCATCAACACCATCCATGGCTCGGCCAGGGATTGGCTGGAGACGCTACCACTGGTCCGGATCGTTTGACAGGGCCAATTTATTTTTAACATTTTTCAGTTCCCGTAAAACGCCGGGGCCAATCTCAATGCCATGTTGGCTGTTGCTTTCTTTTCGCAGGTATTCCAGTTCGCCGGGCATGTATATCTCTCCGGCGCCGGCGGCCTTCGGCGAGGTTTTCAACTCTTCGATCATGGCGTCGATGCCTTGTTTGAAAGCATCGACGTCTTGAAAACTGGCGACGTCGATCGCTCCGAAGAAAAAGGCGATCTGAGACCCCCCCGGCTTGACGCTTAAAAAAGCGCCGCTCAGCATGGTGCTGAAAACATTGACCATGATCGCCAGGCCGGAGCCTTTGTACCCTCCGAAAGGCAGGGCGGCGCCGGCCATCGCCTCTTGCGGATCCGTGGTCGGACTTCCGTGCTGATCGATCGCCCAGCCCTCGGGGATCTGCTGGCCCTCAAGCTCGGCAACCATGATCTTGCCCACCGCCACCTGGCTGGTGGCGGCATCGAATACCAGCGGATACCGTATCCCCGCCGGTATGGCTATGCTCAGGGGGTTGGTGCCCAGGGTGCGGCTGATGCCTCCATAGACGCTCATTAGCAGGATGCTGTTGCACATGGCGATCCCGATCATATTTCTTTCCAGAGCCATCATGGAATAAAAACCGGCAATGCCAAAGTGCGTCCCTTTGCATACTGCGGCAAAGGAGGCGCCTGTCTGTTCCGCTTTTTCCAGGCACAGCGACATCGCCCGGGTGCCAGATATGGCGCCCACGGCAAAGTCGCCGTCGATCAGCATCGTGGAGTTGCGCTCCTGCAGGATTTTAATATCGGGCCTGGGGTTATAATTCCCCTTGAGCAGGTTGTCGATATAAATGCCCAATCTGGAAACTCCGTGTGAACTGAGACCCCTTAGCTCCGCCTCCACGAGGTTGGCGGCCACCACCGCCGCATCTTGCGCCGGAACACCGGTTGCCTCTAATGCCTCGGTGCAAAAAGCCCTTACTTGGGCGGGAGCAACTCTGATTCCTGCCATTGTGTCATCTTCCTCTTTTCTGCTTCTCCTGGCGTCAAGGTAGGCGTCCCGATCCGGTTGAATAGTTTCCGTGCGGCCGTGTGCGCTTCCCTCCTGCTCTTGTCTTCATTGATAATATTGGTTTAAGTTTCGATATCTAGAAGGATACTCCTTGTAGAGGAAAAAAATTATCAGGAGAAGGATTTTTTTGCCGCGGGTAGAAACTTGTATACAGATTGTATACTGGTGCACATGAGGGAAGAGGGCTCCCGGCGGGTAAAATTAACCTGTGGGGCCTGATCGCCCCGCATTGCGGGGCAGAACAAGTTGCTGTTCGCCTGATCGCTGTCTAAAAATTAAATGCAGGGGTGAATGAACGGATGTTGATGGAGATGACCGTCAGAGAGTTTATAGCGGAGTTGGCCTCGAACTCTCCGGCTCCGGGAGGCGGGAGCGTGGCCGCCCTGTCCGGGTCGCTGGCCGCCGCTCTGGTGTGCATGGTGGCCCAGCTGACCGTCAATAATGCGGGAATGGAGGAGCAGCGGCAGATGCAGATGCAGCAGGTGCTGGAGCAGGTATCCGTGCTGAGGCAAAGCCTGCAGGAGCATGTGGATGAGGACACTGCCGCCTTCACCCGGGTGATGGAGGCCTATCGGCTGCCCAAGGGCACGGCAGCTGAGCGCGAGCAGCGCTCCGGAGCCATCCAGCAGGCTCTGCAGGGCGCAGCCATCCATCCCCTGAAAGTGGCGGGAGAGTGCCTGAGCGTCTTGCGGTATTCCTGTGTGGTCATAGAATACGGCAATTCCAATGCCCTGAGCGATGCCGGAGTAGCCGTTCTGATGGCCTACAGCGGCGTGGTCGGAGCGCTGTTGAACGTCGCCATCAACCTCCGGGGCATCAAGGATCAGGATTTCTGCAAGAGTATGGATGCGGAGAAGGCCAGCCTGCTGATCGAGGCACGGGAGCTACGGGATGAAGCCCAGAATATTTTAAATTCAAGGGCATAATAAGGCCGGAGGAGATGTTGGACAACAGTAAAAAATGATAGCGATGCCGGGCTTTACCGATGATATCCAAGAGATCGAGTTTAAGGAGAGATGGCGATGCCAAACAATTTAGAGATATCCCAGGCCATGTCTATCAAACTGGATGATGTTCTGCCCCCGATGCCCGGATTCGTGCCCGGGGTCAGGCGCGCTCCGGACCGCGGCTTTCACCTGACTCCGGCCCAGACCAGGGTGGCCCTGAAGAACGCCTTGCGCTACGTGCCCGAGACGCTGCACCGGCAACTGGCCCCGGAGTTTCTGAACGAACTGATCACTCGCGGACGGATCTACGCCTATCGCTACCGGCCTGAGGGCCGCATCCACGCCAGACCGATCAGTGAGTACGAGGGGAACTGTCTCCAGGGCCAGGCCTTCCAGGTGATGATCGACAACAACCTGGATTTTGAGGTCGCTCTCTATCCTTACGAGCTGGTCACTTACGGGGAGACGGGCAGCGTCTGCCAGAACTGGATGCAGTACCGGCTGATCAAAAAGTATCTGCAAGCGATGACCGACCACCAGACCCTGGTGGTCTCATCCGGCCACCCACTGGGACTGTTTCCGTCCAGGCCGGAGGCTCCCCGGGTGATCATCACCAACGCCCTGATGGTGGGTCTGTTCGACAACCAGAAGGACTGGGAGATCGCCGAGGAGATGGGGGTGGCCAACTACGGCCAGATGACCGCCGGCGGCTGGATGTACATCGGACCCCAGGGGATTGTCCACGGCACCTTCAACACCTTGCTGAACGCCGGACGCCTGAAATTGGGCATCCCCCACGACCAGGATCTCCGCGGGCACCTGTTTGTCTCCTCCGGCCTGGGGGGCATGAGCGGCGCCCAGCCAAAGGCGGCGGAGATTGCCGGAGCGGTGGGTATCATCGCCGAGGTGGATTACTCCCGGATCCAGACCAGGCACGAACAGGGCTGGGTCGGCCAGGTATCGTCTAACCTCGAGGAGATCTTTAGGACCGCCGGTGAACACCTGGCCAGGCGGGAGCCCGCATCCATCGCCTACCACGGCAACGTGGTGGACCTGTTGGAGCATATTGTGGCGCACCAGATCAGGGTGGAACTCCTCTCGGATCAGACCTCCTGCCACGCCGCCTATGAGGGCGGCTACTGCCCCCAGGGGGTCACCTTCGAGGAGCGTACCCGGCTGCTGGCCGAGGATCGCGACCGGTACCGGCAACTGGTGGACCGGAGCCTGCGCCGCCACTTCGAACTGATCAGCACCCTGGTCGGACGGGGCACCTACTTCTTCGACTATGGCAACTCTTTCCTGAAGGCGGTCTTCGACGCCGGGGTGCGGGAGGTCTCCAGCAACGGCAGCGACGAGAAGGACGGCTTCATCTTCCCGTCCTACGTGGAGGATATCATGGGACCCGAACTGTTCGACTACGGCTATGGACCCTTCCGGTGGGTCTGCCTGAGCGGCAGGCATGAGGACCTGGTCAAGACCGATCGGGCCGCCATGGACTGCATTGACCCGGACCTCCGGGGGCAGGACCGGGACAATTACATCTGGATCCGGGATGCCGAAAAGAACAGCCTGGTGGTAGGTTCCCAGGCCCGCATTCTCTACCAGGACGCTGAGGGCAGAATGAAAATCGCCCTGAAGTTCAACGATATGATCAGGAAGGGGGAGATCGGCCCGGTGATGATGGGACGTGACCACCACGATGTCAGCGGCACCGATTCCCCCTTCCGGGAGACCGCCAACATCAAGGACGGCAGCAATGTGATGGCCGACATGGCCGTCCAGTGCTTCGCCGGCAACTCCGCCCGGGGCATGAGCCTGGTAGCGCTGCACAACGGCGGCGGGGTGGGCATCGGCAAGGCGATCAACGGCGGCTTCGGCCTGGTGCTGGACGGCAGCGAACGGGTAGACGGCATTATCAGATCGGCCCTCCTGTGGGACGTCATGGGCGGTGTCGCCCGGCGCTCCTGGGCCAGGAACGGGCACTCCATCGAGACCAGCCTGGAATTCAATCGCAGCTACCGGGAGGCGGGGCAGATCACCCTGCCCTATCTGGCCAGCGATGACCTGGTGGATGATCTGGTTGCCAAAACCTTTAAGGCCTAAAGAAAGGGACGGTTATCGCGTTTCATGAAACAGGAGAACCGTCCCCGCGTTTCACAAAGGAGGGCGTAGCGGTGCCCCGGACAACAACGATAGTGCTCGGCGTGATCGGCGCCGATGTTCACGCAGTGGGGAACAAGATCCTGGAAATGACCTTCTCCGATGCCGGTTTCAAGGTCGTCAACCTGGGTGTCATGGTCTCCCAGGAGGAGTTCATCAACGCGGCTGTGGAGACTGACGCCGCTGCTATTCTGGTCTCGTCCCTGTATGGGCATGGGGAGATGGACTGCCGCGGCCTCCGGGAGAAGTGCCGGGAATCGGGCATCGGGAAGATCCTGCTCTACGCCGGCGGGAACCTGGTGGTCGGCAAGCGCACCTTCTCACAGGTAGAGGCCATGTACAGGGAGATGGGTTTTGACCGGGTCTATCCCCCCGGTGTGATGCCAGATGTGGCCATAGCAGACCTCCGGAAGGACCTGGGCCTATGAAAGCATTGCTGATCGACTTTGGGAGCACCTATACCAAAGCGGCTCTGGCCAACCTTGATCCTCCGGGCCTGATCGGGACTGCCCAGGCGCTGACCACTGCCTCCACCGATCTCCTGGAGGGATTGCAAACAGCCCTGGCAGAGTTTGGTCGCGCCGAACTGGACGGGATCGCTGTCAAGAGAGCCTGCAGTTCCGCGGCCGGAGGCTTGCGGATCGTGGCGATCGGCCTGGTGCCCGCACTCACCGCCAAGGCCGCCCGGGAAGCGGCTCTGGGCGCCGGGGCCCGGGTACTGGCCACCTATGCCTACACTCTCACCTCCCGGGAGATCGGGGAGATCCGCGGCCTCCGGCCGGATATGCTGCTGCTGGCCGGCGGCGCCGATGGCGGCGAACAGCGCACCATTCTGGATAACGCCGCCCTGATCGCCGAATCCGGGCTGGGAGTTCCGGTGGTCTACGCCGGCAACAAGGTGGCCGCCGATCAGGCGTCACTGCTGCTGAGGGGCCGGGTGCCCAGGGTGATCGTGGCCGCCAACGTCATGCCCGAGGTCAACGTGCTGCAGACTGAGCCGGCCAGGCAGGCGATCAGGGAGCTGTACCTGCAGGAGATCACCAAGGCCAAGGGCCTGGAGCGCATCCAGCGGGAGGTGGGGCTGGCCATGCCCACTCCCCTGGCGGTGATGCGGGGCGGTGAACTGCTGCAGCGCAGCTGGCAGCAGTCAGTGGTGATGGTGGATATCGGCGGCGCCACCACGGACATTCATTCTTTTGACGACGGCAAGCCCACTGCGGCGGGGGTGATCCTGAAGGGGTTGCCCGAGCCGTTTGTCAAGAGGACGGTGGAGGGCGACCTGGGGATGCGCCTGAGCGCGGCGGCGCTGCTGCAGGCGGTGGGAGCGGAGCGCCTGCAGTCACAGCTGCCCTTTCTGCCCGAAGACGGAGAACTGCAGGATTATGTCAACCGGATCAGCGCCTCCAAGGATGTTCTGCCCCGCAACGGAAGAGAGTCGCTGATCGAACGGGCGCTGGCTATTGCCTGCATCAGGGAAGCGCTTGTGAGGCATGCCGGTCACCTCGAGGAGGCCTTTACCCCCAGCGGCCGCCTGTGGATCCAGCAGGGAAAAGACCTGACCAGGGCGGATCTGCTGGTAGGGATCGGAGGGGTGCTGGCGCACGCCGGCGATCCCTACGATATGCTGCGCCAGGCCCTGCAGATCGAGGACAGCCTGACCCTCACGCCCAAGCAACCCCGGCTCTATCTCGATCGGCATTATCTATTGGCGGCCGTCGGGCTGCTGTCCGATATTTACCCGCAGGCGGCGGAAGCGCTGCTCGGGGAGACCCTGGCGCCATCGGAGGTGTAAGACTTGGCACTGGAAAATAGGAAATGGGAGCAGACCCTGCTTGAGGAGAGCCGGCGGCAGGTGCTGGCCGGCTGGCCGACCGGGAGAGAGGTCGATCTTGAAGATGCGATGAACTATCACCGCTCCCTGGGTCAGGAGAGAATCTCCTATCACAAGCTCCGCCGGGGGCAGCAGGAGGGGGTCACTTTCCTGCAGCCGCGGGCGGGGGTGGCCCTGCTCGATGAGCACATCAACCTGTTGAACAGTCTCGAGCATCAGGGGGCGGCCGACTTCCTGCCCACCACGATCGATTCCTATACGCGGCTGAACCGCTATCAGGAGGCTGACCGGGGAATCGAGGAATCCAAAGCCGCCGGGCGTTCGATGCTGAATGGGCTGCCGGCGGTCAACTATGGGGTGAAAAACTGCCGCCGGATCGTCGCCGCCACGGGGGTGCCGGTGCAGATCCGCCACGGTACGCCGGATGCCCGGCTGTTGGCGGAGATCACCCTGGCTGCCGGGTTCACGGATTTCGAGGGCGGCGGTATCTCCTATAATATCCCTTATGCCAAGAATATCTCCCTGCAGCAGTCTCTCTCCGATTGGCAGTATGTCGACCGGCTGTGCGGACTCTATGCCGAGGGCGGCATTATCATCAACCGGGAGATGTTCGGCCCGCTTACCGGGACGCTGGTGCCTCCCTTCATCTCACACGCCGTGGGGATCATCGAGGCCCTGCTGGCGGCCGAACAGGGTGTGCGCAGCATTGCTGTCGGTTACGGGCAGGGAGGCAACCTGATTCAGGATACGGCGGCCCTGAGGACTCTGCGGCGGCTCGCCAGGCATTACCTGGACCGCTTCGGCTACCAGGATGTGTTTGTCAGCACGGTCTTTCACCAGTGGATGGGGGGATTCCCACAGGACGAGGCCCGGGCTTTCGGGGTGATCGCCTGGGGGGCTGCCACTGCCGCTCTGGCCGGGGTCGACAAGGTGATCGTCAAGACCCCGCACGAGGCCCTGGGTGTGCCCACTGCCGAGGCCAACGTGGCCGGTCTGCTCTGCACCAGGCAGGTGATGCGCATGCTGGCCGAACAAAATGTTCAGGCCACTCAAAGGCTGGCGGATGAGGAGCAGGTCATCGAGCGGGAGGTCGGGGAGGTGATCGCTGCAGTCCTGGATCTCGGCGAGGGCGATCTGGCTGCAGGAGTGGTGCGATCCTTCGCGGCCGGAGTGCTGGATGTTCCTTTCGCCCCGTCCCGCTGCGCCAAGGGAGCGATGATGCCGGTGCGCGACCTGAGAGGAGCGATCCGGCTGCTGCACCCGGGCAATCTGCCCCTGTCCCGGGAAACCCTGGACTGGCACCGGTTAAAGATCGAAGAGCGGGGCAGGGAAGAGCGGAGAGAGCCGGATTTCCGCATGGTCATCGACGATATTTATGCTATCAGCAAGGGTATGCTGGTGGGGAAACCGAGGTGAATATGAGCGTGATTATTGAAAAAGTCCTGGCATCGCCCGGACTGACCGGTTTTTACTTCGACGATCAACTGGCGATCAAGGCCGGAGCCAGGTCAAACGGTTTTGCCTATGAGGGCGATCCGATGACCCCGGGTTTTTCAGCGGTGCGGCAGCGGGGCGAATCCCTGAGTATCATCCTGCTGCTGTCCGACGGCAGCATCGCCTACGGTGACTGCGCCGCCGTCCAGTATTCGGGGGCGGGCGGCAGAGATCCGCTGTTTCTCGCCAGGGATTTTGTACCGGTAGTGGAGCAGTGTCTGGCTGAGCGGCTGGAGGGCCGGGAGATCGCCTGTTTCCGTGAGTTGGCCGGTGAACTGGACACCATGGCAGGTCCGGATGGACACCGGCTGCACACGGCGCTCCGCTACGGCCTCACCCAGGCGCTGCTCCACGCCGTGGCCCTGAGTGGGAAGAAGCTGATGTGCGAGGTACTATCAGAGGAGTACCACACGGAATTATCGCTCGATCCCATCCCCATTTTTGCCCAGACAGGAGATGATCGCTACATCAACGCCGACAAGGCGATCATCAAACGGGCCGATGTGCTGCCGCACGGCCTGATCAACAACGTAGAGGCAAAGCTGGGCGCGAGGGGAGAGCTGCTGCTAGAGTATGTGCGCTGGCTGAGCGGGAGAATCAGGCAGCTGGCCGGGGATGCCTACCAGCCCGTCCTGCATATCGATGTCTATGGGACGCTGGGGCTGGCCTTCGATAACGACCTCGATGCCATCGCCGAATACCTGGGCAAGCTGGAACTGGCTGCCGGGCCCTTCCGGCTGCGCATCGAGGGCCCGGTCGATATGGGCTCCAAGGAGGGGCAGATCGATGCCCTCTCCCGGTTGAGGCTGTTAGAGACGGTAAAGGGGATCAGGACCGAGATCGTGGCTGACGAGTGGTGCAACACCCTCGAGGATGTGCGTGATTTCACGGATGCCAGGGCGGGACACATGATTCAGGTAAAAACCCCGGATCTCGGCGGCGTCGACAATATCGTGGAGGCGATCCTCTATGCCAAGTCCCACGGGGTCGGGGCCTACCAGGGCGGTACCTGCAACGAAACCGATCGTTCGGCTCAGGTCTGCGTTCACGTGGCACTGGCCACCGGACCCGACCAGATGCTGGCCAAGCCCGGGATGGGGGTCGACGAGGGGATGATGGTGGTCGAGAATGAGATGAGGCGCGCCCTGAGGGTATTGCGCTTCAAGAGGGGGTCAGAGCAATGAAGCCGCTGGTGCTGCTCTCGCCTACGGCGATTCTGGGCTACGGCTTTCCGGCCGCCTCCCTGGACCGCGGGTTATCCTTCCATCCGGATGTGATCGCTGTCGATGCCGGTTCCAGCGATCCGGGACCCTATTACCTGGGCGCAGGACAGTCCTTCGTGCCCCGGAGATCGGTCAAGAGAGACCTGGTCTTTCTGCTGCGGGCGGCCCGCAGGCTGCGCATACCGGTCATTATCGGCTCTGCGGGGGGTTCCGGGGCCAGACCGCATCTGGAGTGGTGCCGGGAGATCATCCTGGAGGTGGCCCGGGAGGAGTCACTCTCCTTTCGGATGGCGGTTGTTCCCGCCGATGTACCCCGGGAATTGCTGCTGGAGGAACTGTCCAACGGCCGGGTCGAACCCCTGGGGCCGGCGCCGCAGCTCACCGCGGAGGCCGTGAACGAGAGTACCTATCTGGCAGCCCAGATGGGCATCGAGCCGTTGATAGAGGCGCTGGAAGGAGGCGCCGAAGTGGTCCTGGCCGGCCGCTGCTACGACCCGGCGGTGTTTGCGGCCCTGCCTGTCAGACAGGGTTACCCGGCCGGACTCTCGCTGCACCTGGGCAAGATCCTGGAGTGCGCCGCCATCGCCGCGGTGCCGGGCAGCGGCAGCGACTGTATGATCGGCATCCTGGAACAGGGCCGGTTCCTGGTCGAACCGGCCGGTGAGGGCCGGAGGGCTACCGAAGCCTCGGTAGCGGCCCATACTCTGTATGAAAAGAGCGACCCCTATCTGCTCCCGGGTCCTGGAGGCAGCATCGATCTGCAAGAGGCCGTCTTCACCCAGGTCACGGACCGCCGGGTAGCGGTAGAGGGCAGCAGATGGCGCCCTGCCAGCCCGTATACGGTGAAGGTGGAGGGCGCCAGGCAGATCGGCTACCGGGTGGTCTCCCTGGCCGGTGCCCGGGACCCGGCTTTCATCGAACAGCTCGATGCCGTATTGCAAGGTGTGGAAGAGCGCACCAGGGACAACTTCAGCCATGAAGAGGGCAGTTACCGGCTGCTGTTCCACGTATACGGCAGGGACGGGGTCATGGGCCCCCAGGAGCCGCATCCCGCAGCCGGGCACGAGGTGGGGATCGTGATGGAGGCCATCGCCGACAGCCAGGAGTTTGCCGAAGCGGTGTTGGGCTTTGCCAGGTCGACCATGCTGCACTTCGGGTTTCCCGGGCGGCTGACCACCGCCGGCAATCTGGCCTTTCCCTACTCGCCGTCCGATTTCAAGGTGGGCAAGGCCTATGTCTTTTCGGTCCACCACCTGCTGGCCCTGCCTGACCCGAGGCAGATCTTTCCGGTCTCCTTTGAGGAGGTGCACCCATGAAACCGCTGGTGGAACTCGCCCAGGTGATCAGGACCAAGAATGCCGGGCCCTACGAGCTGACCCTGGACATTATCTTCAAGAGCCGCCGGATCTACGAACAGGTGAAGAAGGAGAACAGCCTGAACGCCGCTCTGATCGCCCGAGTCTATGGGGTGCCTGAACCGGACATTCTGAAGGCGATCTACTTCGACCCTGCCTGCGCCTTCAAGGCTACGATGAAAAGGCCGCTGCCCTGCGGCGATCCGGGCGAGCGGGATATCTACGGCGCCCAGCAGCACGCCCCGCTCCTGAACCTGCTGTTGCCCTGGGAGGATGAGCATGAATCAGATTCATGAGTTTTTAATGCATTCGGTCTACTTCGCCCCGCGAGGCAAGAGGCGGATACATGAACTTGGAGAACACCTGGCCCAGCGCTACATGTCAGCCGAGGACCTTCTGGTCGGCGTGATCGGGGATGCGGGCGCCGGCAAGTCGCTGCTGATCCAGGGAATGTTTCCGGGATTGGAACTGTCCAACGATGACGAGCGGATCAATATCAGGCCGCTGCCGCTGCTCTCAGATGTGGAGGACGGCGCCTTCGAGCACCATACCTATCACCTGGATATGCTGTTCGAGCAGGCGTTTACCCAGCCGGGCATCCTGGCCGATGCCGTGAACAGGGCCATTGCCGACGGCTGCCGGGTGGTGGTCGAACACTTTGATCTGCTCTACCCTTACCTGCACATGAATGCCCGGATCCTGGTGGGGATCGGAGAGGAGGTCATCATCGCCCGTCCCGGACTGTTTGGCCCGGAACCGGAGGAGATCAGGTCGATCGTCTACCCGTCCCTTTACTACCGCAAGATGGCCCATTCGGCCGAGGACATCACCCAGCAGGTCCTGAGCCGGATGGGCATGCCCATGGCCGATGATCATGGAGACGTGCGCCACGGGTTCATGCTCTGCTTTTCCCTCAAGCATCAGGTGGACCTGGCGCTGGTGGAGCGGCTGGCCAAGGAGATCATCGACAGCAGTCTGCCGATCACCCCTGTCGGAGAGAAGAGCATCCATATCGGCGATTACGGACTGGCCTGTACCGGCCCCCGTATTCATGTTCGCAACACCGGGGAGATCAAAAACTTCCGGCTGTTGCCGGATTTTGTCTACAACCCGCACCGGAACGAGTATGGCATTGTGGGTTTTGTAGGAGAGAAACCGATCAATTTTCTGGCCGGTTCGAGGATCGGCGCCGAGCCGTTATTCTGAATTTGCGTCCCACCGGCTGTTTGTGCCGGCATGTCCGCCCTGAAGCAAA
The DNA here is from genome assembly GCA_023249405.1 of Peptococcaceae bacterium. GTDB lineage: Bacteria > Bacillota > DSM-12270 > Thermacetogeniales > Thermacetogeniaceae > Palsa-1188. The sequence continues at coordinate 3,209 of JAHFCR010000017.1, read as the reverse complement.
CAGAAAGTTACAAAAGTTGTAGAAAAAAGGTTTGATCATGACAGGATTTTTTTAACCGGGAGAGAATAGTAATACAATCTGTATACAACTGGTATACCTATTTATCCGATAGCTAACCGCCGCTAAGACTCCCGCTTCTTGAAGCGGCGCTAAGCCGGGTACCCGGGTACCCGACCCAGAGGGTGCCCCGGTGGGGTGGGATAACATCTTCTAAGACTCAGGTGGGGTTTTAACCCCATCTGAGTCAAGAATTTGTTTATGCTTCATTGATGAGAAATAAAACTCTGTAAAAAAACAGGAGGCGTCGCGGATGGTTTCCAAATTATTCGATCTGGATGGCAGAGTTGCCCTGGTAACAGGCGCCGCGCAGGGGCTCGGCCGTGGCTATGCCCAGGCTCTGGCGTCAGCGGGGGCGCTGGCTATTTGCATGGATCGTGACCAGCCAGAGGAGACGGTGGCCCTGATCCGGGATGCGGGAGGCAAGGCGGAGCCGTGCCAGGTTGATATTTCTCGCCCTGCCGGTGTGCAGGCGGCGATCGACGGTATCGTCAGCAATTACGGGCGGTTGGATATCCTGGTGAACAACGCCGGGACCGAGATCGAAAAGAATTTTCTCGAATATAGCGAGCAGGAATACGACACCATCATGGGCACCAACCTCAGGGGTCTCTTCTTTGCATCCCAGGCTGCTGCCCGTTACATGGCCAAGCAGCGCAGCGGCAAGATCATCAACCAGGGGTCCCTGGGCAGCCAGATCGGCCTGGCCGGGTCGACTGTATACTGCGCCACCAAGGGAGGCGTGCTGCTGTTCACCAAAGCGCTGGCCATCGAGATGGCCCCGTTTAACGTCCAGGTGAATGCCATCGGGCCGGGATACTTTCGCACCAGTATGACCGAACCCTTCTTCCAGGATCCGGAGCACCGGCAGTGGATCGAAAACCGGATTCCGGCAGGGCGAGTGGGCACCAACGATGATCTGGCGGGGACAGTGGTATTTATGGCCAGCCCAGCCTCGGACTATATCACCGGGCAGATCATCTATGTTGACGGCGGCTGGCTGGCCAGTTAATCTGGCGCTGCTATGAGTGCGGTAACAACATTTCAACAGGACGTCCGTGTGCCATTGGCGACAGCAGAACCGTCCCCGTGACACTCAAACCAGTGGGGAGTGAAAACCTTGCAAGCTGCCCGTTTTTATGGAATCAGAGATGTGCGGGTCGACGACATACCGAAACCGGCCTGCTCTCCCGGCCAGGTGCTGGTCAAGGTGGCTTATGCCGGCATCTGCGGCTCTGACCTGCACATATACAGAAAAGAGATGTTCGTCAAATACCTCCAGGAGACCATGGGCCATGAATTCTCCGGCACGATCGAGGAGGTCGGCGCCGGTGTTGGCGGTTGGCAGCCCGGTGATCAGGTGGTGGGCGACCCGCGGGTGGGATGCGGCAGCTGTGCCTGGTGCCTGCAGGGCGCCTACAACCTCTGCCCGGACCTGGGATTTATCGGCGAGGTCTCTCCCGGCTGTTTTGCCGAGTATATCCTGGCGGATCCGCAGAGGCTGCTGAGAATACCGCCGGCGGTCGACCTGCGCCGGGCGGCCCTGGTCGAACCCCTGGCGGTGGCGCTGCATCTCCTCGATCAGGGCGCCGTAACCGGGGATACCACACTGGGCATCATCGGCTCCGGGCCGATCGGGCTGTTAACGATCGTTGCGGCCAAGGCTCTCGGAGTGAGACAGGTGGCTGTCCTCGATATCTCCGGCCCCAGGCTGGAACTGGCGCGCAGGATCGGAGCCGACAGAACCCTGACGGCTTTTCCGGAGGACGGCACAGATACGGTTGACGTGGCCGTAGAAGCGGTGGGCGTGGCCAGCACTCTGGACGGCGCCTTCAAATGGGTGAGACCCGAGGGCCGGCTGGCCATGGTGGCCCTATACGAGGAACCGGTGACGATCGATCCCAACTATATTGTCGGCAAGGAGCTGCATCTGGTTGGCGTCAACGCCTATACCACCGCTGACCTGGAAAGAGCGGTGGGTTTTCTGGCAACCTGCCCTCCGGATATCGAGCAGGTGATCTCCCACGTATTGCCACTAAATTCCGTGGCCCGTGGTTTTGAACTCTTGACAACACCGGGGTCGACTTGCGCAAAGATTTTACTGGCTCCCGGGACCTGAGCATGCCTATATATGGAAGCATATGACCTCGCAAAGAAGTGGGGGGGAGTGAAGAGATGGCAAGCCTGTCCAGCCGGATGGAAGAGCTTCGCAGCAAGGGAAAGTCGAACCTGGCGCGGACCGCTTACTTGCAACTGAAGGAAGACATCGTGTTCGCCAAGTTTAAACCGGGGGAGTACATCAGCGAGAACATGCTGGCCACTGTCCTGGAGATGAGCCGGACACCGGTGCGGGAGGCATTGAAGGAACTGGCCTTCGAGAACCTGGTGGAACTCATGCCCGGCCGGGGGGCCGTGGTCAAGGATATATCATTGAAGGATTTGAAGGAGATCTTCGAACTGAGGCGGGTTTTGGAGTGCTTTGCGGCCGAAACGGCAGTCGATAATCTTACGGATGCCGAAATTGGAGAGTTGGAACAGACCTGGTTGCACTTTCAAGACCAGGTGCGCCAGGAGCGCGAGATCGAGTGGGAGACCGTCAGCCGTTACGATAACGCCCTGCACGAGCTGCTCATCGACCGGTGCAACAACTCCCACCTGAAAAATTTCATGAGTGTTTTAAGTCAGCAGATCTTGCGCTACCAGTTAATGACGGCGATGGCCCTCGGGGATGTGAAGGACACCATCAGGCAGCACCTGGAGATTATCGCCCTGCTCAAGGCTAGAAACACTGGTGGGCTGGTGGCGGCGCTGAGGCAGCATATCGAACAGGCGGAAAGTATTCTGGTAAAAAGCCACAGTTGAATGAAACGCGGGGACGGTTCTTCCGTTTCATTACCCAGGAGATAAGGTTGTTACCGGTAGTTAATACAAACCAAGACTGCCGTGAGTCAAGGGAACGAGACAGGGAATCGTCCTCTGTCCCACCGTCCCGGGGGCGAGGCAGCGTCGCCTGCCCCATGCTTACAGCAAGTAAAAATATCTGGTAATGGTGGTGAGAGATGTGGAGTTGACACATGAAGAGCAGCAGATGCTCGACGGAAAGTACGGTGAGGGCGTGGCCATCGCCATGAAGGTGCAGGTAGCGGTGGGTG